>MHIM01000031.1 GCA_001817505.1 Candidatus Buchananbacteria bacterium RIFCSPLOWO2_01_FULL_39_33 | reverse complement strand
TAATCAAGAAAGATTACATCTGGGCATTAACTTACAAACTCCTTCCCAAATTCTTCAAAAGTGTTGCCAAGCTATTGGATAGAGAACGATCTTGTCAATATTAAGGTATTAACCGTTTTTTACTTCTTTTCTTTACTTATAAAAAACTTTATCACCGAATCTTAAATCAATATATTCCAGATTGTTTTGGTTTTTAACTTTGTCATTTAATATCAATTGCAGGTTGGCAATAGCGATGTCAAGATCATTGTTAATGTCAAAATGGGCTTGCCAGCCGGTTTTGGTTATCAGAGTAACTTCGGTCTGTCCCCCGCTCTGATAGCCGCTGACGCCAATACTGGTTGCCTGTATTTTCTCGCTTAATTTTAAAATAAAATCAACTATTTCTTTTTTGACCACTTGATCGCCCACTTTGATTTCTTGATCGGTGTTTAGCAGCGGCAGTTTAGCTGAATAATCCGCCATTTCTGCTGGAGTTATCTCGCGGACTATTAGCCCCTGTTCATCAGTAAAAAATGACTTGCTTTTATCAATGACAATCAGATAATTGACTTTTTCCTTAACTTCTATTTTTAGTTTTTGCCAGCCCCTGTGTATTTCAATCTTTTCCAACCGGTATTTGGCATTAACAGCTCGGGTGATTCTCTTCTGGCTTAACAATAAAAGATTATTTTGAGGCAATAAAAACCAGCGCCAGGAATTGATTTGCTCATTAACGATCTGTCTTATTGCCGCCGGATCAATTAAATCAGTCCCCTTTATCTCTATAACTTTAATTTTGAATAAATCGCTATAAACAGCCAGATATAATAAAAACAAAACCAGGATTATTTTCAAATACAATTTGGTATTAAAGCCCTCGCTCCCAGCTTTTTTGTGTGCCTGATTAAAATAAGGATTAGTAAAATGTTTTTTTTTATAATCCTTCCTGATTTTTATTTTTGGCTGATAACTGCCATGGGGAAAATCTCTGATCATTTTTTAAGCGCTAATTCTATAATTTTATCTAATAAATCAGAAAAATTCAGACCATCAGCTTGAGCGCTTTTAGGGCATAAGCTATTGGCTGTCATTCCCGGAATGGTATTGGTTTCTAAAAAGAAAATTTCCTTATCTCTGATTATGAAATCAATTCGGCTTAAACCCTGACATTTGAGAATTTCAGCTATTTTTAGAGCTTGTTGTTGAACCTCTTTGGTTAGTTCATTACTAAGCCTGGCCGGGATTATTTCTTGGCATTGGCCGACCGTGTATTTAGCTTCATAATCAAAAAATTCATTGGTTGGAATTATTTCAATTAGCGGCAAAGCCCTATCACCTAAAATAGGAGCAGTAACTTCCAAGCCCTTTAGGTATTCTTCTAAAATAATCACTTGATCGTGCCAAAATGATTCTTCAATAGCTTCAATCAATTGATTTTCATTTTTTACGATGTTAACTCCAACCGACGACCCGGCTGAATTGGGCTTGACCACCAGAGGCAGCTTAAAACTATTTAAAATTGTTTCCGATAATCCATTCTTATTATTTTGCCAATCATTTTTTTTAATAATCAGATCATTGGGCACTAATAGGCCAGACAACTTGACTATTTTTTTCGCTAAAGATTTGTCCAGACATAGAGCTGAAGAGATAGTTCCGCTGCCGCTGTAAGGCATCTTCAATAAATCCAACATTCCCTGGATTGATCCGTCTTCACCGCCTCGTCCGTGCAACGCTATCAAACAAAAATCAATTTTTTTATCCAAACAGTCGCTGATCAACTCTTTTAAGTTTATTTTCGAATCATAAGTCCTAATGTCGTATTTTTCCTTGTTAAGATTATTGATTATTTGAGAACCAGAAAACAGCGACACCTCCCTTTCATTGGATGTGCCGCCAAAAACCACTCCTATTTTAATTTTATCGGTCATTTTTACTTTAAGGAAGTGATCTTATCAAAACCGGTATATTTTTGCAGGACTTGAGGGATTAAAATCGAGCCGTCCGCTTGCTGGAATTGTTCTAAAATTGCCGGAAACAAACGACTGGTAGCCAAGCCGGAAGCGTTTAAGGTATGGACAAACTCATTTTTATCGGTTTTAGTATTCTTAAATCTAATATTGCCGCGCCTGGCTTGGTAATCCAGGGCATTGGAAGCGCTGGAGACCTCTTTGTAGGTGTTCATTGAAGGAATCCAGACCTCAATATCTTTGGTTTTGGCCATAGCGGCTGAAGCATCACCGGCAGCCAGTAGCCTAGTTCGGTAATGCAAACTTAAACCTTCAACCAATTTTTCAGCACTTTCTACTAACTCATTAAAAGTCAGAGCCGAGTCATCCGGTTTGGTGAATTGGAACATTTCAATTTTATTGAATTGATGGCCCCTGATCATGCCCCTCTCCTCTTGGCCATAAGAGCCGGCTTCACGCCGAAAACAAGCGCTGTAAGCGCAGTATTTCAAAGGCAGTAATTTTTCATCTAAAATTTCATCGCGATGATAATTACCCAGCATCATTTCCGAGGTGGCATTAAGGCAAGTTTTATCTTGGGTCCAAAACAGGTCATCTTTAAATTTTGGCAAATGGCCGGAAGTGTAAGCTGACTTTTCTGTCAATAAAAATGGCGGGATCATAAATTGGTAGCCGTTTTTAGTGTGGAAATCAATAAAATAATTCAATAGCGCCCATTCCAAGAGCGCGCCTTGTCCCTTATAAATCCAAAAATTAGCGCCAGACATTTTCACTCCCCTTTCATAGTCAATAATATCCAAAGAAGTGGCCAATCCATAATGGTCTTTGGGCGTAAAATTAAACTTTGGTTTTTCGCCAAATGTTTTAACAACTTGGTTATTTTCTTTGCCGCCACTAACTACATCATCAGCCGGGATATTGGGCAGTTCCGACATTATTTCAAAAAACTTGATTTCGATTTTAGCCAGTTTGCCGTCCAATATTCTAATGTCTTCACCGCTGGTTTTCAGCCGCTCAATAATTTCCGACGTGGGTTTGGTTTTGGATTGTTGGTTTCTCTCGGCTTTCAATTTTTCTGTTTGGCTGATTAATTTCCGCCGGTTTTTGTCCAACTTCAAAACTTTTTTCAAAATTTGGTCAAGTTGGTCGGCCTCCAGCCTTTTAAGCAGGGCTTTTCTAATCCCCTCTTGATCATCTCGGATTTTATTAATGTCTAACATATTTTAGTAGTAGCTTATTAGCTTCTTAGCTTTTTAGGTTTTAACGTTTAGCTAATGGCTTTTAAAAAATAATTTATTTTTTAATTTCTTGTTATTTTTATTTGTTTTCTGGTTTTCTGGCTTTTTCGTTTTCTTGTTCTATTGGCCTAAGCAGTGGAAACAAAACCACATCCCGCAAATTGGTCTGGCCGGTTAGTAGCGCCACTACCCGGTCAAGGCCCAGACCCCAGCCAGAGATAGGCGGCGCGCCATGTTCTAAGGCAATAATAAACTCCTCATCGCTTTCCATCACTTCGGCTTCGCCGCTGGCCTTGGCTTTCAATTGCTCATTAAACCTCTCTTTTTGGTCAATCGGGTCAATTAATTCAGAATAGGCCTTGACTATTTCCCAGCCATTAACCACTAGCTGGAATTGGTCCACGATATTTTTATCATCATCATTTATCCTGGCTAAGGGCTGAAGATATTTAGGGTAATGGTATAAAATTGTCGGATTGATGATTTTGGGGCGTGAAACTTTTTTGTATAAGTTATCAATCAAGCCGGCTAGTCCCATCTCGCTCATGCCTTCAAATTCTATCTGGGCTTTTTTAAGGTCTTTCAATAAACTTTTAGCGTCAGTATATTTTCTGATGTCAATTTTTGTATCATGCTTTAAAAGTTCTATGAAATTGATGCGCTTGAAAGGCGTCGACCAGTCAACCTGATGAGTTTTCTCATCACGACCGACCAAATCCATTTTCTGGCTTATTTTAAGTTTAGCAAACAAATAATCAATCATCTTTTCAGTAAACCGGATATTATCTTCAAAATTCCAGTAAGCGCAGTAGTGTTCCAAGTGGGTGTGTTCCGGCAAATGCGAGGGATCTACTCCTTCGTTTCTAAAGGCCTTGCCCAATTCAAATACTTTTTCTAAGCCCCCAATAATCAGTTCCTTTAAGGGCAGTTCGTGGGAAATCCTCAAATAAACATCAATGTCCAGAGCGTTGTTGTGGGTTTTGTAAGGGGTGGCGGTGGCGCCAGTGGCCCGATGCATAAAAGTCGGCGTTTCTACTTCCAGAAAATTTTCCTGCCAATAAAATTCTCTGATAGCTCGGATAAAATTACTTCGGAATTCAAAAATTCTTTTGGAATCTTCGTTCATTAGCAGATCCAAATATCTTTGGCGGTAAATTATTTCCGGATCTTTTAAGCCATGCCATTTTTCCGGCAAGGGGCGCAGGGCTTTGCCCAAGAAAACATATTTATCGGCTAAAACAGAAATTTCGCCTTTTTGAGTGGTGAATATTTTTCCCTCAATGCCTAAAAAGTCACCTAAGTCCACCATTTTAGACAGGAATTTGAATGGTTCTTGGCCAATCTTGTCCGATTTGAAAACTATTTGTATTTTGCCCGAAAGGTCCTGCAGGTGGTAAAAAGCGATTTTACCCATCTCCCGTTTGGTCATGACTCGGCCGGCTACCTTAACCTTAGTCCCCTCTTTCAAGGTTTTGGCTTGGATTAAAGAGTTTGGCTTGTCAAATTTTTCCGGATAAGGGTTTAGACCGGCGGCTTTTATTTTTTCCAATTTTTGAAGCCGCACTTGGCGTTCGTCAAGGGGGTTGTTTTCGGCCATAATTATTTGATTTAAGTCAAATGAATAGTTTAATTTTACAGGATTAAAAGGACAAAAGCAAATATTTCTGCTTTTTAAGTTAAAAATAAAAAGAGTTTTTCACTCTTTTAATTTTTTAAAATTACCAATAAATTTCTTAAAAATAAGCCAAAATACCCAAAGCGGCATGAATAATAGCTAAGGCGATGGCGGCTTTGGCCAAGCGGAAATGCCAGGTAATGGAAATTTTTAATTGGCCTTTGAAAATACCATAGCCAACACCGGCAGTAGCCAAAAAAAGCAAAAAGGTGGCAATACCTAAATACATTATCAAAGGTTTGCCGAGAATCGGATAATAACTGAAATTATTTAGCATATTATTCTATAACAATAATTTGCGCTTTCATCTGGGGATGAGGCGAACAATGATAATTGAAAGTGCCAAGAGAATTGAAAGTTAATTGATAAGTATCTCCCCGACTCAAACTGGGTGAAGAAAAATTCAGAGCTGAATCGGCGTCAGCCGTGACAGTATGAGTCACTAAATCCTGATTGGTCCAGGTAACCGTTGTTCCCTTTTTAATAGTCAGAGTTCGGGGCTTAAAAGCAAAGCCGGCTAAGGTCACTTCAGCCGGTGTGGTTACAGCCGGGGTATCGGTATTAGTCGGCAAAACAGCATTGACAGCGGCCGGTTCAGTTAAACTATTCTGATTGACAATCTGATTAGCCACTTGATTATTATTAAGATTAACCGCCGACTGATTATTACAACTGCTAATAAATAATGGCAAAGCTAAAAAAGATAAAAAATATAAAGGTTTTTTCATATTTTTTAAATTATTTTTTACGTTTTTTCTGGCTGGTTTTTTTGTCCTTAAAGTGGGCAGCTAATTTGCCCATACCTTCAATTAAGGGCGGCAGATAATTGGCGGTCGTTTCCACTTTCTTTTTGACGGTCTCTAAAATCTGGTCAATCAAGTCCAGTTTTTTTCTGGCGCTTTTAGTCATTTTCTTAATATCGCGCAGAATCAAAGCGATATAAACGCAACCCCAGCCAATAGCCAAGCCGATAAATAAGATCACTAATGCGATAGCTAAACGTAAAAGATCTTGTGAAGTTTCAAGCATGGGAATATAAATTAAATTTTAAAATTTTCAATTTTCAATTTCAAAAACAATTTTAAAATTTTAAAATTAATTAATTGTTTGAAATTGAAAATTAAAAATTTTTAAATTACCTTATATTTACATTATATTCCTTCTTTAATTTCTCCACAACTTGATTGTGGATTTTCTGCGCTTCCAAAAGTTCCAAAGTTTTATTGTCATCGCGGTAAACAATTCTAATAGCCAGCGCCTTTTTGCCTTTGGGGATATTTTCGTCCTGGTATTCCGACAAGAACAGCACTTGTCTTATGAGTTCGCTGATATTTTTCACTAAATCAACAACCTTTTGGTATAAAACTTCTTGGCCGATTTCCATGGAAATATCCAATTCAATGGCCGGAAATTTGGCAATGGGCCGGTAAATCGGGCTGGCCTTGGCTAATTCAGTCAGACCGGCAAAATCTATCTCGGCCATAGCCACCGGTTTTTTAATGCCAAACAGTGACAATATTTCTTTATTGATAGAGCCGATGATGCCGATTTTTTTATCATTGATTGAGATTTCAGCTGATTCGCTAGTCTGCCAGTACGACCAGTCATCTTTGAGCGGTTCAATTTTAAAATCTTCAATATTTAATTTTTGCAAAATCACCGAGAACGCGCCCTTAATATCAAAAAAGGGCTTAGCCACTGAATCTTCAGCTATAGCCACCACCAAATCCATCTTTTCTGTGGGCAGATCGTCTTTTTTATTCTGGTATGATTGGCTTAATTCAAAAATTTTTAAATCCTTAACCAATCTTTCATTTTCTTTGATTGACTGCAAGAGGCCGGGCACTAAAGTGGCTCTCATATACTCAAAATCACCGCTCAAAGGATTAGCGATTTTTATATGATTTTTAGGATCCAATGAGCAATTAGTGATCAGCTTCTTAGAAATAAATGAATAATTGATATTTTCGCTATAACCCAAGCCCACTAAAATATCTTTAGTTTTGTCTTCCAATAAAAATTCGTTTTTAAAATCGCCCAAAGGTATAACGCCCGTCATTAATTTTGAGGGCAGCTTATGGTAACCGTAAATCCGCGCCACTTCCTCGACTAAATCATAGGCCTCTTCAACATCATTAGCCCGCCAAAAAGGTATTTTGACTTTTAAAGTGTTATTACCCGATACAGCAAAACCCAAACTTTCTAAAATTGATTTTATTTCTGACAGCTTTATTTCTACGCCCAAGGTTTTTTTGATACTTTCCGACGCGAAAGAAATTTCCTTGGTTTTTGATTTATAGCTAGCTTCGTCAAATATTTTGGAAGCTACCTGACCGCCGGCCAGTTCCCTGACTAATTCCACTGCTTTTAGTAGCGCTGGCCTGGTATTGTCCGCTGGCAGTCCTTTTTCAAAAAGATTGGAACTGTCTGATTGCAAATTGAGTAAGCGCGATGTCTTCCTAATGCTTATTGGTTCAAAATTGGCCGATTCCAAAACAATGGTCTTGGTTTCACCGCTAACCGCCGACAATTCTCCACCCATCACTCCAGCCATGGCTACTGGCATCTTGCTATCGGCAATCACCAGATTGTTTTCTGTTAGTTCATAATTCCTGCCGTCCAAAGCCAGAATAATCTCCCCCTTTCTGGCCAATCTGACAATTATTGACTGGCCTTTCAATTTTTGGTAATCAAAAACGTGCATCGGCTGGCCGAATTCCAATAAGACATAATTAGTAATATCCACCAAATTATTTATCGGCCGAAGGCCGGCTGATAAAAGCCGCTGCTGCAGCCAGAGCGGAGAATCATCAACTTTGACATCAGTCATGACTATGGCCTGGTATCGGGGGCATAATTTATTTTCTTTAACTGAAACTGACAATTTTGTTGGTTGGTGTATTTTCAGGTTTGGTTTCGGCTCTTGGTATAAAAACTTCCCGCCGGTTATAGCCGCCGCTTCCCTAGCCAGACCGATAATGCTCATAGCATCCAGTCGATTAGAAGTAACTTCAATTTCCATAACACTATCTTCAATCGGCAATATTTTTTCTAAAGCCGCTCCGGTCTTGGTGTAATGAGGCAGAATAAATATGCCGCTCTGGTCTTCACCGACACCCAATTCTTTCTGACTGCACATCATGCCTTCGCTTTCAATATCACGGATTTTGGTTTTTTTTATTTTTTTTCCCGAAACTTCTCCGTCAACCAAAACCACCGGCACTTTCTGGCCGACTTTTATATTGGGAGCGCCGCAAACTATCTGGAGTGGTTTTTTTCCGCCAACCTCAACTTGACAGACATTAAGCTTGTCAGCCGAGGCATGTTTTTCTATAGAAATAATTTCGCCCACCACCACTTTTTTAAAAGTCGGTGAGAGTTCTTTAATATAATCAACAGTCGGTCCGCTAACCGTCAATTTTTTGGCAAAATCATGAGCATTATCTTTGGTAGAGATATGTTCTTTCAGCCAGTTGTAGGAAACATTGAGATTCATAATTAGGTTGTAGCTTCTTAGCTTATTAGCTTTTTAGATTATTTTTATAATATTTTCTTAAGAAGCTAAAAAGCTACCAGCTAATAAGCTAAAACTGATTAATCACTCTCAAATCATTTTTATACAAGAGCCGGATATCATCAATGTTTAATCCTGATTTCATCAGGTAGGATCTTTCCACTCCCCAACCGAAAGCAAAACCGCTATATTTATTGGGATCTATTTTTCCGGCTTTTAAGACATTAGGATGCACCAGGCCGGCGCCGGCCAGTTCCAGCCAGCCCTCTTTGCAAAGTTTGCAGCCACGACCTTCGCAGACCCCGCAGGAAATATCCACTTCAAAACTAGGTTCAGTGAATTGGAAATGATGAGGTCGCAAGCGAATTTCTCTATTTTCTCCAAAAAATCTTTTAACAAAGTATTCTATCGTGCCTTTTAGATGAGTGATATTTATGTCTTTATCAATAACCAGGCCTTCAAATTGGTGAAACATCGGCGAATGCGAAGCGTCAATCTGTCGCCTGTAAGTTTTAGAGATATTCATCATTCTAATTGGCAGTATCCCCTTTTCCATTTCTCTGACCTGGCCCGAAGATGTATGCGGCGTTAAAATCCGCTGTCCTAATTTTTTATTAATCGGTTTTTGGTCAATAAAAAATGTCTCCCATTCATCTCTGGCTGGGTGGCTAATAGGCATATTGAGGGCTTCAAAAGCATAATAATCCCATTCTACTTCCGGATACCTGGCTCGTTGAAAGCCGATGTGTTCAAAAATTGACGATATTTCCCTAATAGCCTGACTGACCAAATGCAAATGGCCAATCGGCTGTTCAGTACCCGGCAAAGTCGGATCAAATGATCCGCTGATTTGATCTTGGCTTTTTAGTTTTTTCTTAGTTTTTTCAAACTCGCCTGTCAGAAAAATTTTTACTTCATTGGCTAACTGGCCCATTTTCGGTATTTCCTCTTTGGCCAGTGATTTTAATTCTTTCATCGCCGAAGTCAGAGCGCCGCTTTTTCGGCCCAGATATTTATTGTCCAAAATTTCTAAATCAGCCAGAGATTTAACTGCTTCAATTTCTTTTTGGAATTCTTTCTTGATTTGTTCTAATTTTCCTTTCATTTCACTTTAAAGCCAAGATAAATAATGTAGTTATTATAACTGAAATTAAGGATTTTAGTCAATTATAAAAGCCGGCGTTTTTCCCGCCAGCCGTCTAGATTGTCAGCCAACTATATTCTTCTTTTATAACTTAAAAAGAAAAATTCCAAAATCACCACCGCCGCCACCAGTAGCAAAGCATTGATCATATTTAACATTTTTATGCCCTGAAGCATCAGCAAACTAACAACTAAAAGCGCCAGAAAAAATGACTGCCTGAAAGACAGACCGACAATATTGTATTCCAGCGAAAATTTATTAAAAATTTTCCGGTAGGCGAAACTGGTCAGAAAAAAAGTTCCCAATAACGAAAAGAAAAAAGTCAGATAAAATAAGACAAGACCGAATAAATCAGTGTCAAAAGGATCTATTTGCGATAAAGCCAACAGCCAAACAAGCCAGAAAACCGCAGTCGCGATTAACACCACTGTTAATAATTGTTTTATATTCATAAAATACCAATATCATTTGCTGATATTATAGCACAAAAATTAAAAAACATTTAACCCCACCTTAATTCAGTTGATGTTTAATGCTTATAAAATATAAAAATTCAGAAACCGCCTTCGGCTTACCTTACTTTAAAATTATTATTAATTATAGAATTAAGACGGGGTTATGCGATCATTCTTAAATACAATGCTATTGGCATTGTATTTAAGAAAGCTTCCGCATAAAAATCCCGTCCGTTAAGACGGGATTTAGAGAAGGGTGAACCGGAGCGTTAGGAAATTGCATAGAAGAGAAAACCCTCAAACCTAAGTTGAGGTCATACAATTCTTACCGAATCGGCATTGAATCCTTCCCTCAATTTAAAATTGTATCACCACCAAAAATTTCAATCAATCTTTTTTTAATGTTTCTGTGGATAAATCAAGAAAGTAAAAAACAAGAAAACACAAAAACAAGAAATCAAGAAAACAATAAAGCTAAAAATAATTCCTCCCCTTACCCCGCCAAAGGCGGACAGGTAAGGGGTCGCAGAGCGACGGGTAGAAGCGAAACGAAGTGAGCGTCGCTAAATGCAAAGCATTTAGCGCTACCCAGGAACGGGTAGCGGGGGTCATGAAATTAACCTAATAACTTTCAAAACTCCTCTAAACTCCGGATAATTTATGCATAACAAAACAAAAAACTCTCTTCCGTGTCTCCGTTAAACTTCTAGAAGATTTAGAAATCTAACGGGGAAAAAGAAGAGAGAATGTTAAACCTGAAATAATTATCAGGTAATCTTTTTTCCCCAAGCCAATTAATAATTTAGTTATTAACTTGATTGGAGAGGGGAAGGTTTTAACTTCCCCCACTCGACTTGTTAACGGCCGCCGGACAAAGCGGCCATAAAATCCACTGTGTCCAGCCCCTCATTCTCAAGCTCATCGGCCTGGGAGAATGGGCACAGCACACAGCCACAGTTATCCCAATCTTCGCAGGGACAACCAGCGCATGAACTGCTTCTTTCCTGGCTAAAAAACTTTTTCAATAACATTTTCATTTGACCTTCCTTCCGCTCTGTTCTAGAGCGTTCATTGCCTCCTCCGCGCAAGGAGGACAATAGCCGTGGCTTATTTCCTCCCCAATCACAGAAATAACCTGCCAAGAGCCGTCTGGCATCTTGGTTTTCTTGCAAACACAGCATTGAACAACCATAAAATCTCCTTTGGTCTGGGTTATTCTCTCCGCAACGATACGAACAAGACCCTGATAAAATGGTCGGTCTCTTATAATATAATTATTTGTACCGGTTTTATCAAGCTTGCTGATTTAAGCCCGTAGAAAAATTTCGGCTAATCGCTGATTTAGCAGTTTTAATAACTGCTGATTTTCAGGCAATTAAGCGCCAAAGGCGCGATTCAAAATTCTTGCCTGCCGACAGGCAGGTTTCTACGAGTTGGACAAGCAGATGCCTCCTTCGTATCGGCGCAGAGAGAAAATCCCCCTGGCCGTTGCTATTTAGAGCAACTGATAGAAGATGATTATTAAGATATCTGGCCTCGGCCCTATTCTTGGTTGTGACCGGCAGTTATCTTTTTATTTTCCCTCCCCTATGAAATTGCTCTAAACTTTTGAAAATTAAAGGTGCTTTCCCAAAACTATCTCGCCAAATTGATTTCAATTCCCTCGTAAAAATTCATTTTCTGGAATATTCTATATTAGCAAGATAGTTTTGGCGGGGAGCACGGACTTTGTCCGTACTCCCCTGGAACCCTTAGTACCTGGGAACTCCCTTCTGCCTAAGGCAGACGAGTTCAGCTTCAAAACCATTGGCCTCAATCATGAGATCACTAAATGGAATTTCTGGAAACTCCCTTATAGCGGCTTCTATGATCTCGGCCAGACTTGGGAACTGGATTGTGTCTATCTTTTCAGACCACCTACACCAAACCACTTCCCTGAACCCTCCGTGTTCTTTCTCTTTGACTTCATACGCCATAACTCACTCCTTTTCAGTTTAGTTGCTCGTCACAACTATCCTGCCAAGCCCCGTAAATCCCCTCCTGATTTTAGTGAGATCGGCAGATTAGCAAGATAGTTTTGGCGGGGAGCACAGATAAAATCCATGCTCCCTGGTTTTCTACTTGGTTACCCCCTCGGGTTCACAATACGAACCCTCGCAGGGTTGGTGAACGGCATCATCCTCGTGGTCCTCTAAAAGGTAGTGACCACGAGTCCAAAAGACCGGCACGGTCTTTTGGCAGAACGGACAACCACCATATTTCTGTTCCATTATTCCTCCTTGTTGGCAGCTGCCAACATGTCCCTGACAAATGCCATAACATTTCGAGAACTTGGCCCTTCTGCCAATTTCTCGGCATGATCCAGCGCAGTCAGGCCGTCTGGGCCAATTATATTGGGATCAATACCCTTAGCGATGGCTCTTACCACCGCCTCAAGGCCGCCCGATTTCACCGCTTCTATCAATTCCATTTCATTATTCCTTGGGCGGAAAAACAGCGACGAAAGTTTTCTCATCCCAAGAATGGAAAATAGCTCGCCCAACAACTCTGACCGCTGCTTGGGCCTCCGGGCTTAATTTCTCAAACGACACCCTGTGAGTGGGGATCACTTGGCCGACGTCACCCCTTACAGTTTGATAAACTCTAGACAAATCCGAGGGGTTTAATGTTAATTTCATTGTTTGTTTTCCCCTTTGTGTTTTATAGTGCGCCACAACTATCCTGCCAAGCCCCGTAAATCCCCTCCTGATTTTAATGAGATCGGCAGATTAGCAAGATAGTTTTGGCGGGTCGGGCATAAAAAGCCCGACCCTGGGGTCATCTAAAGAAGAGAGAATGATGGGCAAACCGGAGGAGGAAAGCCATCACTGTCTCATTCCAAGACCCTTGTCATAGGGCGATATCTCTGGATGACCAGCATACCGCCCTAACAAGGAACTTTGAATCTTCTTGATTCACTTTCGTTAAAGCTTCAGCGAGTCAAGATAAGTTGTAAAAGATTGCCACTCCCCTTCTGCCAAAGGCGCTTTGCCTGCCTCTGGCATGGGATTTTGTAAAAACTAAAGAACCCTTTCAGTGGAGAGAGGGTCCTTGAGCGGTAAACAATATATGAAAAATTTATATTGTTTTAGTAATCTCTCTCCTGATTGTTTTTGCATTATATCATACATTATAAATTCTGTCAATAGCTACCGCCTATTTTAACTAAAAAATAGCTAAATTATAATAAAATACTACGACTTTAGAGACATAGCATTTTACAATTCAAGCTTCGCTTGTCTGCTGTCTTCTTGGTTAATCTTTTGTTTTTGTCATCCCCGACTTGATCGGGGATCCAGAATTATAAAATAAAACCACTGGATTCCGGGTCAAGCCCGGAATGACAAGTAAAAAGAAGATAGCAGAAAATACTGCATCTATAGGCTAATGCCCATAGTATTACGTGGGTAGAATAAAAAACGCCGAAACATTGGTGATGTTTCGGCTCTAAACTTTTTGAAAGGGATGGGGAGCAGGCGGGTTGGTTTGAATTTTAACAAAATTTCTAAAAAACTAAGGACCGCAATTTAAAAATTAGTCAGCGCATTCCTCCACTAAATCGGCGCTGACGGCAACGCCTACTGCTGTAGCGGCGGCCTTGCCGACATGGTGAATAGCGCCAACGTCATTGCCATTGTGGACAACCACGCCAGTCGCTACGCCATAGACAACGCCGTCAACCAGCCAATCCGCCTTGGCTTCGCTAATGGCGGTGTTGACATTGCCGACATCGTTCTTGGGAATCGGTTTCTTATTGGCGACGCAACGCGCCAGGCTTTCCACCACATCCACCGCTTCCTGGCGAACGATTTTCGGCGCTGACAGAACTGCCGCCGGTTTCTTGAGTGTCACGGTGTCAATAGCCGCCACTGCCACTCGCGCCACTGCCTTGAGCGGACACAATAGCGCCCGCCCGGTGTTCTGGCCGGCATTCTTCAGCCCGCCGGCTTCAGCGTTGGGCGCTAAGAGAGCCGCAGTCACCATGACTACCAAAGATAAAACAAGCATTCGCTTCATTGTTTTCTTTCCTTTTTGGTTGTCTTGCTTCGTTTTCTTTGCCCCATCCAATGAACTAAACCCGGATTTCATCTTAACATACGCCATATTTTTTGGCAAGAGTAGTTTTTCCCATAAAAAATGCCAAGACAGGGATGTCTTGGCTAATTATCATTATTCAATTTATTCAATATAGGGCAAGGAGTTTAAGCCCGATAATCGCAGATGCCGTTAAAATCGCAGTGTTGGCAAATCAGACCGGGTTGAGGCAAGAACTCGCCTTTTTTTATCCCGGCGATATTTTTAAATATCTTGGCTTTGGTTTTTTCCAGCTCTTTTTCTGTTCCCAAAAAAGATACCGCCTTATTGCCATTAAGATAATAAAAAACCAATTCTTTGACCGGTTCTTTTAAAATTTCTTCAACCGCCATTTGATAAATAAGCAACTGTTCCTTATCCTCCAGCGACAATTTATCTTTAGCGGTGCCGGTCTTATAATCAACTAATCTGATCCCGCCCTCAACTTTGTCTATCCGATCAACTACTCCATATAAAGTAAAATTTTCTCCGTCGCTTTTCAGCTGGAAATTAAACGGATATTCAATCTGGATAACTGCCGGCCAATTACCCCGATGGCGCTCATAGAATTCTTTGAGCGCCGTTTCGCCACTCTGCCAATATTGTTCCTTGACTGCCTGGCTGGGATACCAATCATCAATAAACGATTCCCGGTATAAACTAAGGAGGTCTGGCCAGTCAACTTCAATTTTATCGCCGCCGGTCATTAACGGCAGTTGCTGATTATTAATTTGTTTGTTAACCAGCTGGAAAAGTTTTTGCAAAGTGCTGTGCAGAGATTTACCAAAAGAAAATTGCGGCTTGCCTTTGGTTGGAACTTTCAGGATAAAAGCGAAGCGGTATTGATAGGGACAATTGGCAAAGGCCTTTAACCGCGTAAATGACAATTTGGCCGGCAGCCGGGACTGGGTTGTCAATGGCGCTTTGACAATTATTTTTTCTTCAACTACTAAAGTTGCCGGTTTTGATTTCAAAATCAAACCGCCTTCTTTTAATTCCGTCAAAAAACGGGATATTTTTTTGGTTCTGGCGCCGCCATAATTATTGGCTGAAGAAAAATAAAGTCCCCGCTTAGCCCGAGTCATAGCCACATAAAACAATCTTCTTTCTTCCTGCAGATGGATGTCGCCTTCGGGAGCAATTTCTTTAACCAGCTGGTCCGGCAGTTTAATTGCCTCGCCTCTGGCAATGGTGGGAAATCTTTTGTCCACTAAGTTGGGCAAAAAGACATATTCAAATTCCAAGCCCTTGGCCGAATGCACCGTCATTATCTTGACTGTTTCCGGATCATCTTGTTCGTTAAAGCCGTCTAAATCCCCTTCTTCACCCGATGCCAATTCCAAATCAATCAGCGCCAGAAAATCTTTAACTGATTTATTAGTTTGGCCCGCTGGCGTCGGCAGGTCTTTTTCAAAGGCCTGGACTTTCTTAAAAAACTGGTTCAGATAATTAAGCTCTTCCCGATTCTTGGCAGAATCAGTTTCAGTCAGGGCCTTAAGATAGCCGGATTTGTCCATAAAACCCTGGATAATTTCAGTGGTTTTTTTATTGTCATTGGCCAACTTGGAAAATTCATTTATCAGATCCATAATCTTAGAGACCTTTTTTCGCGTTTCCAAATCAATCTGGCCGAGTTCTTGGGCCAGCTGTAGCGATTCATAAAGCGACCAGCCCCGCCGCTTGGCCCAGTAATTGAAATTAATCACAGTCTGATGGGGAATGGCCCAAAGCGGCCAAGACAAGAGGCGATGCATAGCCGGGCTTTCATGATAATCATCCAAGAGCTTCAAGAAAGCCAAAATATCCAGGATGATTTTTTTGCTGTAAAGCCCGCGTGAAGCCAAGAAATTATAAGGCACTTTAGCTTGTTCTAAGGCATAAATAAATTCATTGGCGCTGCTGTTGGCCCTGATTAAAATGGCAAAATCCGACCATTTAAGGTTTTTATTCTTATTATAAATTTCAATCATCTTTTCAACTGTCAGTTTTACCTCGTCAGCCAAACTCTGGCCATGAAGATGTTCAATTTCCCCTTGGTCTTTATTTTGGGCTGCCAGCTTTTTGGACAAACCGCCCTCGCGGTTTTTATCTTGGGCTAATTTCACTTCCAGGCGATAAGGATTGTTTTGTTGGATAAACTGATAAGATAAATCCAAAATATTCTGGGCGCTGCGATAATTGGCAGTCAAAAATACTTCCTGGGCGCCGGGGTAATCATCCTTAAATTGCAGGATATTGAAAATAGAAGCCCCGCGGAATTTATAAATCGCCTGATCGTCGTCGCCAACCACGGTAATGTTATTTTTAGGCGCTGAAAGAAGCTTGATCAGCTCGTATTGGGCTAAATTGGTATCTTGGAATTCATCAACCAAGATGTATTTGAACTGCGCCCGGTATTGGGCCAGGATATTTTTTCTTTCCAAAAACAATTTTAGCAAATAATTTATCAGATCGCCAAAATCCAGGGCGTTATTATCTAACAATAATTGCTGGTAGGTTTGGTAGGCCTGGGCTATTTCTTTTAGTTTTTTCAATTCCTGCGAAACAGCTATGGTCAGGTCTTCGCCCGGCAATTCTTCAAGAATTTCCGGCGAAAACAATTCCTTGGCCAATTTGGGCTGGTCAGTGATTTCCCAAAGTCCGTCAACGTATTTTTGATAATCACTAGGCCTAATATTCTCGTCTTTAGCCCTAGAAAAATGGCTTAATAAGCTATGGATATATTTAGTCGGGTTGCCTAAGGGGCGATAATAATCCAAATCAAATTTAGTCAGATTATTTCTGACCAAGAGCCACTGGTTAGTAGTGGAGAGTAATTTAAAGTCGGTTGGCAAGCCGATTTCCAAGCCATGCTCCTTTAATAATCTCTCGGCCAATGAATGGAAGGTGGAAATCCATAAATCCACATAGCCATAAGGTAATAATTTATCTACCCGCTCTTCCATTTCACCGGCTGCCTTGTCGGTGAAAGTCAGCGCCAGAATTTCTTCCGGCCGGCATTTTTGCGTTTCTATTAAATAGGCCAGGCGATTGGTAATGACGGTGGTTTTGCCGGTGCCGGCGCCAGCCACGATCAAAAGCGGCCCCTCGCCATAGGTGACCGCTTCTTTTTGTCGGCTATTTAAATCTTTTAGCCAAGCTGACATAATTTTATTAAACTTTATTTTTCAGCCATTCCTCCATCACTTCTTTAACTTCTTTGACTTCAACTGCCGGCCAATCCTTTTCTCTTTTCTTATCAATCACTTCCAAACTGGTTTTAGAAGCCGCTTCATCCATCAGATCAATAGCTTTGTCGGGAAATGATTTGTCCTTGATATTTTGGGCCGTCAATTCCACAGCGGCTTTAATCGCTTCTTCGGTAATTTTTACTTTATGGAACTGCTCATATTTTCGCTTGATGCCGTTTAAGATAGCAACAGTTTCCTGGGCCGAGGGCTCATCAATTAATAAGGGATGGAGGCGGCGGTCTAAAGTAACATCTTTTTCAATAAATTCTTTGTATTCTTCGGCGGTAGTGGCGCCGATGACTTGGAGCTCCCCCCTGGCTAAAGCCGGTTTTAAAATATCATCGGCATTAATCGCTCCTTCGGCGCCGCCGGCTTCAGCTAAAGTATGGATCTCATCAATGAATAAAATAATGTTGCGATGAGCGGCGGTAATTTCATCGGCAATTTCTTTAAGCCGCTTCTCAAATTCTCCCCGATATTTGGTACCGGCTAAAATACCAGCCAGATCCAAAGCCAGAACTTTTTTATTTTCCAAAATCTTAGGCACTTTTTTATTGACAATGGCTTGGGCCAAACCTTCGGCAATCGCTGTTTTCCCCACCCCCGACTGGCCAATTAAAACCGGATTGTTTTTAGTTCGACGGCAAAGTATTTGGATAACCCTTTCAATTTCCTCCTCGCGCCCGATAACTGGATCAAGTTTGCCTAAAATCGCTTGATTATTCAAATCCCGGGAATATTTAGATAAGGTGGAGGTGCTGCTATAAAATCCGGGCGATAAATTGCTTCTTTTTTTCCAAAGAAAAAATAAAAAAATAATAATAAGAATCAATAAGAATAATGACCAAATATAGGTAAAATTAAAAGTTGGCATTTGAATGAAAGTTAATTTTATGGCCCGGTTGTTGTCTATTATTATACAGGACAGCCACCTGCTTGCCAATCAACTGACCGCCAAGCTATTACCTATCACTGGTTGTAAATATAATGAAGAATAATGGCGGCGGCCGAGGCCACATTCAAGGATTCCATCTCCCGGCTCATTTTTATTTTCACGGAACTGTCCGCTAATTGCCTGATTTTTTCAGCCACGCCGCGGCTTTCACTGCCGAAAACCAAGCATCGCTTATTGGTTTTTTTGAGAATATCCAGTCCCTGGGCTCCGACAGTGGCAGTTGAAATAATCGGCAGTTGGCCTTTTAATTGTTTTAATAATCTTAGATTATCATCATAAATGATGTTTATTTTAAAAATAGCGTCTTTGGCCGCATTGATGGTTTTGTAATTATAAGCATCGGCGCAGGTCTCATCTAAAATGATATGACTGTGATTAAAGGCGACAGCGGATCTGAAAATCGCCCCCAGATTGCCCGGATCGCTGATATTGTTTAAATATAAGATGGACTGGTCAAACAATAATTCTTTTTCGGCTGGCAGTTTATAAACAGCGGTCAGGCCAGAAGGAATTTCCAAATTAGAAAATGATTTATTAATTTTATCGCTGATTTCCCAATAATCGTTTAAATCACTTTGCTTAATTATTTTTTCTAATTCTGTTCTGTTTTTGGCTGAAAAATTTGAAGTGGCAAAAATAGCCATCGGCTTATAACCGGCTTTTAAAGCATCGCTGATAATGACTAAATTTTCCACCAGAAATTCACCGAAATTTTTTCGGTATTTCTTCTGCTTCAATTTTTTAAGATTTTTTATCTTGGAATTGTCAGGACTGGCTATTTTCATTGGGTTTATTTAAAATAATTATATCATTGCTGGGCCAATAAAAAAACTTCCTGTTTTAAGGAAGTTAAAGAGGGCTTATTCGCAAATCCTTTCATAATCGCTGGGGGTCTTATGCCATTTTGGCAGGCCAAGCCAGAGCAATAAATAAATTAAAATTCCTAAAACGTAGGCCTTATAACCAAAAATAAGAATCAGCCAGAGTATTCTAACTAGCCAGGTGGGAATTCTTAAAGCGTAGGCCAAACCGGCGCAAACTCCGCCCAAATAGCCGTAATCAGTTATTCGGCAAAATTTAGTCATCATTTTTCCTCCAAATGTTGAAAGGTGCCAAAAACAGATTAACATAACAAATCGGCAAAGGCAATAGCTGGCTAATTTATATTTTTCCGGACTTGACATTTAATTACCATTAAACTATAATAATTAGTGGTTCATTCATCATAACCCAAAGGGAGGTAACCGAAATGATAACCTTAGCCACGCTCTTGGAAATCGCTCAAAATCCCGGTAATATTTCAATCAGTTCTGGTGGTCCTATTAACGCCGCTAATGGAACACCTCTATATTTTGGCTGGATAGCCATGGATAATGGCAAGGATTATAAGCCCCTGATTCGCACAGCTCCTATTTTCAAAACTGACAAAGAAGCTGTTAGAATGATGAGAGAGATTGTCAATTTTATCCATCGCGGCATTGAAAAGGTCTTAAAATCCTCTTCTTGTCCTTTAAGGGTCTTGACTTGCCAGTCGCCGGAAGAGTTTGAGAGCATCCGCTATTTTCTTAATCAAGCCAATTAAACCAGATGACCTCTTAAAACCTTAAAAGCCGGTTGAATAATCGCCGGCCTTTTTGTGTTTGCTTTTTAAAATATCGGTTAAATATCGGTTATTGACAAAATTATCAAAATAATATAATATGGCCTAAGATTAAAACCAGTTCTTTGGCAATAAAAATAGTTATTTTAAAGAAAATTTACCAACTGGAAAATACGGTGTTAAGTTCAGAAAAAGCGCCAAAACAACAGGAGAAGCGAACATGAAATATCCTGCCTTAAACGAGATCTTCAGGTTGAAAATTGATGGTGATCTGTTGGGGAATAGTCCATTTAGCATGGTCCGAGCTTCTGACCACCAACCCAATGATTGGCGATATGTAGGAAATTTTATCAGAGGCATACAAGAAAGAGAATTCCGACTCGTTAATACTAATACGGTAGTAATAAACATAGGAGAAGCCAGGAAAGCGCTGGCAATGGTTCATACCATTACTACTTGTGAAAGTCAATGGTTGTGGGCTTTCCAGCTGCAGTTCCCTATCTATGACCACAATGGACCGATTGGTTTTGCTGATCCAGCCTGGATTGATCCGCATGGTAATATCCGCTTTCCGTGTATAAATACGGATGGACGACTGGGTTTTTTCCCGTCCCATCTCATGCTTTATAATTTCTGGCGTTTTTTAGTTCCAGTTTGAAAAACTATTTATGGCTTCTTATGGCTTCGCCTGAGTTTAGAACTCGCGAGGCCTTTTTATGTTAATATTGTATGATATTTTCATTGACATTGGACATTAAATCTGCTACGCTTAATGGGCCTTTAGATTAATTGGCGCTATTCGCCAGGCCTTTACTTCTTCTAAATAAAGAAGATTTTATTTTTTATGATTATCAGAAATATTGCCATCATTGCTCACGTTGACCACGGTAAGACCGCCTTAACCGAGGCTTTGATGCGCCAAACCGGCCTGGCCGATGAAGGCACCAGTATGGACAGTAATGATTTGGAAAAAGAACGGGGCATCACTATTTATTCCAAAAATACTTCAGTTTATTACCAAAATACTAAAATAAATATCGTAGATACTCCCGGCCACGCTGATTTCGGCTCGGAAGTGGAACGAGTGCTCCGCTCTATTGACTGCGTTATCCTGGTGGTTGACGCCCAGGAAGGCCCGATGCCTCAAACTAAATTTGTTTTGAAAAAATCTTTGGAATTGGGCTTAAAGCCGATTGTAGTTATAAATAAAATTGATAAAGCCGCCGCCCGGCCCGAAGAAGTCCAAGAAATGGTTTATGAATTATTCTTGGATCTGGGTGCCAATGACGAGCAATTGAATTTTACCACTCTTTACGCCATTGCCCGCGAAGGCATAGCTAAAAATAAATTAGAAGATGATTCCCATGACTTAACTCCGCTTTTGGAAATTATTTTGGCCAAAGTTCCTGTCGCTTCCAGCGAAGAAGCCAAAGGCAAACCATTATCCTTACAGCCCTTTAATTTGGCTTATGATAATTTTTTAGGCCGTTTGGCCATTGGCCGTATTTACGAAGGCCAAATCAGCCAAGGCCAAAATGTGGTTGTCAAAACTCCCGCTGGCGAAATACGGAAAGGCAAGATTACCAAACTCTTCACTTTTGAAGGTTTGAAAAGAAAAGAAGTGGAGAGCGCCGGCGCCGGCGATATTATTATGTTAGCCGGTCTGCCAGATATTTATATCGGCGAAACTATCTGTGCCAATGAAAATCAAGAGGCCTTGCCGGCTATCAACATTGACGAGCCGACTATTTCTTTGAATTTTTTGGTTAACAATTCCCCTTTCGCTGGACACGAAGGAAAATTTGTCACCAACCGGCAATTAAAAGAACGGCTGGAAAAAGAATTAGAATTGAATGTGGGCTTGAAAATTGATTTTTCCACCACTGAATTCTATAAAGTCAATGGCCGGGGTGAAATGCATATTGCTATTTTATTGGAAAACTTAAGGCGCGAGAGCTATGAACTTCAGATCTCCCAGCCCCAGGTCATCATCAAAGAAATTGACGGTGTCAAACATGAGCCGTTTGAAGAAGTTATTATTAACTTGCCTCAACTAATGTCCGGTGTGGTAATTGAAAAATTAGCTAAGCGTCGCGGCACTATGACCCAGATGAAACCGGAACATGGCCACTTAAAATTGGTCTTTGAAATCCCCACCCGGGGCTTATTGGGCTATAAGAATGATTTTATCGTTGATACCCGGGGTGAAGGCATTTTATATTCCCAGGTTATCGGCTTTCGGCCTTACGCCGGAGCAATCAACAAGACAGAATTGGGCTCAATGATTTCTATGGCGACCGGCAAAGCGTTGGGTTTTTCTTTATTTAATTTGCAAAACCGCGGCACTCTTTATATTGAAGCCAATACCGAGGTTTATGAAGGCATGGTTATTGGCAACACCGCCAAAGGTGAAGATATGGCTGTTAACCCTATCAAAGGCAAACAACTCACCAATATGCGGGCTGCCGGCTCGGATGAGGCCATCCGCCTGACTCCGCCTCTGGACTTAACTCTGGAACGGGGCATGGATTTGATGAATGACGATGAATATCTGGAAATAACCCCCAAGAGCATCAGGTTAAGGAAAAAATATCTGACAGAAAACGACAGGATCAGAGCTAAGAGGGCAAAATAAAAAGACCATATAATAAATCTCCCCCTTACCAAGGGGGAGTGAGAGGAGGTTGGCCGAAGTTTTCTGAAGGCATCGGCAACCACCCCTAATCTGCCTGCGCAGGCAGGCCTCTCCTTGGTTAAAGAGGGGGATTTTTACGCTCGACAATAATCATAATATTTGCTAAGATTTTTAGTTCCAGCATCTTCAGTTAAAAAACAAAGAAAAGAAAGGAATTGTATATGTATGCGGATGAAAAAAAGAATTACTACATAATATCATTATTCATATTTTTTTCTTTATATCGGCATTTGTTTTAACATTAGCTCAAAAATCTTTTGTCCCGACTAAGGCCATAGTGCATTACATTCCGGCTGATCAGCAATTTGTAAAGGTTTTAGTTACCCGTAGCGGATTCGAGGTAATTACAACCAAGCGCCAACCGGATCACCAGACCAAAACCTATTCCATTAAGTCCATATCCCGTGACCAAGAAGTCGTCAGAATTGTAGAAATGTTTAATGTTGAAGAAGAACCAGTTATCTGATATTCACCTGGAAGGCTTTAGCGCTTCCGGGTAATTTTTTTACAGAAAATTAAAAATAAAAATAAAAAAAGACCGCCAATTAAATGGCGGCTGTATTAATTTATCCGATGATTTCGATGTCTGTTTCCGCACAATATCTTTTAGAGCGCCTCTTACCCTCTAATGAGTCAAGTTGCTCCTGTACCTCATCCAATTGAGCGCTTAAACCCAGGCCGGAAAATGAGTTTCGTCTAGGCAAGCGGCAAAATTCTTGCCACAAATCATCTCTTTTTTTTCGCAATATTTTAATTTTTCTTCTTAACTTATCAGTCATCTTCCTATCCTTTGTAAAGAGTCATTCTAATTATCATTCTTTATGATCCTTTCCTTGTTTTGTTTAAAAGTGCTAAATAAAAACTAAAATTATTCTATTTCAATTTGCTTTAAAAGTCAAGATTTAAAAGTAGCCGCTTTGTATAATACCATCTTTCCTTTCCACTCTATCAGCTGGCCGGCTTTAATTTCAATGGGGTCAGCCAATCTTAAATTCCTGATTTGATTCTCGGTTAAAATGGGAAAATGCTTGACCTTCACCAAATATTCCGGAATATAGCCGATTTCTTCTTTGGCAGTCATCCAGCCCAGCTTATCAAATCTTTTCAAATTAACCGGCCAGGAATAACTCCTTAGAGTTTTGCGGCCCAAGTCATCCAGATATTCATGGAAATAACTCATCACCAGTTCCCTGATGGAATTATAAATCGGCTCGCGGTATCTTAAGACCGCGTGGTTGGTTTTAGAAATCGCCCCCCACTGCTTGCCTTTTTTAAAAACAGCGATCACATGGTCAAAATCATTTCTAACAGCAGTCAGATCCAAAATTAAAGGCGGCTGACCATTCAGCCGCAGCGCCAGGGCAGCTAAAACCGCCGCCTCAATGCAATGGCAAGTGTTTTGCTCTAAAACCAACAAGGGCGACAAGCAAGTGTCGCCATTGGGCTCGAAGTTTATCGGCATCTTATCCAAGAAATCCTGGATCTTAACCGGCGTATTTAATTTCTTTAAGATTTTAAATTGTTTTTGAGGGATAGCCCAGACGTTCATAATTTATTTATTCAAATAAGTAATCGTTAATTGCAAAACAGTGGCAAAAGCCACCCAAAGCAAATACGGAATTTGAATGTAAGTTATCCGGCGGGCATAAGGGTAAATGGCGATCATCGCCCAAATAAGCGTGCCTAAAACCAGCAAGATATCAACAGCCGACAGCAGATTATTCTTTAGCCCGAACTGCAGCGGAGTAAAAGCAAAATTAAAAATCAGATTAAGAATAAATGGCAAAGCCACTAAAAAAGTTATTTTCTTCTGATAGGCCAGATAAAATACCCAGCCGAAAGAAACGGTAATTAAAACATATAGGATTGTCCAAATCGGACCAAAAAGCCAGGCTGGCGGAGACCATGATGGCTTTATAAGTTGTAAGTACCAATCATAAGAGTCCATATTATTTATTATTTGATTAATTTTTGCTATTAACCGCTTCAATGTAAGCGCAATAATCGCAGTTGGGGTTGGCTTTGGGAGTTTTAGCGCCATTAAGGCACTGGTGGACGTCTTTAATGCATTTCTCCACCCAGGAATCATCGCCGACATAAGCAATTAGGGTAATATCAAACTCTAGATGGGCATCAAAGGCCGCCAAATCGGTTCGGCCATTACAATAGACAAAATAGCCAGTATTGGATACCTTATAGCCGTTTTGGCGCAGCAGCCACTGGTAGATCTCCATTTGGCGCTTGTAGCCGCCTTGCCAGTCCTTGTTTAATTCGGTAATCTCTTCATCTTTGGAAGTAGATTTATAATCCACGACAATGTATTCTAATTCTCTCCCCCTGCCCGAGGGGGAGTCGGAGGGGGTGGGAGTTCTAGCCCACAAATCATCAATCGCGCCGGTAATCAGTAAATTAGTCGGCTGATGGAGGTATTGGATGCCGGTGAAATTGTGGCGCCATTTGTCCAAATCGTCATGATGGACCGGTACAGCGTCAACACCGTATTTTTCAATCAAAGGATGTTTTTGGTTTTTGGCGCGATGGATGTCAAATTCTTTTTTAAGCAAAGCGTCCACAGCGCTGTTTAAGGCAAAAGGGAAACCCGGCGGACGGCCAACGCCCAGGCGGCGGTCAAGATAAAAACATCTCGGGCAGTCAATAAACAGCTCTAACTTGGAGCGTGAGAGTTTGAAAGCCTGTCCACCTTGGGCGGAGGAATTGTCTTTGGGGCTATAGAGACCTCGAGTGCGTTGAGCGGTATAGTATTGGGACATATTAATTTTAATTATTTTTTTTAGCCCAAACTTTTTCAATATAAATCATTCGCCACCAAAATCGTCCTAAAAAGAATCCACCAATTACACCAAATAACAAAAGTCCAATCTGAATTATTGGTAAAAGGGCACAGCCATTATAAAAAGTTATTATTATTCCCCGACTTTGTGCCCAGCTTAAATAGCCAATTTCAATTACAGCATGGGCGATAAAACTTAACAGTAAGCCTAAAATTGTAGAGGATAATAGATAAACGGCGTGTTTTAGTTTTGTTGGATTTGTTGCTTGGTTAAAATACATAAATTTATTTTATTAAGTATAACAAAATAAAACTCAATCTTAAAGTTTAAGTGCTATCCGTTCGAATCCCCGCTTACTCCAAAATAATAAGAATAATCGTGTTCACTCACCGCCAGAAAGCGGAGAGTTCTCTTGTCCTGAGACAGCGCCAGAGTGCCACCGGCACTCTGGCGACACCCAACTGCGCTTTACCGCTTCCGCAGTAAAGCTTGTTTCGTTTCTATCCTGTTCGAATCCCAATCTTGTTCCTGAAGATAATAAAAACACTTCCCAAAAGGGAAGTGTTTTATTTTATAACTCGGGGGCAGGGATTCGAACCCCGATAGCCAGGACCAAAACCTGGAGTCCTACCGTTAGACGACCCCCGAATAATGGGATGGGATTGCAGAGCTTGTCAGCGAAGTGTGGGAATCTCTCTCACAATGACAAGTATTAAGGGATTCCTCCACTTCGGTCTAAATGACATAGTAGTGGGTGGGATTGCTTCGTTCCTCGCAATGACAACAGTTCCTATTTACCTATTCGGTATTTACCGGCAGTGCCTTGCTTGCCTTTGGCGAATTCGCGCCATTTCAATTTTGGCACCTTAGCTCTGGGATCTCTTCTTTTTTTAGCCATAAATTTGAATTAATTAAAAGCTCCCTAAGATCAAGGAGCAAAAATAGTATATCAGTTAATTAGTAAAAAATCAAGGGTTATTATTGTAGACCTCCCCTAATCCCCTCCTTCGTAAGGAGGGGAAATAAATATAAATCGGAAACTACTGTCTAATAAAACTACTGGATCCCGGATCAAGTCCGGGATGACACATTAAGTACTATAAGCCATATGCCATATGCCAACTTATACTTTCAAATATTTGCCCAGTGCTAAGCTGCTGGAAATAATATTCAAAACAATAATGCCCAAAAGCTGGCTACCAAAAACAAAAATAAAATTTTTATTAAAATAACCTATTAAATTAAGATCAACGCCGTTAAAAAAATTAGCCAGATGCGGCTGAACTAAAGATAGAATGAAGTAAATCACCGAGATAGCCACTAGACAAGCCATGATACCGGAAAAAACATTTTCCAGAATAAAAGGCGAGCGGATGAAGCCGTTGGTCGCTCCAACCAACTTCATAATGCCGATTTCCTGCTGATGGGTAAAAATAGCAATTCTGACGGTATTAAAAACTATTAAAGCGGCGATAATAACAAACATCAAACTTATAACCAAGGCTCCCTTTTTAATATTATTGGTAATGGTATTGATATTGGCAATCACCGTCTGATGATCATCATAGCTTTTTTTATCGATCAAATCAGTATAAGCCGGATTATCAATGGCTTTTAAAATTTCCGGATAATCACTTAAATTCTTGGCTTTAATGATCAGAGTTGAACTTAATGGGTTGCCTTCCAATTCTTTTAAAACTTCCTGAATAATCTGGTCATCCTGGCGGCGTTCTTTAAAAACTCTTAAATTCTCATCAGGCGAGATATAAACAATTTCTTTGACTTGGGTCAAAGTTTCCAAATGCGATTTGATTTCCGCTACTTTGCTTTCTCTAATATCCTGTTTGAAATAAATAGAAACATCAATTTTATTTTTGACGGCGGTAATAGCCGAATCAGAAATGGCGTTGATGATCACTAAAAAATTAATGGATAAAAAAGTCAAAGAGATGATAAAAATAGTGGCCAGTGATAGCCAAATATTCCTCCAAAATGATTGGAGAGCAAACCATAAACTGCGTTTGATGGTGATTATGATCATAACCTTGACTTTATAACTTTATAAACTTTACAAACTTTTAACTAAATAACATATTTTCCGACTTTCTGGTCTTGGGAGATTTCGCCGTTTTCCAAAGTGACTACCCTCTTCTTTAGGCCATTGACAATTTCCTTGTCATGGGAAACTAAAACCACCGTCGTGCCGAATTCATTTATCTTCAAAAGCAGATCAATGATTTCTTTGGAGTTGATAGCGTCCAAATTGCCGGTCGGCTCGTCGGCTAAAAGGATTTTCGGTCGATGGATTAGGGCCCGGGCAATAGCCACTCGTTGCTTTTCGCCGCCCGAGAGCTGCTGCGGATAGCGATTTAATTTATCGCCTAAATCAACAATCTTCAAAACTTGCGGAACTATCTTATTAATGCGGCTTTTGGGCACGCCGGAAACCTGCAAAGCGAAAGCCACATTTTCAAAAACTGTTTTTTTTGGTAATAGTTTAAAATCTTGGAAGACCACGCCTATTTGCCGGCGCAGTAAAGGAATCTGACGATGTTTGATACCGGTAATATTCCAACCGCCTACCACTATCTTGCCTTTATCCGGCCGGATTTCGGCAATCAAAAGCCGGGCAATGGTAGTTTTGCCCGAACCGGACTGGCCGACGATGGAAATAAACTCGCCTGGTTCAATATGCAGGTTGATATTTTTAAGAGCCACGGTTTTGGGCTCAAAAGTTTTGGTTACATTTATCAAATGGATCATAGATGGCAAATGGCTTATAGCTTATGGCTTATAGTGACTGTCATTGCGAACCTGCCTGCCGGCAGGCAGGGGAGCAAGGCGGACGAAGCAATTTAATGTTTGTATTAGAATGACATCTAATCAACTGGGGTGACGCGGACTTGGGAAATAATGCCCACACCGGTGGTGGTGGCTAATTTCAAAAAGGCCTCTTTGGACAGATCCAAGACCCGGTCTTGGCAGGGTCCCATCAGTCGTTGCTCTTTTTCCGTCCAGTCGGAGCATTTTTTAGGTCCGAAATCTTTAATAGTCACTGTTATTTCATGCTCGTTATAAAAATTATAAACTTTAACTTTGGAATCAATGGCAAAATCCCGGCTGGCGGCTATTAGTTGTCCGCTGTATTTTGTATAAACATACCAGGAGGCCTGACCCAATAATTCTGATTCATTGAAAAGCGCGATCATTATCTTCTTCCTTTTGGGCAGTTTAACGGTCAGAGTTTGATTAACTTCGTCTCTGACTGATTCCAATTTAACAAATTCCAAAATTGTCCAATCGTAAAAATAAACTTCTTTATACTTATTATCGGGTTGGTATTTTAAGGTGAGTTCCGGCTGATTTGAAAAATTATCTTCGCTGGCTGGATTAAACTTTATAAAGTAAAGATCACTGGCCGGAGTTTTATCAGCCGGCAGGGTAAAAAAATTTCCAATACTGTCTTGGTCAACGATCATTAAGGCCTTCAAAATCAATTTTTCCTTAGTGGAATTGGCCAGAATTTTTAAAGTCAAATCGGTATTATCCGGCGGCGTGATTGAATAATCTTCGGTCAGAGGATAATCAATCGTGTCAAAATAAACAAAGTCCTTGGCGGTAACGTATTTAAAACTGGTCAGAATTAAACTCAGAGTTATAAAAATTAAGAAAGGCAATCTCATTGATTTTTATCGTTTAACAAGGTATTATTAGATAAAATGCGCCCCTTTAGTTCAGTGGCAGAACAGTGGTATCGTAAACCACTTACGTCAGTTCGATTCTGGCAGGGGGCTTCACTACCTCACATATCTTTTAATGACCGCCTGGTCAAACAAACTCTTGATGTATAATTCCACATCAACTTTTATCAGTATCTGCCTTAACTTGATGCTTTCTTTACCCGATTCCTGATCGGTCAGTTTGCTGTCAACTTTAAAGATGTGATAACCGTCTTGGTCTTTAACAACTTTATTATAAACGCCGCCTGCCGGCAATAAGAACAAATCGGCTGCCGATTCATCGGGCAATTCTGCCTTAGTGAACCAGCCCATATCCCCTCTTTGGCTGCTAACAGCCGAATCAGTAGCATACTGTAGAACTAAGGCCTCAAAATCAACGCTTGGCTGAAGAGCAAGGGCTAACGCTGCCTCGGCTAGTCGCTGGGCTTCCTTGGTTATTTCCAGATTTTCATCAGCCATTATCTCTTGCTGTAAAATAGCCGCAGCTATCAGCGGCTTTAAAATATTTTGCTTGAACATGGCCAGATCCATGCCGTAAATATCATTAATATCGCTTATCACCTTTTCTTTTGAGCCCAATTGATCAATTATTTTTTGCATTTCTTCATCAAGCATCGGGGGCGTCACTGATTTATTATATTTTTTCAATTCATTTTCAATGATGTTTAAAGAAACCAGCCGGTTGAATAATTGATCTTTAATCTGATTTTGGTCAAGAGCGGATTTAGCCTCTGAAGTTGATAAAATATCGCTGATAATTTTAAAATCATCAAGGTAATCAGATAAAGGTATTAACTGGCCATTAACTGTGCCGGCCGGCAAAGGTAAAATATCAGCTATTAGCCGGCTGGTCTTATTATGCCAGCCAAACCGGTAAACCCCCCAAATATTCGCCGCTAGAATTACTATTAGCGTTATGATGGTTACAATTGCCAGGCTAATAACCAGTTTTTTTATATTAATCGGAGGAATTTTAAAGCGAAATATGTTTTTTCGTTTAGCTATTTGAACAAAACTGTCCGGTTCAGAAAAAATTTCTTTGGGTTTTAAAATGGTGGTAACTTTGGGCTTTAAAGCGGCGGCAATTTTGGGCTGGGCAGGCGCTTTAGGCCGGGCTGATACTTTGGCAACGGCAGTTTTTTTAACTGCCTTTTTTTTAGTTGGCGCTGGCTTTGGCTGGCTTGGCAGTTGTTTGATAACAATTTTTTTAGAACTGGTGGTTACTAATTCTTTTTTGGCAATTTTAACCATGGCCGGCTTTTTGGCGCCAAGGTCAGCTCTTGGGGGCTGCGGCTTGACGATAACTGGAGGAATTTCTTTAATCGCCGCTGATTTCTTTTCTTCTGCTTTGTTTATTTCCTCCATCACCTCTTTTTTCAATTTGGCTTTTCTTTCCGGAGTCAAATTAAGACTGTTGGCCATATATATTTAGCTTTTAGGTAGTTAGCTTTTTAGCTTATTAGGATTTATTTAGAATATTTTCTTCATCAACTAGCCCTAACAAGCTAAGCAGCTACCAGCTACCATCTAATTATTATTTTTTAACGTTTGAAGAAAAATATCCACCATTTTTTGTAATTGGGAATATTTTTGGTATTTTCCGGCAAGATAATCCCTCCCAGCACTTCGGCCTCGGGGTTAATTATTTTTTCCTCGCCGGCTTGGCCGTTATTTCGAGAAATTAAAACTACATTTTCGCCAGGTTTTTTTAACCCTAATTTTAGACGTGCTTCCTTCTCCAACTGCCGGCCGTTCTGCCAGGCATCAATCAAAACGCTGATTTCTTTATTTTCTTTCTCCAGTTTGGCGGTTTGCTCCTCATACTGCCTGATCTTACGGTCAATTTGGTGCCGATTGACTATTTCTTTCGTCAAATTGACGCTAAAAAAAAATATCAAAATAAGGCAAACCGTGCTGACTATCCTGGATTTAGAAAAATACCGGCTGATTATTTTTTTATATTTCCCTATCATTTATTATAGCATGAGATTGATTAATGATAAATAAGCTGATTGAATTTTTCTTCGCCCAGCTTTTTTTTCAGACCAGCCAAGATCCTGATGGCCTCCTGACCCTGAACCTCTCGCTTCTCTCTTAAGTAACGATCCCTTTGTTCTATGATCATTTCCACCACTTGGTGGGGATTTTTAATTGAGGCTAATTTGATCAACGTTTCCTGGTCTTTGATAAAAGTTATGTAGATATCGCCTATTTTGAGAATGGTTTTAAGCAGGCCTTTAGATTTATAATCAACATCCTGGATTTTGCCATAGAGTATAGTCAGGACTGAAAAATTAAAAAAACCCGTCAAACTGGCGTCTATTAACCTTTTGTTGGTAATTAACAGAGCCGTATAATACCGACCGTAATAAAGCCTCAAAAGGTAAAACAGGGCGATCATCAAGAGGGCAGCAAAAATCGCCACACCCCAGTAACCGCGAAGGAAAAGCGGATAAATCAAAAAGAAGGGTAGATTGATCAAAATAACAGCCAAAATTATCTGCCAGAACCGGCTCCAAAGCGCCGGCCGAATAATATCATAGACAGCTTCATCACTTCGGCTAATTATTTTCCTGATTAAACGATTAGACATTAAGGGGCATTAATTTTTGAGATTTTATTTTGTTCTTGACTATGAAATAATATTTGACGATTTCAATAAAGATAATTTTAATCAGCGCCAAAATTAAGATGATCAGCCATTCATTGCCGCCCAAGCTGACGGTCTGGAATATATCCTGCAAGAAGGGCAAATAAACAGCCAAGAGCATCATAAAGAAAGAAATTATTACCGCGCCTACCAGGTATTTATTACTGAAAAAATTCTTATTAAAGATTGAATGGCGCAGCGACCTGACACTGAAAACATAGAGCAAGGAATCAATACCCAGAGCGGTGAAAATAATAGTCCTAATGTGATCTAAATTGGCTTCGCCCAATAGACCTAAAAGATAAATAAATAAGCCCAAAAGAATAATGTCAGTGATTACACCGATGATGAAAATAAGGATTTTCATTTCTTTGTTTAAAATCGGCTCGGATTTTTTCCTGGGCTTGTCGCGCATAATACCTGATTCGCCAGGCTCTAAAGTCATGGCGATATTGGGCAAGCCGTCGGCTACTAAATTAATCCATAAAATTTGAGTGGCTAAAATCGGCAAGGGCAAACCGATTACCAGCGCGCCAATAATGAGTATCATTTCCGAAAAACTGTCAGTTAAGAGATATAAAATAACCTTGCGGATATTATCAAAAATTATTCGTCCCTGTTCAACTGCGGCCACAATAACCCGGAAATTATTGTCCAGCAAAACTATATCAGCGGTCTCTTTGGTGACATCAGAACCATCGCCCAAGGCAATGCCGATATCGGCTGATTTAAGAGCGGGAGCGTCATTGATGCCGTCGCCGGTCATCGCCACCACTTCCCCTTTGGCTTGCCAGGCGTCAACCACCCGCAATTTATGATGGGGCTCAACCCGGGCATAAATATCAATGCCGCTAACTCTTTTTTGCAGTTCTTCATCGGTCCAATTATCCAAGTCCTTGCCCTCAACGATGTTGCCATCGGTCTTAAAGCCCAATTCCAGGAAGATGGCCTTGGCAGTCAATTTATGGTCGCCAGTAATAATTATTGGCCTGATGCCGGCTGCTTGGCAGAGATTAATGGCTTCCTTAGCTTCTTGCCTTAATGGGTCTTTTAAAGCCACAAAACCTAAAAAAGTCAAATGTCCAAGCTCATTTAAGCATGTTTTAAAATTCTGGCCGGTTTTATAAGCAAAAGCCAAAAGGCGCAAGCCCTGGCTGGTTAAACCTTCATATTTCTTCTTGAGATAAATCAAATAGTTAATATTTAATTTTTCTGCCTTGCCGCCAATCATAACTTTATCGCAAAAGTCCAAGATGATTTCCGGCGCTCCTTTGGCAAAAATATGCCGATGGCCAAGAATTTTATGATGATGCAAAGTAGCCATAAACTTTTTTTCTGAATTAAAAGGCATTTCATCAAGCTTCTCATATTCCTGATTTAATTTTTGCTGGTTGTAGCCGGATTGAATAGCAGCGATTAATAGCGCTTTTTCAGTCGGGCTACCGATGATTTTTAATTCGGCTAAAGCCGCTTGCGGATTTTCCACCACCGCTTCATTGCATAAAACCGAAACCTTTAAGATCAGATCCTGGACTTTTTCTATCTTGGAAATGCTTTCATTTTTAGCGATTTGGTATTCTTTATCAGCGGTAATGATATTGGCCACTTGCATTTTGCCTTCAGTCAGAGTGCCGGTTTTATCAGTGCAAATTATAGAAGTGCTGCCCAAAGTTTCGGCCGCTACCAACCTTCTGACTAAGGCCTTCTTTTTCAAAATAACCTGCATACCAACCGTCAGAATTATGGTCACGGCAATCACCAGGCCTTCAGGAATGGCAGCCACCGCCACCGCCACGGCAGTAATAAAAATTTCTAAGGGGTCTTGGTTTAAGAACAAGCCCAGAGAAAATATCAATAAACTGGAAACAACCACTAAGACCGTCAACCAGGAGCTAAACTGCGCCAATTTTTTCTGCAAAGGTGTTTTTTCTTCTTTAGTTTCTTTAACTAACTTAGTTATTTTGCCAATTTCCGTCTTTAAGCCAATTTCACAGACCAAAACCGTGGCTTTCCCTCTGACCACCAAAGTGCCCATATAAACCATATTTTTCCTATCAGCCAAATAAGTGCCGCTTTTTAAAATTTTATTATTTTTGGCAATCGGCGCCGCTTCGCCAGTTAGCGCCGCTTCGGCAGTTTGCAGGTCTTTGGCCTCAACTACTCGGCTGTCGGCCGGCACCTTATCGCCGGCGCTAATAAAAACCAGATCACCCGGGACCAATTCACTGGAATCAATTTCTATTTCCTGGTCATCGCGCAAAACTTTGGCTTGGTATCTGACTATTTGACGCAGTTTAGCGACAGCTTTATTAGCTTTGTTTTCCTGCCACCAGCCGAAAACAGTATTGATTAAAACCGCAAAAAAAATAACTCCGGCATCGGTCAAGTCGCCTAAAAGCCAAGAAATCGAGCCGGCGATCAAAAGAACATAAACCAAGGGTGATTTAATTTGGCTTAATAAAATTAAAAGTCCCGAAAGGGGCTTTTCCTGAGGCAAGATATTCAAACCAAATGATCTCTGACGCGCTTTCACTGGCTTGGTTGATAAACCATCCTTGGAACTTTTAAGTTTTTTAAAACAATCGGCAACCGAGAGGGCATACCAATGCTCTTCTGATGATTTTTCTTTAGATTTTTTAATCGGCATGGATAATTAGTTTGAGTCCAGAATCTAACGCAACAGATTTGGCGCGAAGCGCTAATAATGCTACATTAGATTTCTATGGTTAATTATAAGAGATTAAGTGA
>MHIM01000030.1:19121-21942 GCA_001817505.1 Candidatus Buchananbacteria bacterium RIFCSPLOWO2_01_FULL_39_33 | reverse complement strand
ACCGTGCCGCCGGTTTGGGCTTTATATTCGCAAACTCTCTCTCGGGGATCTTTGAAATAAGAAATGGTCTTAGCGCCCAGAAATTCTTCGCACCAGAGAGCGCTGGCTTGGCATAAATCAGTGGCATAGCGGTCCGGCTGGCTTTTGATATAAGCGGTGGCATAACCCACTACCTCATCCTGACTATTGATGGTTGGCAAGCCGTAAGCCAGACAGCCCTTATCCGCCGAGTTGCAGGCATACTGGGAATCATTGACCAGATAAATCAGGTCGTCAGCCGGCACAGTTATTTTGGAAGAATCGGTTGAGTTATAACTTGAGGCCTTAAAAGAATCGGAGTTATGAGTATCAATCAATTCCTCACAGCCAACCGCGTCCGCTCGGCAGAGATTTTCAAAGGACTTTAAAAACCAGGTTTGATTACTGCGGTCGCGATACTCTTGACAGCCGATCATTTTACCGGGATTGCTTCTGATGGGATTTAGCGCGTCAGCTAATTCATTTACCGAACCATCAGAATTATAAGATTTAACTCCGTTGGGCTGGTCAAAATTATTATCGCAAGCATAGGGCGTGAACCAGGAATTGGCAATGGCAAAAACGCTTTGCGGCAATTCTTTCAAAAGAATATTGTCAATATAAAGAATTTGACCGCCAGGTATGTTGATTTCCAAGTTTTGATTAAAGTAGCCAGTGGCATTGCTCCAAGTGACAAAAACTGGGCCCAAATCATAACGCTGCCACTCATTGGTTATAGGAATTTTTAAGTCAGCAGCTGTGATCACTTCCGGTAAAGAAATCATAAACGAGTCCTTGGCCGGCGCGTCAGAAAACCTGACGGAATCCAAATCAAAATCCTGCCCGCCCTTAGCCCAGAAACTGACGGTATAAATTTTATTTTTGCCCACCAAGACCGCGCGGGATAATTTTTTAGAGTAGTTTAATTCGTTGGTCAGCGAATTGCCGCCGGGGTGGGTGGCTTCAGCGGAAATCGTGCCGCCTTGCCAGCCATTATCGCCCGCTTCAAAATCGGATAAAATTATGTTGATAAAACTGTCGCCTCGATTGCCAGTGTATTCCCGACAGCCCTTGGAGCTGGCTGGACAAACGCTGCCCTGGCCGGGAATGGCCAGATAAATACATTCATTGAAAGAATTGTAGTAGCCCTGATTATTGCGGCAATCGGCAGCCGCTTCGGCGATGTTATTTTGGGTTTGAGTGCGCCGGTACGGATAGCAATCGTCGGAAACATAAATCACTCTGGAAAGCAGGCGATAATGGATGTTGCCGTCAGTATCATATAACTCGCGGCAGTCGGGATTGGTATTGAGATCGGTTGACAGACAAGCGCCGGAATTCTGGTCTGGGTCGTCATAGCCGGTTGTCGGGTCACTGCAGAAATTAACGCCATTATTATCATATTCTAAATTGGTGCAAGGCGCATTACCCAGGCCGGTCGTATCATTTGATTCTTTTAGGGTAAAAACTCTTAGCTGATAACCGGTGGTATCATTGCCTTCCCAAGTATAATAAGTCGCTTCATCGACATAAGCGTCGGGCTGCTGGCAAGTCCGCAGTTGGGTGTAATATTCCAAGCCCTCGCCGCCTCTTTCAACTTCGTCAAGATTGGTGAATTCATCACAACCGACGGCCGCTACCGAACAGGTCTTAATCGGGCTTTTATTGATAAACTGCTCATACTTGGCAGAGGTGAAATTGGTCGGCTCCTGCTGATAGACCTGGTAGCCGGCACACTCCGATGGACAGACATCGGCCGAAGTGATAGTGCCGGGCACTGCCGGGTCGCTATTAGTCGGCGTATATAACTCGCAATTCATTTCACTTCTGATGCAGACGCTGGAATAATTGGCGCAAGCTGTGTCGCGGCCGGCAATAACCTCTTGGAGCTCCTCTAAATTTTTGGGCCAATTGCCGTCATTAGTCAAATAACAATTATAATAAGCCGGCGCTTTCTTTACATAGGCCAATTGGACATCGGACCTTTGGCTGGGGTTATAAGGAGTATAAGACGAAGCCGAGGCTGTTTCTTCGGCCACTTTTTCCAATTTAACATCATCAAAATAAACGCTATTGCCAGACAATTTATCCAATAATCTGACTCGGACGCCGGTATAATCCCTTTCGGCGGTAAATTTTTTCTCCAGCCGATGCCAGACGCCGGTAGTTGAATCGTCCGGCAAAACCGCTTCTGAAATCAGTTGTCCTTTTTCTTGATTGGGATCAAAAAAATATAAATCAATTATTATATCACGGTGGGCAGGCACACTTAATGTCTTAATCCAACCAGAAAGAATATAAATATCGCCCGCTGATAAATCAAAGATCGGCTTTTCATAGGTCCAGATCCTGTAGTTATTGTCTCTTAGTAATTCCGCCGCATAAGTGCCGCTATGAGCCGCGCCTGAAGCCGATGTTCTTTTAGCTTGGCCATCAGCCGATTCATATTGAACCGATTCATATTTGGCAAAAACCCAGCCCTCGGCCGCCTCGTCAGCGCCGTCTTCAAAACTCGGATTGTGAATCAAGTTGCTGCCTAAACCGGCTTTGGTCCTAATAAACTGGCTGCAGCCGACAGCTGAAGAAGAACAGGCCTCTGCATCGCGGTCAAAATAAATGTCATAATCGGCCTCGTCTTGCGACCCTAAGGTCAGATAGACCGAGGTGCTCAAGCAGGCAGTTGAGACCTCTTTCAATTCAAAATCATCAAAAAACATACTGCCGGTAGTCAAGGCATCGGTAATCACTTTGACCTCCAGATTGTCGCCATTAGCCAGGTTTTGAGTTCTAAAACTGACTGAAT
>MHIM01000030.1:0-19111 GCA_001817505.1 Candidatus Buchananbacteria bacterium RIFCSPLOWO2_01_FULL_39_33 | reverse complement strand
GTTCTAAAACTGACTGAATATTTCTGCCAATTAGCGCCGGGGCTGTAATAACTGCCAATAGTGTAACCGCCCAATTCCAAATCACCGCTATAAACCTTGACCGAAATGCTGCCCTGGCTGATGCTGCCTCGGGCATAGAAAGAAAGCTGATAGTCCCGGTTAGCGCTGACTGAACCGGTGGCTGCAGCAATCGGCAAAGTAGTGGTCAGCGGATTGCTGTTGCCAAAACTCAAGCTCTCTAAAGAATAGTTGCCTGTCTTTTTATCCGTTGAGGAACGGAATTGGCGGTTGCTGTCGCTTTGGTAGTCCTCTGACCAGAATTTAGCATCCCAATCGGCAGTGCTCATCAATTCAAAACCAGGATTTAAGGCAGATATAATATTGTTGGCGCTCAAACACTGGTCTATGGCGCAAGTAACGCCGCCAGACAGAATAGCGCAAGCATCATTGTCATCAAAAACACAGCCGCTTTCGGTTTCACAGGGTTCTGACATAATAATGCCTTTATTGGCCAAGGCGGCGGTTTGCTGCCATTGAGGAACAGTCAGGCCGCTGCCGTCAACTTCACAACCATTTAAGACAGCTACCCAATTAGGATTTGAACTATCGCAAACTTTGAGTATTTGTTCACTATTAGTGTGAGTCCAAGCACTGTCTACAGTGTTATAAAAAGCGCTATACCAACGACAACCGGTATTCTGCGAATTGCAGTCCTTGGAATCAAGGGTGTTAGAGAGGTAGGAGCCGGCGGAGCCGCTTCTATTTTGGAAGGTCTGGCAAGTATTGAACCTGGGCTCGCAGGCGGTGGCGTTTAAATTCCAAATTTTCTTTTCTTCGGTGCAATAGCCGTAGGCCAAGCAGTTGCCATTATCATCTTCTTGGATGCATTGCTGTTCATCGGCGCAATAACTGCTGCGCCTAATGGAGTCGTCTTGGGAACTGGCTAATTTGTTGTGCTCGCCATAACCCTCGCGGCGGCAAAAAAGCTCTGGCGCTTTCAAAACCCATTGGGGGTCAACCAGGCCCTGAAAAATCGGGCCGTTTTTGAATTGGTTCATTAAATCGCCAAGGGTGTAAGTTTTATCGTTTTCGTATTGGCTGATGTATCTGGCCGCAATTTCCCAACCCACCGGCACTATCCGATATTTCCTTAAAATAACTATATTCCTTAAGCTAAAGGTCTCCTGGGGATTGATGCTTTCCAAGGGCGGGACAAACGGCCGATTTAAGACCGAATCGGACAAGTCCTTGACTAAGGTCTTGTTTCTGATGGCCTGAGCTAAAATCGGATCAATAACGCAATTAGTGGGTTTGGGGTTGGTTTTATCGGTATCGGCGCAAGACGATAATTTATTTAAAATATCATAAGGCCCGCCGACTTTTAATTCGCCTTCAATCAAGTTTAAAAACCGCTCACTGGCGCCGATTGACCCTTCAATATAAGGCGAGGCCTCGGGGTCAAGCAAGGAGATAAATTCGGAAATGGTATCGGAAAGGTCGGATAAATCCCAATCACTGCTATCGGTGGTGCTGTCGGTAAAATAACCGTTTTGCAAATTATTCAAAAATTGGCCGACCAGGGTGTTGGCGAAGGTCTCTACAAAATCATAAATTGTTCCTGTAAAAACAGTGTCTTCTTTGCCAGCCCGCTCCTGGGCCTCTTCATGCTGATTTTTAATCATCGTGCCTGGCGTCAAAATCCAGCCGGTCAAAGTTTTCAGGTCCTTAAAGCCGTCATTGATCAAGGCGCTAAGAGTTTTGTCGGTTTTTTCCTGGCTAACTTTGTCCATCAAAGCCGAATGGGTTTTTAAATAGATGCCGACGTCATTTTCGCTGGCGTCTAAAAAATTGTCGTATTCAATGGAAAAATTGGCGTCAGTAATGGCCGAAGTCCAATTGTTAACCATAGTGGTAAAACTGCAACTGGGTTTTTTAATGCTCTCCAAACTGCCTTTAATCAACAGTTCCACATCAAAGTTGGGTTTACATAAGCTGACGCCCCATTCATCGTCAAGTTCGTCTATGAAAACACCGATCGCGCTGTCGGCTGTGTCTTGCAAATAGGCCCCGATACCCTCGGTGATAAAGAGCGGCTGCTGGCCCTCGCCGCCGGAAGCGATCCAGGTGGCGGTATCATAAGCCAATTTCTTAGTAAAATATTTTAACATGGCTTTCCAGGCGCCACCAATAACATCTCGCCAAGTTTGCTTTTCCACCTCTCTAAGATCTTGGGCAATAATCTGTATTTCACCTAGAGTAGCCAAGAGATCATTATTGCAATTATTAGACGTTTTTATGGTGTCCATAAGATATTTATTGGCATCGGTGCAGGCCTTGGTTTTAGGATCAGCCGAACATTTAGTTTTTATCACTACAAGTAACGCATCACAATAAGCTTGAGTTGCTGCTCCGGCCCCAGTAATGGCAATTTCGCCAACAGCCGAACTAGTAAGCGACAGAGGATTTGAGACACCTTGTGCCCATGTCTCTCTGGCTGATAACATAAAAATTGACAGCCCTAAAACCGGTATCATCAAGAAAAATAAAATTTTTACTCTTAACTGGCGCATAAAACTAATTACTGGCTGAATTTAATTTGCTTAAAAATATGTTTTTTAATTCCTCATCGCTGACTTGGGCTAAGACCTCCATTGGCGTACCCTCTTGAATCATCAGTTGCCTAATTTGGGCGCCGGTCAGATTTTTCAAGTCAGTTAGCGATTTGACATTGATTTGGTTAAAATCAATACTACCGCTTGATTGAGCCGTCTGGCTTGAAGACACGCTATCAACCGGATTTTGATTAGTTAAGGCCTGTCGATAAGTCAATAAGAGTTGTTCATCACTGATTTTATCCAGGGTTTCCTTGGGAAAGCCCTGTTGGCTAAGCAGGTTTCTGATAGTTTGAGGATCTGATTGGCCTGATAACAGAGCTTGGATATTCAACTGGCCTGGTTGCTCTGTTGAAGCAGTGGCACCAGTTGACTGGGTGATGTCAGTCCTAAAACAATTGTCACTACCGGCGCAATTAGGATCGTGGCCGGCGTCAATTTCCGCTTTATCGGAAATCCCGTCGCTATCGCTATCGCTTAAATAGGGACTGGTCTTGTAAATATTTAATTCATTATAATCGGTCAGTCCGTCGCCGTCAGTGTCTTTCAGCTGCTGTTCTAAATTAGCTACGGCATCGTTTTGAGCGTTAATATTGGACGCGTCTTGGAGCGACATTAAGTCGGCAATCGGCCTTTTCACGGCTTGCGCTAATTGAGTGACACCCAAAATAACCGCTAAAAATGAAACAACTAAAACAGCGGCCATAGCGGTTTTTTCTTTGGCTGACCTTTGGTCGGCAAATATCTTCTGATTCACATCAATAAAATTATAATTTTCACCGATCATCTGATTCTCGGCCGACGTTTTATTATCAAACCGTTTTTCACCTTCCATTAAGTGTGGATAAACAGTTAGGTACTAATTAATTATAACATAAAATGACCTACGGAACAAAGTAATAAGTAGAAAGTCTAATTTCTTTAATTTTAGTAATTAAGTTAGAAGGGAATTGGTTTAAAATTTTCAATTTTCAAATAATTTTCAATTATTTTTGTTATTTTTGATACTGGAAGATATTTTATTAAAAATAAGAGAAAGTTCATGGGCTTCTTTCCATAATAGCCTTAAATCCTTTATGGTTCCTGGGTTTATTTTGGCTAATAACTCAATCCAATATTTTGATTCTTGGGCTTCTTTCCTACAAATAAATATTTTATTAATAAAATCTCTCTTGGAACTAGCATTATTAGCTTCACAATAATTGGCTCCAATGCTAGTTACCTAGTTACTGACCTAATTAATTGTAAAATTACATTTTTATTGATATCGTTTCTAGTGATTGGTAAAATAACTTTAAACATCTGACCACTAAATGCCTTGGTTCTTTTTTCCAAATCATAAACCATAGATATCAATAATTTTTAAATTTTAAAATTAATTCATTGTTTGAAAATTGAAAATTGAAAATTTTGAAATTTAACTTTATTTGATTTTACTTATAATTGTTCTAAAATCCTCAACCAATCTTTAAGTTCTAAATCCTGAGCCCGGATTTTTTCAGCCAGGCCGCTTTTTATAATCAAATCTTTGGCCTGATTTTTTTCCAGGTGAAAACCGTTGGCCAAATTATTCTGGAGTTGCTTTCTTTTAGCTGAAAAACCGATTTTGACCAAACGAAAAAACAATTTCTGGTCAACCGGAAACAGCTGGCTTTTTCTTTTAATCTTAATCACCGCCGAATCAACTTTCGGGCTGGGCCAAAAGGACTGGCGGCTGACTTCAAAAAGAACTTGAGGTTCGGCATAAAATTGCACCGCCACCGCCAACAAATTCATTTCGCCCTTTTTGGCCACTATTCTTTTAGCCACTTCTTTTTGGACCATTAGAATCATTTTACTAGGCGGATTCGGGGCTGCCAAAAATTTTCTGAGAAAATTAGAAGTAATATTGTAGGGCAGGTTAGCAACAATTTTGTAATCGGGCTTCAACTGGAAAGCGTTGATATCTAATTTTAAAATATCGCCTTCAATAATTTTTAAATTATTGACACTTTGATAACGTTTTTCTAAAAAACCAAGCAGTTTTTTATCCAATTCCACTGCTATCACCTGTCCCGCCTCATTAATTAAATAATCGGTTAGAACTCCTAAGCCCGGTCCGATTTCTAAAACTGTATCTTGGACATTTAAATTAGCAGCCGTGATTATTTTTTTAACGATATTGTCATCAAACAAAAAATTTTGCCCCTGGGATTTTTGAGGGACAATACTATATTCTTGGCAAATTTGCCGTATATCAAATAAGGAAAGCATAATAATGAATTTTCAATTTCTAATTCCTGCCTGCCGGCAAGCAGGTTCAATTATGAATTTGGTAATTACTCCCCTCCTTACCAAGGAGGGGTTTGGGGTGGTTGGCCGAAGTTTCTTTATAAACTACTTCCAAGACTCCAATTAAATTATCTTTTATTTCATTATTACCGAATCTAATTACTTTTATCCCCTGACTTTCTATATATTTCTTCCTTTCAGTGTCATATTGTTCTGATTTCTCATCAAAAGAATGATTAGCGCCATCAACTTCAATAACCAATTTAAGTTCAGGACAAAAGAAATCAACTATATAATTTCCTATACCATGCTGTCGCCTGAATTTTCTATTGTTAATCTGACGATTTTTCAATTTAGACCAAAGAATTATTTCATAAAAAGTTAATTTATTCCTTAAATTTTTCCTTATTGATCTTCGATTGTATCTATTAAAAATCTTAGTCATCGGCAACCCCTCCCTGCCTCCCCTTAGTAAGGGGAGGATTTTTATTTTGAAATTTAAAACAGCAGATAAAGCAAAGATATCAAAGCCGACATAATAAAGAGCGAATTCCAGCCGGGGATAAAAAATTGCAAAAGAATAATAGCTAAAGCGCCGGCAATTATCTTGCCTAAAACCAAAGACATTTCAAAAAATAAAACTGTCTTGATAATAGAAGTATCTTGGGCCTCCTTGTAAGTTATGGCAGTCAGAGGAATAGCCACCGATTGCTTGGCGATCCGGGAATAGACATCAACCAAAAAAACTCCCGCTAGACCGCGGACAATCAATCTCAACAGCCAACTGAAAAAATAGAAAATCACTCCATATTTTAACAGCCACCGGCCATCGCCTTTATCCGTTACCCGGCCGATATATAAAAAAACAATGGTTGTCACTAAAACAGAAATGGAAGTAATAACGCCCAGACCTAAGAAATCCTTAACTGCCACATAAATAAAAATCGGCCAAATGGTTAAAACGATTAATTCCTCGCCAAAACCCAATAAAGAAAACATTTTCCTTCTATTGGCTTGGCTAAAAAGCCGCCGATAAGCCCGAGAATAAGAAAAGTCCGCCGGTTCAAATTTTTCTTTAGTCAACAACATCGGCACATTGGATAAAATCATTAAAAGAGCCGCTAAAATAAATAAAACATTAAAGCCGAAAAATTTTAAAATCAGGCCGCCAAAAAGCGGGCCTAAAATAAAAATCACCGATTCTAAAACCAATAAATTGCTGATTTGCCGGCCTTGTTCGCCTTGAGCCGAAAAATGAGCGAAGTCACAGTGGTAAGCCGGCCAATAAAACATTTTCCACAGGGCGTAAATAATAATCGAAGCAAAAATGAAAGAAATATTTTGAGCTGCGCCGAACAAACTTAAATAAAACCAAGCCGTAAAAATAGTGGAAATGGCGATGGAATGTTCATAGCCGAACCGGCGGGCAAATTTGGCGCCCAGCGGCAAAACCAGAAAATAAATAATATAGACGCCCAAATAAAACCACATCACCAGTTGCAACGTTTTAGTCAAGCCGTACTTATCAATAAAAAGTAAATACAAAAAAACCGGCTCAAAAATCGTCACCGTTGAAACCGCAAAATTCAAAATCAGGGTTGAAGAATAAAGTTCTTTTACCTGCCGGGTTAAGCGATGAGCAAAAAAAGAAGTTAGTAGTCGTTTCATGGCGATTTTAATTACCCTAATTATTTTGATTTGAATTAAGAAATATTTTATTTTGTCATTGCGAGAAGATCCCTCGTAAACTCGGGATAAACTCCGCAATCTCATGTTTATATCAAATGGGATTGCTTCGCAAGCCTGTCTGCCGACAGGCAGACTCGCAATGACAGAGAAAGGACTCACAATAATAAAGACAAATTAGTACCTCTAAATGATATTAATAAACAAAGAAGCGATAGCCGCCAAAATAAAGGTCCACTGCAAACCAACTAAATTAATAAAGATTAAAAGCAGAATAACACCAAAGACCCGGCCCAAATTCAGCGCCATTTCCCTTAAGACCGTCAGCTCGTCAACATAGTGGCCGCTATCAGCTGCCTTCTCATAGGTTAAGGCGCTAAAGGGCGTCTGCATGGCAATAGCCGCGAAATTATGATAAGTGGCAGCAATAAAAATCTGCCAACCGGTAGCCACCAAGGCCTTGAAGATCCAGCCCAAGGCGTATAAGCCCGAACCCCATTTTAATAATTTATACTTGTCAAAGCGGTCGGTATATGAGCCCATCAGCAATCTAATGATAATGGTGGCTAAAATAATCACCGAGGATAAGACGCCGACTTTTAAAAAATCGCCGCCCAGCATTTGAAAGATAAAAACCGGCCAGATCAAACCGCCGATCATATTTTCTAGACCACTGGCAAAATAAGAAATAATTAAGCGGCGATGACGGCGCTTAAAAAACTGCCGCCAGGATTCCCTAAAAGAAAAGCTGAATTTTTCATAAGTTGATTGAACTAAAAACAGCGGACCGATTGAAGCCACTGTTAAAATAATAACCACTAAAAATAAAATATTAAAGCCATAGTTAACAATAATCCAAGCCGATAATAAAGGTACAAAAACCGCCACTAAACCGGAAAAAGACGATAGAAAGCCGATGACTCGGCCGCGATTTTTTTTGTTGGTAAAGCAGGCAAAATCGGTATGATAAGGAATCCAGAAAAGCATCATCTGAATCTCAATCGCTACCGTCATTAAAATCGTAAAAGTCAAAAGAGAATAATTTAAAGACAGATAATATAAGGCCAGATAAAAAATAACTTTAAAGGGCACTGACAAAATCATCGACATCTTTTGCCCCAATTTAGACATTAGCATCGCTCCCCCGATAACCGAGACACTGTAAATAGCGTGAATAATCAGATAATATAATAAAACCAAATCTAAACGGCCGAATTTTTCCCACAAAAAAATCGGCATAAACAAGCCGATGAGGCCGGAGCCGATTTCATCAATCAAGATGCTGGAATAAAGAGCCGTTAAACTGGAAGAAAGTTTGGCCTTGAGCTGCAATTCTTCAAAAATTTTAAACATGGATTAAAATAATTTCTAATTACTAATTTCTAATTTAAAAAACAATTTAAAAATTTTAAAATTAATTAATTGTTTAGAAATTAGAAATTTTTAAATTTCTCATTAAGTTATATATATTATACCACAATTCACTATAAACCTGGTCCCAAGCGCCGGTATAACCAGTAAATTTTTTTTCTGGGTCAAAACTATTTTTAAAGCGAGTGATTCCCGGCCATTTTTTCTCATCCACTCCCCAAAAATCATAATGCTTGGCGCCGCTTTTTTTGGCTTCAATTATGCTTTGCCAGTGTAATAAATACGGCGCCATTTGGCTGCGATAAGCATAATCAGAAGCGCCATAAAGATAAACACTCCAATGGTTAATATTAATAATAATATTGGCAGCGATAACTTTATTTTCAAATTTGGCCACTATCAGTTCGGCTAATTTAGTTTGGCCTAAAATAGACAATAATTTTTGATAATAATTTTTAGAATGCGATTTGATTTCTTGCCGGCCGGAAGTTTTTTGCATCAGCGCCCAGAAATCTTCAAAATATTTTTCGCCTTTATCTATGACTATTTTATTTTTTTTCGCTACTTTGATGTTGTAGCGAGTTTTGGGCTTCATTTTTGAGAGGAGTTCATCTTCAGATTTAGTCAGATCAAGAATCAAAGTTGATTTGGGCTGGACTTGACCAACATATCTCAACTTCTCCTGCCTAACGAAGCGGGGGGGGAGAGGGGGGTCGAGCCAGGCCGGATCCAATCTTAAAAAAATGGCTTTTTCTTGTTTGGCTAACTTTTCCAATTCCTGAAATAAAATATTTGTTATCCCAGAAAATTCGCTGTTAAGCGAGTTTATTTGGGATCCAGTATTGTTAACCTGGATCCCCGCTTTCGCGGGGATGACAGAAAAGTTGGGACTAATATCAGAAATTATAGAGTGGCGAAGAACTGGTCCCCTGGGGATATAAAAATAACTCCGCCCCAATTTAAGCGGCTGCTTGATAATTAGAGCAAGAGCTAAAATATCATCGCCGTTTACAACAGCGACCTTAAAAACCTGCCGGCCCAAGGATGCTTGAAAATCTCCCCACTCCCAACTTTGCAGTAAACCGAAATCATTGGCACTTTCTGCTACAAAATTATTCCACTTATCTTTAGTTAAATTATCGCCGCTTATCACTTGCATACTTGATTTATCTTAGCAAAATTAAGCCAAATAAAAAAGTAGAGACGTTGTGCGCAACGTCTCTACTTTTATTTAAATTACAAAGCTAATCAGCCGGCCCGGCACAAAAACAGTTTTCTTTATTTTTTGATCAGCCAAATATTTTTGGATATTTAGATCAGCTTTGGCGGCAACAATAGCTTCTTCTTCTGAAATATCGCTAGGCAATTTTATTTTAGCCCGGACTTTGCCATTAATCTGGACCACTATTTCAACTTCTTCATCTTTTAATTTCGCTTCATCGGCTTTTGGCCATTCTTCTTTCAGTAGGATTTTATTATGACCCAACTTCTGCCAAAGCTCTTCGGCAATATGGGGGGCAAAAGGCGAAAATAAAATTAAAAAATTTTTAGAAAATTTTTCAAAAATAATTTTTTCTTTAGCAAAATCACTAATTGATAAATCAAAATATTTGTTTAAAAGTATCATTAAAGCTGAAACAGCTGTATTAAACTTCATGTTCTCGATATCATCACTAACTTTTTTAATGGTTTGATTGAGTAATATTTCTAATTCTTTTATATTTTTATCATCACTTAATGGCTCTTTTGCAAATACTCCACCCACTATATCATCTTCTATTATACCATTAAACCTAATCCAAATTTTCTCCAAAAACCTTCTCATCCCCACTACGCCTTTAGTATCCCAGGGAATGGCCTGGTCAAACGGGCCCATAAACATTTCATACAACCTGAAGGTATCAGCGCCGTATTCTTTGACAACATCATCAGGGTTAATAACATTGCCGCGGGATTTTGACATCTTCTCGCCGCCTTCGCCTAAAATAAAGCCGTGTGAAGTTCTTTTTTGATAAGGTTCAGAAGTGGGTACCACTCCAATATCATATAAAAATTTATGCCAAAAACGGGAATACAATAAATGAAGGGTAGTGTGCTCCATGCCGCCGTTATACCAATCAACCGGCGTCCAATATTTTAAATTTTTCTCGCTGGCCAATGCCTTATTGTTGTGCGGATCGGCATACCTTAAAAAATACCAGGAACTGCCAGCCCATTGCGGCATAGTATCGGTTTCTCGCTTGGCTGATCCGCCGCATTTGGGACATTTAACATTGACCCAATTTTCTAATTTAGCCAGTGGCGACTCACCCTCTCCGCTGGCCTGGAATTCTTTTATTTCCGGCAATTCCAGGGGTAAATTTTCATCAGCTACCCAGCCGGGATTTAATAATTCACCCTCATTATATTTGGAATTTGGAATTTGGAATTTGGAATTTTCCATTGATTTTTTACAGGCTGAGCAAAAAATCAATGGTATCGGTTCGCCCCAATAACGCTGGCGGGAAAAAACCCAATCGCGCAGTTTATAATTAACCGCTGGTTCGCCTAAATTATTTTCTTTGAGCCAGCCGGTCATTTTAACTATCGCTTCTTTAGGGTTTAGGCCGTTTAAAAAATCAGAATTAACCATTTGGCCGTCATTAATGTCAGTATAAGCCGCCTGAGAAACATCTCCGCCTTTGATCACTTCGATTATTTCCAAATTAAATTTTTTGGCAAATTCATAATCGCGCTCATCGTGCGCCGGCACTGCCATAATCGCACCCGTGCCATAAGAAGCTAAAACATAATCGGAAAGCCAGATAGGAATTTCTTGATTATTGACCGGGTTAATCGCTTTAATTCCATATAACTCAACGCCAGTTTTCTCTTTGTTGAGCTCGGTTCTTTCCAGATCAGATTTTTTGGCACTGGTTTTAATATAATCTTTAACTTCGGAGAAATTAGTAATCTGATCTTTTAACTGCTGCACTAATTCATGCTCGGGCGCCAAAACCATGTAAGTCGCGCCAAAGAGCGTATCGGGACGGGTAGTGTAAACTTTTATTTCCCCTCCTTTCCAAGGAGGGGTTAGGGGTGGTTGGCCGATGCTTTCGGCCACCCCTCCATCGCTTCCTGCCTGCGCAGGCAGGCACGATACCTCCCCTTGGTAAGGGGAGGATATTTTAAATCGCACCCTAGCGCCTTCACTTTTACCGATCCAATTTTTCTGCTGGATTTTGACCCGTTCAATATAATCCAAGCCGGCTAAATCCTTTTCCAGCCGATCGGCGTATTTGGTAATTTTGAGCAGCCATTGCTTTTTGGTTTTTTTAATGACCTCGGAGCCGCAACGCTCGCACTGGCCGCCGACCACTTCTTCATTAGCCAAGCCGACTTGGCAATCCAAACAAAAATTAATCGGCATCTCCGCTTTATAAGCTAAGCCGTGTTTGAAAAGCTGCAAGAAAATCCATTGCGTCCATTTGTAATACTCTGGGTCGCTGGTAATAACTTCCCTGGACCAATCAAAAGCCAAGCCCAAAGATTTTAATTGCTTTCGGAAATTATTAATATTTTCCTCGGTTTTGATTTTAGGATGGACACCGGTTTTGATGGCATAATTTTCAGCCGGCAAGCCAAAAGCGTCAAAGCCGATGGGATAAAGCACATTGTAGCCCTCCATTTTTCTTTTTCTGGCAATAATGTCCAAGGCGGTATAACTCCTCGGATGGCCGACGTGCAGGCCCTCGGCCGAAGGATAAGGAAACTCAATCAAACAGTAATACTTGGGCTTCCGGCTTTTGTCTTCAGCAGCAAAAATTTTGTGGTCTACCCAATATTTCTGCCATTTCTGCTCAATTTCCTGATGATTATAAGTTGAACTCATAAGACCAATAATTTAATTAAGTGTAATAATCTAAAATTATCATAAATTGGTCTTTTTTTCAATAAATACAAAAATTTGCAATTTTATTTTTATTTAGGTAATATTATTATTGGTATTAATCTAGGAAAGTCAAAAAACGAGCAAGGAGCAGAAAAATGAGCAAAAAAAGATGGACCGACCAAGAAATCATCAAAGCCATAGAAGCTGTAGAACAATGGCAAAAAAATGAACATTTACATCCTTTAACTTGTAGAAGTAATTCCCAGCACCCGCCACTGGTCGCTTGGCCAGTAGAAGGCATGGTTGTTTTGGCCTGCACTGAATGCTCTTACATTCAGGAAATTCCTCAAGTAGTTTTAATAGCTAATGAGCCATCGTAAAAAACGATGATTCATTTAAACCAAAAACCGGCTAAGCCGGTTTTATTATTGGTATTGAATTTTAAGTGACCCGTTCGCAATATTCCTCACTTTCAGTATTGACCCTGATAATATCGCCTTCTTTAACAAAAAGCGGGGCTTGGATATTGACGCCAGTTTCCAGCTCAACGGTTTTCATCACCCGGCCTTGAGCCGAATTGCCTTTAACGCCGGCTGGCGCCGCCACGACCTTGAGTTCCACTTTAGTCGGCAAAGAAATTGAAACTGGCTTACCAGCAAAATAAAGCACATCAACTTTGTCGCCTTCTTTCATATAATTAGACAAGTGGCCAATGACTGCTGCCGGCAAACTGAACTGTTCAAAATCATTAGCAGTCATAAAATAAAAATTGGAACTGTCATTATAAAGATAGTCAACTTTCTTTTTCTGCAAATCCGCTTCTTCCACTTTATCGCCGGGATGAAAATTAACCTCGGTGACTTTGCTATTGAGCAGATTTTTTATTTTCGTCTGCATTACCGGCTTTCTCATTTGCATCCTGACAAAATTAGCTTCATTAACCACATAAGGAGCGCCTTCATAAATAATGTTAGTGCCCTTTTTGATGCCATTGAGATTTGGTATGACTGACATAGAAATAGTTTATAAAGTTTAAAAGTTTATAAAGTTAATAAAGTTTGTAGAATTAAGAGTTATAAAAAGTTTATAAAATACTTTATAAACTTTCTACCTTTTAACTTTCAACTAGCGCTAACAGCGCCTTATTTAGTGACAAAAGGCAAGATAGCCATGATGCGGGCGCGTTTAATGGCTTGGGCCAGTTGCCTTTGGTGTTTGGAACAAACACCGCTTCTTTTACGCGGCACAATTTTAGAATAGGAAGAAATAAATCTTCTAAGTAGCTGCTGATTCTTATAATCAATGTGATCGGCATTATTAACACAAAAATAACAATATCTTTCTTTTTGTATTAAATCATTTTTTTTATTTTGAGATTTGTTCATAGAAAATAGTTTATAAAGTTATAAAGTCTATAAAGTTAAAAGTTAAAAGATAAAAAATAACAAAAAACTTTATAAACTTTATACTTTCTAACTTTCAACTAGCGCTGAAGGCGCTTTAAAACGGTATATCCTCAACTTTAATGTCATCATCGGCTTCTGAAACAGAAGTCATTGGTGCTAGTGGTGAAGATTGTTCATAAGCAGCAGCCGGCTTATTAAAGCCGCTGGCGTCTTTTCTGGGACCTAATTGGATATTTTCGGCGATAATTTCTGTTTTCCAGTGTTTGACTCCTTGCTGATCAGTCCAGTTTCGGGTTTGGATTCGGCCTTCCACCATTACCAATCCGCCCCGAGTCAGATATTGGCCGACGATTTCTGATAATCTGCCCCAAGCCACTATGTTGTGAAATTCAGCTTGGGTTTGCTTTTGGCCTTGGTTGTCTTTCCAAACCCGATTAGTGGCAACGGCAAAAGAAGCGACTGATTGGCCGGTGGCGGTCTGCCTGACTTCCGGATCCTGGGTTAAATTGCCGATAATAATAGCTTTGTTTAAATTCATAAGATTTGATTGTTAATTAATATAAAGCTGGTTTTAGCTCACCTTTAAATTATAGCATCATCTTTGAGAATTTCATCAAGTTTTTCATCAAGTTGCTTCATATCCACTTTTTTTGATTCTTTTTGTTTGGCCATCGGCCTCTCTTCGGCTTTCGGTTTGGCTTCCTCGGCCGCTTTAGCCCGTTGTCTTTTTTGTCTTTCAATCTCCTTAAGAGTTATTTTTGGCTTGGCAATAAGCTGGGCTCTTAAAACTTCTTTATCTAATTTCAAATCATTACTGATAGATTTCATTAGAGTGGGATCGGCTAATTCAAACTCGGTTATAACATAATAGCCGTGGTTTATTTTGTTGATCGGATAGGCCAATTTCTTTTTGCCCAAGGATTCGCTGTAACCGAGTTGGCCGCCATATTTTTTCAAAATAGAATTGACTTTTTCTTTGATAGTTTTCAGTTCATCTTCAGTATACTGATTGGAAACAAGATAAAACAACTCATAATTCTTGATACCGGTGATGGGTATATTCTCAGTCATATTTTTTATTGTTTAAATTTCATTTTTTATTTTACAACTTATATCCCCTACAAATTAACAAATCAACTGCCAATCTACAAATAAAATTGATAAATAAAATTTGTAAATTTGTAAAAGATTTGTAGATTCGTAGGAATAAAAATCAACTCCCAGGGCGCGCCTGGAAGTTGACGGTTAAGTAACTTCAAACTTGGCGCCTTTTCTACTTGGTCATTTGCCAAGCAGATAATTACGCCGGCCGGCGAGGGGAAAAGGCTTCCTTTTAAGTTGATTTTATTGTAAGCTGATATTAGCATGGATTTGGAAAAAGGGCAAGTCCTTAGGGTAAAAAAACTTGATATTTTAGTTATTTATACTTCTTCATTTTGTCATCCCCGCGAAAGCAGGGATCCAGTGTAAATAAAACTGGATCCAGGATCAGGTCCGGGATGACAATTAAATTGTTTATAAAATTATAAAATTAATGAACCAATATATTTTCATTCTCGGCAATAACCCCGAACTATCAGTAGCCGAAATAAAATCGGTCTATCCTCAAATCAGTGTCATTAAAAAAACTGACCTTTTTTTAATTGGTCAAATTGATAATTTTGATTGCCAAAAAGCTCTGAATAATTTAGGCGGCACTATTAAAATCGGCCAAGTTATCGGTGATAAACTGGATGAGGAATTGATTATTAAAGAAATAATAAAAAAAGCTGCTATTAAAATTCACCCTGTTAAATACCGTGAAGCAGTAATTTCGCCAAAAGCGAAATTATTTAACAGGGTAAATTACGGCTTGAGCTTTTATAAAACCAAGCCTAGTTCAGTCGGCCTGGAGATAAAAAGGAAATTGAAAGAGCTGGGAATTTCCAGCCGCTTGGTAGTCAGTAAAGAACCGATTTTATCTTCGGTTATCGTCAAGAAAAATAAAGTAATGGAATTTTTGGTTTTGCCTGACGCTTTGGGGCTGACTGGCGCCGTCCAAGAATTTGAAGAATACGGCAAAAGAGATTATAACCGGCCGAAAATTGATGCGCACTCCGGCCTGCTGCCGCCCAAATTGGCCAAGATGATGATCAATCTTTCCTTAGCCGATAAAAATGGTTTGCTACTTGATCCTTTTTGCGGCTCGGGCACGGTTTTAAGTGAGGCACTGGCTTTGGGCTATAAAAATTTAATCGGCAGCGATGTCTCGCCTAAGGCCTCCAGCGATACTACCGACAATCTTGATTGGCTATCCAGCGAATATCAGCTAACCGATGCTCATTATCAAATTTATAATTTAGAAGTCAGCCGCTTGAGCGATAAGCTAAAACCGGCTTCAATTGACGCTATTGTCAGCGAGCCCTATTTAGGTCCGACTTTAAAAGGCGATGCCAAAGAAAATAAAATCTTTAAAATTATCACTGAAGTGGCCAATATTTACCTTAAAGCTTTCCAGGAATTTAAAACTGTCTTAAAACCGGACGGCCGAGTGGTGATAGTACTGCCTTTATGGCGCTTAAACGGCCGGGAATTCAACTTGAAAATAGAAAATAAAATAGCTGACTTGGGCTTTAGAAGGCAAGATAAAAATAATCTCATTTACAAAAGGCCGGAACAAAAAATTTGGCGGCAAATAGAAATTTGGCAAAGTCAGTAGAGAAATTAAATAATTACCCCTCCTTTCCAAGGAGGGGCCTGCCGGCAGGCAGGTTGGGGGTGGTTGCCGAAGTTTTTGGCGAACCCCTCTCCTATCTCCCCTTGGTAAGGGGAGAATTTTTATTACAAAAATAAAAGCGGGAACAAACTTTGTTCGTTCCCGCTATTGTGAAGTTCAATCAAGTAGTAAGCAAACTAGCGCTTCGCCACCGGCTCAAAAAGCTGGGCTGGGTCTGACAGGACCAGAGGCGGTCCATCATCTCACCGACGACCGTATAGACGAATTTCTTCGCCCGCTGGGCAGCTTCTTTATCCTTGGCCTCGTCGGGAGTAAAGCCATAGGCGAAGCAAATAGCCTGCCATTGCGCGCCAATACCAGTAAACATCTTGGATTCGCCGTCTATTTGGGAACCGCTGACTTTATTGAGATAGCGCTGAACTTGGTAATAAATCTCACGTCCTTCTTTAGGCATCAGAATGGACACTTGCGACCACCGTCTGCCATAACCGCGGCCAAGATGGATAACCACCTTATAATAAGTGATGTTACCCAAGCCCACGGTACAAGCATCATCGGGTCCAGCCGGCAACTTGGGAGTGGCCGGAATCTTCCGACGGACACTGTAAGTGCCATTATTAATAGAAATGCCAGCCACTGACTTTTCTACCACACTAACAACCTTGTTAAAAAATGATTCCTCGTCAAATTGCGGCGCCACAATATAGCAATAATATCCGTCATCATAGAAAAGCAGGTGGATTGCTTCAATAGAGGTCAAAGCATCAAGAGCGGCATCAATACAATCACCACTCAAAACAATTTGATGAGTGCCGCTGTAATAATAATCGGTCATATTATCACCATTAAGAAAAAAATCCTGACCAATTCTTTTCAATTCCCCAAGAGACATTTTCCAACCTCCAGTTTTGCGGTGATAGTTACCGCGCCAGATTCCCAATAGCGCCACACGCGCTTTTATGGGCAAATGTTAAAGTACTCTAAACTGCCTATCAGTAGACAAGCCGTTCTTAAACGACATATCATCTTATCATAGATAAATGATTGTGTCAAGCACAACCCAAAAAAGCAAGAAGGCAATAAAACAAGAAAACAAAAATTTATTTATATAAAATATTTATTGTTTTTTTGCTTTTTTGTTTTATTGTTTTTTCATGAAAATGAAGAAGAGGGCAAACCAACGTTGTGGTCTGCCCTCTTTTGTTTTGTGCTACTCGGTGGCGACCTCCTCTTTCGCCTTCGAAACCTTCTTGGACTTTTTCGGCTTCGCCACCTTGATGTTGGCGAGGCCCGGGAAGAGCTCCCCAAGAGTGTTGGTCAGGCGCTCAACGGGAGCGCGATTGACCGAGGCGATCAAACCGCTGCGCCGACGCTGCGATTCAGCCAGTGTGATAACGGACTTGCACATGGCGAAAATGAATTTCGCATCGCTGTGGAAGTCGCGCACCGCCTCCTCTTGCGAGATGGCGATCTTGGTTATTGGCTTCTCGACTTCCGCGCCGTCCTCGAAGGACTTCTTCGTGACAGGGCGGTATTCGAGCTGACCGTCAGAATTCCGGTATTGACCCAGGAGGGTCGAATAGAATACCGGCTTTCCGTCGGTGTCCACAATCAAGCGAACCAACCAGAACGACGGACGAGTGAAACGGTATTTGTAACCGCTCCCCTCTGTCCCGTCCTGCTGTTCCTGCTGCGTGCGATACGGCAGACCGTTCGCGCTGCAGAAAGTACGCTGCGCAACCCCATCTTCGATCGTCGGCTCGCTCTGGAGTTCCTTGGTGGGAACCGACAGAGCCAAGCAGTGCCTCAAGTTGGCGTTCTCCAGAGCAGCCTGGAAATCGGCCAGACCGGGAAGCGCCTCCTTGGAAAGCGCCGCGTAGGTCTTGAACCGATTCCCCTCGAACACCGAGAGGACCGCGTCGCCGTCGATGTCGGCAAGCAACACTTCCGCCCGCTCAACATCTTCCAGCATCACCGCGATGCCGGCAAGTGATTCGTTACGAATCTGTCTTGCATCTCCGATATTCGTTTTCATCTTCCATTCTCCTTGTGAATTTTGGCCTTGGGACAATCCCTTAGCCGTTTGAATGTGCGCTCCCCACAAACTGTTGTGTGGGAGCTTCGCATTAAGCGATGAGTGCATCATATCATACTTAATAAATTTTGTCAAGAGGTAGGGGTTGATAATTATTTATTTTTGGCTTAATTTGGGTATTTTTTATGTTATTTTTTAATAAGTAAAATGGGATTTTAATGCGCATTAAAACAGTATTTCTCTTAAAATAACTTTTACATATATAAATATTCTTTCTGCCACTTCTTTAGAAGAAGTGGCGCAAGAATCGCGAGCAGTTGATAAAATTTAAACAAAATAAGATTCGTCGTCGTTAATTTTAAAAACTCGCCTCTACGGCTCAAACAGTTTAAAATTTCGCTTCGCGACCACTCCTCCTCATCTTTATTTTGTGGTTAAATTTTTCAAGTGCTCGCCTGATTTTTATTATAATTTTAGCCAGTTTTATTACAAAATTATTTAAAAGCTGCTTGATTTATGATAAATTTATAAACAAAAAATGCGAGCCTATGAAAAATTTGGAATAAGCGCAAAGTAAAATGAGTTACAAAGTTTTTACTGTTTGAGCGATCCGCCTTCGCCAGTTGGCGAATGGCGGAGAGTGAGTTTAAAAACTTTGTTAGAATTTTACTTGGAGCGCCAAATTTTTCATTAGCTCGCGACTTTTCTTTAGGTTTTAGCCCTTTCTTTTCTTAGAAAAGAAAGGGTAAAGTAATAATAAAATAATAAAGACAAGGGATCCCCTGCCTGCCGGCAGGCAGGCTCCACCTCGGTCGGGATGACAAAATAAAAAAAGTGGCAAAGAAATTATAATTTTTATAAAAAATATATTCCCACTTTCATGGAAATAAAAAACAAAAATATTAATAAAAATAAACCAAAAAAATCAATCTTTTTGATTCAATAACAATTCCATCAGCTTAAGAAAAACCTTGGCATTCATCTCCACATCCGGCATGGCGCGGTGGGCATCTTTATGTTCAAAGCCGAAATAGTTGGCGACATTGGCCAGGGTGTTGCTGGGCAGTGACAGTAATTTCCGGGAGAGTTCCAAAGTATCAATAATCTTATTTTCCGGTTGGGGCCATTTGAACTTTTTAGTAT
>MHIM01000029.1 GCA_001817505.1 Candidatus Buchananbacteria bacterium RIFCSPLOWO2_01_FULL_39_33 | reverse complement strand
AAATGTGTTTTTTGAATTAACCTAAGAATCTCGGACTTTCCACTCTCTCATAATTATTATTTAATAATTTTTATAATTTTAACAGGGCAGTATTCCGCGGCTTTACTTATATCATTAACCTCAACTAGAGATATCTCTCGTTGATATATCTTTTTTTTACCAACAGCATTAATTAAGTTTGATTTGCCATCGAGCGCTGAAATTTTCCAAAAATGCGGAGCATATTCTACGCAAGAATTACATCCGATACACTTTTCTCGGTAATGAAGTACTTTAGGCATATTATTTCTTGGTAATATTATTCAATACATAAATCTTGTCGTTGGGCCTAATTTTTTCTTTGATGTGCAATGTTATGTTATCACCTTTCCTGGCCTCTGTAATTTTTTTATTATTAAGAAACATACTCCTTACTTTCTGTTGTATGACACCAGTAGTAGGGCCGGTAATTAAGATTTCCTGATCTGTTGAAATTCCACCAGTTTCTAATTTAATGTAACCAACTTTCGCTTTTTGGAAGTAGTTCCTAACCCGTCCTACATATATTTTTTCTATCGTAGATTGGCTTCCATAGCTTCCACTCCATTCCCCTAATTTCTTGCCAAGATAATATCCGCCATGCCAGAAACCTCTATTAAAAACTGTTTCTAATCGCTTTGTCCAGGAATCTATCTTTTCTTGAGTATAAGAACCAGCAAAATAGCTTTCTGCCGCTTCTCGATAACAATTAACAGTGACGTCCACATATTCTGGAGATCTTCCCCTGCCTTCAATTTTGAAAACAGAAACCCCCGCTTCAATTAATTTATCGATAAATCCAATTGTGCAAAGATCTTTAGGGGACATAATATACTTATTATCAATTTTCAACTCATCCCCTGTCTCTTCATCTTTTATGATATAAGATCTCCGGCAGTTTTGCAGGCACGCGCCCCTGTTGGCGGAGGCATTATAGACAGCAAGGCTCATATAACATTTTCCCGAAATTGCAACACATAATGCCCCATGTACAAATATTTCAATCTTAACTAAATTCCCAGAAGGACCAATAATATTTTCTTTCTTTATTTTGTTACAAATAACGGCAATTTGTTTTAATGTCAGTTCTCTTGCTAAGACCATCACATCAGCAAATTGCGCATAAAATTTAACTGCTTCTATGTTGGTGATATTTGTCTGTGTTGACATATGAACTTCAAGCCCTATGGAGCGGGCGTATTGCAGAGCGGCGATATCTGAAAGAATTACGGCCGTGAGACCAGATTTTTTTGCAGTGTCGCAAATTCTTCTCATTAATCTTAGATCGTGGTCATACATAACTGTGTTGAGCGCCAAACAGGCTTTCACGTTATTCTTTCGACAGATCTTAATAATTTTTGTAAGATCTTGCATGGTAAAGTTATTAGCCGCTCTGGCTCTCATGTTCAATTGTTCTACGCCAAGATAAACAGAATGAGTTCCTGCGTTAATTGCCGCCATCAAAGACTCGTATGATCCAGCAGGTGCCATTATTTCAATTGATTTAGTCATTTTTCTAACCACTGTTATCTGTATTTTTGGGATTACTTTTTTTAGTAAATAATATTTAATAAATAATATAATCACTTTTCTTTCGTTTTTTTTATATTTTTCTTTTAGATCTGAAGAATTATGTCCAATAACCCTATGGAAAGATACGAACAGTTTCTCTAAAAGAGGACATTCTAAATATCCTGGTCAAGAAGGGGGAAATTAAGAAAAAAAAAATTATTGTGCGGTCATTTCAGCTGTCTGCCATAGCTGCCGTACATCAGAAAAAAAACACCAAAGATTCCTACGGCAATTGCGTCATAAAACCAAAACTCGGTTGCAATGCCCCAGATGGTGGCTGAAAGCAACAATGCACTCCATCCAATTAAATATGTTACTAAACCGCAAAAAATTGAAATCCATGCCAACAATTTCCAAACATCCATATCTTTCACCTCTTTTCTTTCCTATCTATTTATGTTTATTTTCCTTCCAATTCAAGTTTTTTTTAAATTTTTGTTTTTTTGCCCTGTTTTTATCTTAACTAGTCTGTACCATCGTGTGTGTTCATAGATGCTTGACCACAACATTCCAACTGTAAAGGCAAACAGTAATTCTTCAAGAGGCACTCCCCAAATTAATATTCCCGAAATGGCCGTAAGATTCCACACGTCTTGAACAAAACGGGGATATGCCAGGCCAAATACTATGAAGAATACAAAATAAAGCGAAAGAAAAGAGAACCCTCCGACAACTATCTTACGGCTCAAGTTAGGCCGGCAAAGAATTGCTGCTATTCCGCCCGCAAACATCGCTATACTTGCGGAATAGATAGGATTAAGGCTGGTAAATAATTGCAGAGGGAGAAAAACAAGGAGCGGAGAGAATAAGGCAAGCAGGTGGTACCTATGCATTTTTTTATGTTTTTCATGTCTGCGTATTTTTTCATGTTTTACTTTTACAAGAAGCTCATACAGTATTGCGCTGATCCCACCGATGGCAAAACTAAAAATGAAACTTTCAAGATCAAATCCGGTGTTTTGGGCTAAATCAAAAAGTGACGGCGGGTTCCAATATTGCGGAACAAATAATGGCTCAGTTAATCCCAGGAGCATGGTAAAAACACTTACCCAAAGCATTTCTTTTCGCGCCTTTGGTTTGAGAAAGAATATAAGAAGCCATAGTACTAATAACCCTAGCGATCCTACCAGCCATGGGTTTACGATGCTCATTGTTTTCCTTTCACCTTTTTTGCGTGAGGTCCAATTTAATAGGGTAAGAAACAAAACTTTTTATAGTTTTGTACTTTCTTTTTCTTAAAAAGGGAAAAACGGCAGAAGAGAAAAATGGCAGATGCGCTTCAGATCTTGTTACAAATAAGCATAATTCTTCTTGGCGGCACGCTTTTATCCTTGCTTGCTACAAAAATTCGTGTTCCTGAAATCTTATTATTTATCTTATTTGGCTTTGGGCTGCAGCAATTTTCCCAAAAGGTGTATCCTTTCTTTGATCTTCCCTACATCTTCATTGCGACGACTGGTTTGCTCGTTCTCGCATTGCAGATATTTGAAGGAAGCGCCAATATCAGCTTTCGAGCTCTTGATAAGTCTTCTGCGACCGCATTAAAATTAGTGTTTATCAACACTGTATTTCATATGATTTTATTTACCGCAGCTGCGTGGGCTATTCTCAGAAACTCCTTGCCGCTTGCGGCCTTGTTCGCCGCCATTTTCGTGGGAACCAGCGCGCCCATCACCCTTGCTTTACTGAAAAATGCGAGAGGATACGTGTTCAGTCTTCTGCGCTTTGAATCGCTGCTCAATACTCCATTCAACGCGCTGTTTCCTTTTCTGATAATTGATATTTTCTTTGGAGGGGGCGTTGAAAATGCGGTAGAGCCCGTTAAAACATTCCTCTTACAAATAGTCGTGGGCATTGGCGTAGGCGTGCTTGCCGGCCTTATCTTGTTTAAGCTAAGCCGTAGGATTTATTCGAAAATTTACTCTCCGTTAGCGGTGCTGATCGCCTCGCTTCTTACGTATGCGCTGGCAGAGACGCTGGGAGGGACAGGAGTTCTTGCGGTGATGGCCCTGGGCTTATTATTTGGCAACTTGTACATTAAACAGCGGGAACAGATGTTAGAAGTGGAAAGCGTCTTCTCCCGATCCGTCTACATTTTGTTGCTGGTATTATTTGGCACCCTTCTTTCGTTTCCTCTTACGGCTCTCTTTTTACTCAAAGTGCTGCTCTTATTAGTTGCGTACCTTATCGTACGGTACCTAAGCATCGCCGTCAGCCTCCGTCACCTTTCTCAAAGAGAAAAAATATATATGTCGCTCATGGGCCCTAATGGGGTGACTTCCATCTCCATCATGGTGGTCATTGCCACGCTGGAGATTGCCGGTATAGAAACAATTTTAGAACTATTTGGAGCTTTCCTTCTTAGCCAGTTAGTTCTTTCAAGCGTCACGGCTCTTTTGACAAAAAGGATTATGCCGCAAAAACAAAAAATAAATTCATGACATAAACCTACATTAAGGGGAGACATTTCTAAATAAAGAATAAACTAATAAGTGGGGCTCTTACTTCAAATAACCTGTCTTCTGAATACCATAAATTCCTTCAAACATATCAATAAGTCTTTTTTGATCATAATCTCTAAATAATCTACTTACCCCTGATCCATCTTGGAATTTTTCCTTTGATGTTCCTTCAATAAAAACATCAAGTCCTTCTCTTTTAAACATTGCTCCGACAAGATGCTGTTTAATTGTATTATAGCTTGTGCTGTGAGGAACTCTTGTCATTACTCTTGCTACATCTCGGTTAAAATACGGAGCTTCTAATCTAAGTCCATAATGAGCAAATATTTTTCCCATCCTCGCAATAGCATGTTTTGGGAGTCCTCCCCTTCCTAATTGTCTATCTGTTTTTTTCAATCCAAAAGTCAAAGCTTCTCTAAATTGAACATCTCCTTTATCTTCAGTAGCATAACCAGAATCACGAGGATTATAGCCATAGTCGTTAATCATTTCATTCGGTCCTTCTCCACAGAAAACAGTTCTTATTCCTTCAACTGTAATAGCTTGACCTATCAAATACATCGCAGCAGCACAAAATAAGTTATCTTTCTTAGGATTTCCACTTATTTTTAATGATTCAAGTATAGCATTATCTAAATTGATGTCCTCTGCAATTTTTTTTGTATAACGCAAATCTTTCGTAGGACTATATCTTTGTAGTGTAATAGATGAACCAGAATCATTTTGATCTATTTTAACTTCTGATAAATCAATGTTGAATCTTTTAGCGAGTTCCCTACTTTTTACAACATCTTGGTCATCTTCATTGACTTTTAAAGTGAATGCAGTAACTTTTCTATCTTTAGCTTTTGAGAGTAAATATCCTACGCTCATACTATCCAATCCACCTGAAAGAAGTAATCCAACTTCAGAATCTGCAATGCTGGACAATCTTGCCTCTAATGATTCTTGCAATAGTCTTCTTACTGTTTTTCCAACATTCGCAATATCAGCATAATCTGTGGTCTCTTTTGGCTTATATCCTTGTAAAGTTGGTTCTCTTTCTTCCTCTTTTGGAGAAGCTGAGATAAAAGCAAAATCATCGATAGTCGTTCTGCTGTTGTTTGATACTGCCCTTACACGTTCCCAGGTAAATGTTCTCTGCTGTTTTTCTAAATAATCTTTAATATCTACAATATTATTAGCAACAATTAATTCTCCAGTTCTGATATCG
>MHIM01000028.1 GCA_001817505.1 Candidatus Buchananbacteria bacterium RIFCSPLOWO2_01_FULL_39_33 | reverse complement strand
GCTTCAAAAAACCTTATCAGGTTTTCCATCAATTAATTAACAGCGCTGTTGCGCTAAATTCTGGAAACTAAGTTGGTTGTATTTTTATTTTTCGTCTGGCTGGCCAGCACCAGAACAAGATTGGCAGATATAAGAGAAGCCAGAGCGCTGACCAATTGGCTGACAAAGCCAGAGCGGCTAACGGCCAGCGCGATAAATAGTCGCTGACCAGTAAAAAATAACCGCCTAAAAACCAACTGACCAAACCGAATAATCGGCCTAGAGGTAAAAACAGCGCGCCGGAAAAAGCAGTAACGAAACCGGAAATCATCATCAACGGCACTAGAGGCAAAACTAAAAGGTTGGCCAAGAGAGCCAGGAGCGACCAGCGATGAAAGTTGAAAGCAATGAGCGGCAAGGTAGCTATTTGCGCCGCCAAGCTGACCGATACCAGCTCCGGCAAATTTAAGAAATTCGGCAGCCAAGACAGCTTGGGCCGCAAAATCGGCTCCAGATAAATCAGGCCTAAAACTGCTAAAAATGATAATTGGAAACCCACGTCAAAAATAATAATTTTCGGATTGACTAGCGCCATCAGCGCGGCGGCAAAAATAACCGCGTTAGCCGAATTGGCTAAGCGTCCAATCTTCTGCGCATAAAGCAAGGCGCTAGCCATAATAACCGAGCGGACAGCCGAAGCCGGCGCACCGATCATCAAGGTATAAGCGGAAATAATAATAACCACCAACCAGAAAGTGCGCGGCCGAGCCAGGCCGAAATAAACCAAAAGCGCTGAAATAATGGCTATGATGACTACAATATGCGAACCGGAAATAGCAATAACATGCGTCAAGCCGACCAGAGAAAATTTATCCAGCCAGGTCTGGGAAATATTGCCTCGCTCGTTTAAGATAAAACCCTGGAAAAATGAGGCCTTGGGTTCGGGCAGAGACAGGGCTAAAGCGCGGGCCAGCTGGGATTTAAAAGAGAAGAGAAAAAACTTTACAGTCATGAGCGGCTGACTTAAAATTCTCTCACCAATTTTAAAATCATCAAAGAAAGAAGAAATTTTTGACACCTGCGCCAAACGGCAGAGCGCGTAAATATTATAACGCGCTAAATATTTTTCATAATCAAAATCCTGGATTTTTGACGGCTTAGACAAAAGACACTCCACTGCCACTCGATCGCCCAACTGGAACCTCGGAAAAAGATTGGCATTAACCAGCACTTGACCGGAAATTTTTCCTTTGGCCCGGCCGCTAATAAGAGTATCGGCCTCAATGGTTAGCTTCTGATAGCTAAGCCGAGAATCAATATTATTAATCGTACCGGAAAACTTTTGTGTCTCTCCCAGGTAATGATAAATTTTGCTGTTATCGGAAAAATCCGGCGATGATAGGGCTAAACGAAAAATTCCTAAAAACAAAAATAACCAGCAAAAAAAGGCCAAGCGCCGGCTCGGCCTTGACCAACTGATTATTAGAGCCAGCAGCCCGATTAAAATCAAGCAAAAAACTAAGAAGATATTAAAAGAAAAAAAGCTGGCTAAGGCTATGCCAATCAGCCAAGCCGCTAAACAGAATAAAAATATTTGTGAGTGAGATAAGTTCACTTCGGCCATTTTGACAATAATTTTAAACCAGGCAGGATAAATTCAAGCGACTTAAGAAACAATGGGCGCTTGGCGGCGCAAATAACTTTCAATGAAATCGTCCAGTTGGCCGTCAAGAACTTCGTCTATAGCTTGAGTTTCCTGACCAGTCCGGTGATCTTTGACCAATTTATAGGGCTGCATAACATAAGATCTGGCTTGATTGCCCCACTCGGCTTTTTGGTATTCGCCCTTGATTCTTCTTATTCTCTCATCCTCCCGGGCCTCATAATATTTTAGTAACTTGGCTTTTAATAATTTGAAGGCATTATTTTTATTCTGTAATTGAGAACGCTCGGTTTGGCACTTAACCACTAGGTTAGTGGGCAGATGGGTAATTCTCACCGCGCTATCGGTAGTATTAACCGATTGTCCGCCGTGCCCGCCAGCTCGCATTACGTCAATCCGCAAATCATCATCTTTAATTTCTATTTCCTGGACATCTTCTAAGACCGGCAAGACCTCCACTAAAGCGAAAGACGTATGCCTCAAGTGCTCAGCGTCATAAGGAGAAATACGCACTAAGCGATGGACGCCGTTTTCGCTTTTTAGCCAGCCATAAGCAAAACGGCCGGTTATTTCCAAGACCACGCTCTTAATCCCGGCTTCGGCGCCGTCAACCCGATCAATGACTTTAACAGCCAAATGATGCTTATCGCTAAAACGTAAATACATCCTTAATAATATTTCAGCCCAATCCTGGGCATCCACCCCGCCCGTGCCGGCATGGATGGATAAAAGAGCTCCACCCTGGTCATACTCGCCGGAAAATAAAACAGAAAATTCCAATTGGCTGAAATTTTCCGTCAATTTTTTTAATTTTAAAGCTATTTCAGCTGCCAAGTCGCCGCCGTTTTCCGTTAGCTTAGCCAAGCCGAGCAACTCATCAATTTCTACCTTTAAATTTTCCCATTGCTGGAGCTCTGATTTAATATCTTCATATCTTTTTGACAGCCCCTTGGCTTTTTCCAGATCAGACCAAAAACCGGGAGCTGATATTTTTATTTCTAAATCAAACAATTCCTCTTTTTTCCGATCAAGGTCAAAGCAACCTCCAAACTCCAGAGACAGCTTGCTGCAATTCTTTAATTTTTATAATTTTTTCCTTCATTGTTTCAGTTGTTGCAATTGGTTCAATAAATCCAAGGACCCTTGACCCTGACTGGTCAGATCCTGGAATTGTTTAGTATAATCAGAAATTAATTGCGGCAGCCAGAAAATAGCTATAATCAGCGGAGCCAGAATCAAAATCAGCCAAAGCAAATTGAAAATCGTCCGCCACATCATGTGGCGTTTGATTTTTTTCAGATCAGAAAAAATCGCTTGGCTATAACGCAAGTTTTCTCTTAATAAATCCTCCAGCTGGGCCTGGTTAGCTAAACGGCCGGACTGATTTTGATCATAATTTCTTTCTTCCATAAAAACCATTATTTAATCTTACTAATTTTATGAACTTTATGAACTAATGATATTATAGCACAAAATTACCTTACCTCGCACACTTTCACATATTTTCCGGCCATATTCTTAAATTCAATCATGGTTTTTAAAGGAAAGCTACGTCCATTAAAATCCTGATCAACTAAATCAGTTTGCCGTCTAAAACCCTGCAAGAAATATTTATTAGCACCCTTGATTAGTTTGGCTATATCTTCTATATCATCATAAGTATGCAAATAACGGACTAAAGTGGTTCTAAATTCATAAGGCAAACCGCTTTTCATAATCAAGGCGATGCTTTTTTTGATATTGGCTGGATCAATTTCCAGGCCGACAACTTGGCTATAATTTTTTAGCGAACTTTTGAGGTCCATGGCAATATAATCAATTAGCCGGCTATTAATTAACTTTTCTAAAACCTCTGGTAATGAGCCATTGGTGTCAAGTTTGATGGCGTAGTTAATTTTTTTTAGCTGGCGGCAGAATTTGATTAAATCAGGCTGCAGCGTCGGTTCACCCCCGCCAATTACCACGCCATCCAAATAGCGCTTTCTTTTTTTCAAAAAACGTAAGGTTTCACTTTCGTCAATCACCGGAATTTTTTCGATAAATTTAGGCAAAACCAAAGAAGGATTATAACAAAAAGGGCAGCGCATATTGCAACCAACGGTGAATATAATCGCTGCCAATTTTTTCGGATAATCCAACAGGGTTACCGGTTGTAGCCCGCCGATTCTCATACTTTAAAAATTAAGCGCCGCTATCTTGGCAAACTTTATAAGTCAAGCGGTCTTTATATTCCGATTGCTTGCCGGGATTCCAAGAAGCCACCGGCCTGATATAACCAACCACCCGAGAATAAACCTCGCAGGCCTGCCGGCCAGTGGGCCTGGCCAGTCGGCTAGTGGGCTGATCTGATCGGTTAAATTCCTGATTTTTTTCACCCTCCATAAATTTACTGTTAATTGTTAAAAGTTAATCGTTAAATGTTTTTAAAGTGGCAAATGCTCCTCTTGCTCCCTGATATAGCCGATTTCCTCATCACAAACCGGGCAAAATTCATGCTCACCGGCCAAATAGCCGTGTTTGGGGCAAATTGAGAAAGTCGGTGTTAGGGTATAATAAGGCAAATGGAAATTTTCAGCTATTTTTCTGACTAATTTTTTAGTGCTTTCAATATCGGGCATTTTTTCACCGATGAAACCATGCACCACTGTGCCGCCGGTATATTTGGTCTGAAGCAAGTCCTGTTTTTCTAAAACGTCAAAAATATCATCACTGTAGCCGACTGGCAGATGGGTAGAATTGGTATAGTAAGGCGCCGCGCCATGATCTTTATAAGCGTCTTCATTGGCTACTATGATATCAGGATAAAGTTCCTTGTCTTTTTTGGCAAAGCGGTAAGTGGCGCCTTCAGCCGGCGTGGCCTCTAAATTATAAAGCTCATTGTCATCCGCCTGATATTTGCCGAGACGCTGGAGCATAAAATCCATAACCTTGGTGGCGAACTCCCGGCCCTCTTCAGTGCTCAGCGGTCGTTTCATAAAATTAAGCGTTGACTCATTCATACCATTAATGCCAATGGTGTTAAAATGGTTTTTCCAATATTCGCCGAATTTGCTTTTAATATCGCTAAGATAAAATCGGCTATAAGGATAAAGGCCCTGGGCAGTAAAAATTTCCAAAATGTCACGCTTTAGCTTCAAACTTTGTCGGGCTAAATCCATGGCTTGGCCCAGGCGGCTGAAGTAAATATCCTTGGTTTCCGATAAATAGCCGATCCTGGACATATTAATGGTAACCACTCCAATGGAACCAGTCATGGGATTGGCGGCAAAAATTCCGCCGCCTCTTTTCCGCAGTTCCCGATTATCTAGTCGCAAACGGCAACACATACTCCTGGCATCCTCGGCTTTCATATCGCTATTGATGAAATTAGCAAAATAAGGGATGCCGTATTTGGCTGTCATTTCCCAAAGCGGATTAAAAACCTCATTATCCCAATCAAAATCGCTGGAAATATTGTAGGTGGGAATAGGAAAAGTAAAAACCCGGCCGTGAGCATCGCCTTCCATCATCACTTCGGCAAAAGCCCGGTTAAGCAAGTTCATTTCCTCTTGGAATTCTTTATAGGTTTCTGGCTGGGGCAAACCGCCGATAATCACACTTTCCTTGGCTAAGGTTGACGGACAAATCAGATCAAAGGTTAAATTAGTAAAAGGGGTATTGCCAGTAATAAAAATCTTGCCGTTTCGGCGCGCGATTACAGTTTCATTGTCAGTATTGGGACACCAAATCACACCACGATAATCAACTTGTTTGACTTCGTTTATATAAGTGTCAACATGCTTAATTAAACGAATGATATAGCGATCTTTCTTTGATAATTTATTATCCGGCTGCCTAACTAATGTTGTCGCGCCATAACCGGCATTAGCCGCCACCATTAATAAACCGTCTTTTATAATCGTGGAAGTTGTCGTAATTTTGCACTCGTCATGACCGTCACCTTTGATATAAGTTTCTAAAAACAACCTGGCTGTTTCCGTCTCAGCCGATAGGATTTCAGCCGGAATAAACTTAATGCCCGATGACTTATGACCGCCAAAAAATTTCAAAATCTTTTTAGTTGACAGGGCGTCAAAGCGCAACACCTGGCAATCGGCTCCCAAACCGCTTTGTGTCCTTTCCGTATAAGTTAAATTTAATTCAGCACAGAGATCTTTAATTTCCTCATATTCGCTTAACTTAACTTCGGCTGATTGATAAATACTAATTCGTCCGGCGCCTCTTTGACCCTTATCCAAAGTACCCTCACTGATCACCCAAGCTAAAAATTTAACCCAGGCATCGTTTAAGGAACTTTGGCCGCGAACATGGCCGAGCGAACCCACGGGCACGATAAACAGCGATTTTAATCGCCACACCTTTTCAATCGGCTCCAAAACATAGCCACCGCCATTAAATTGCCGCCTGACCACGCGATGGGCCGGTGAAATCAGCTGATCGCTGATGCGATTTTTTAAATTATACATTTTACCTTTATACTCACGAGCAAAGACACGCTTGACCGGCAGATATTCGATAATACCGGAATTAGTGTTAAAGGTAGCAATAATATCTTTTTCTTTGACCTCTTTATAACCACGCCAACCTTGGGCAGTTAAAATCTCCGTGTCCCCAGATAAACACTGAAAGCCCACCCGGGTTGGCACGTTGACATTGAAAATAAATTCCTGGATCGCTTGTTTGACGCCTTTATAATCAAGCTGATCATATCTGATAAAGGGCGCCAGCAAAGTATCCATATTGGCAAAGGCCTGGGCGCCGGCTGCTTCGCCCTGCAAGGTGTAAAAAAAATTGACAATTTGGCCTAAAATCACCCGAAAATGTTTGGCTGGCTTGCTATTAATCTTGCCGTGAACGCCGCCAAAACCGAGACGCAGTAATTGTTGAAGATCCCAACCGCAGCAATAAACCGCCAAAAGTTGTAAATCATGGATATGTAAAGTGCCGTCAATATGAGCGTCCCTGATTTCCGGAGGATAAATTTTATTAAGCCAATAATGTGAGCTGATAGCCGAAGCCACATGGTTGTTCAAGCCCTGCAAAGAATAGCTCATATTGGCATTTTCTTTGACCCGCCAATCCAATTGCTTCAAATAACCGTCAATAATATCATTGGAATTGATCATTTTCTTCAAATCCCGCAAGCGAGCATGCTGTTCTCGGTAAATAATATAGGCCTTGGCGGCTTTAACCAAATCTTCTCTGATTAGAACCTCTTCCACCAGATCTTGTATTTCTTCAATAGCCGGTATGGAACGATAATGGAATTTATTGTTCAGCAAACCGACCACTTTCTCCGACAATTCAAAAGATAAGGCCTCATCATCGCGATTGACCGCTTTGAGTGCTTGATAAATGGCATTAGTTATCTTATTTTGGTTGAAGTCAACTATACTGCCGTCCCTTTTTTTAACTTGTTTTATCTGGGTTTCCATGCTTGATCGGCTTAATTTTTAATGAATCTTAAAGAAGAAAAAAATAGATCCCTGAATGTTTTGCAAAAATGTGGTTACTGGCAAAAAATAGATCTATTTCCTTATATTTCTTCCCTTAATAATACCCATTATACCCTCTAGTTAAAACAAGTGTCAAAAATTTGGTTTTACTGGAGTTTTACCTTAAATTGTGGATAAAAACTACCCCGATAAATCAAGGCCAGAGATCGGGGTAAGATAAAACTAAAAATATTTTTCTGGGCTGGAGTAAGGAAAGTTATTTCATCTTCCTTCTGATAAAAGCCGGGATTTCTAAATCATCTTCTTCGGCCACGATCCGTTTAGCCGGCTTGGGTTCGGTTATAAAAGTTTTAACGCCGCTTTCTTTGGAGGGTTCAACTGTTTTTTTGGCTTCTTCTATCTTATCTTCAATATTTTTTTTGGAAAAAAAGCGATTCATGGAATACTTAGGTTCTTCCAGCGACATCGACCGGTTGACCGACGGACGCCGATCATCAAAACCAGTGGCAATAACCGTCACTCGCACCTTATCCTTCATATTATCATCAATCACCGTGCCAAATATTATTTTGGCGTTGGCATCGGCGTTTTCCGTGATAACATTGGCTGCCTCATTAATCTCATTCATGGTTAAACTTGGACTGCCGATAAAAATGAATAAGACGCCTCTGGCTCCGTCAATGGAAATATCCAAAAGCGGAGAAGAAATGGCTTTTTTAGCGGCCACTACTGCCCGATTTTCTCCGGTGGCTTCGCCAATGCCCATCAAAGCCGAACCGGCATTGTTCATAATCGCCTTGATGTCGGCAAAATCAACATTAATAAGACCAGGGATGGTAATGGCTTCGGAAATACCTTGGATACCTTGTCTTAAAACATCATCAACTATTTTAAAAGCATCCAAGAGCGAAGTTTTTTTATCAATTATCTGAAATATCTTATCATTGGGAATAGTAATGATGGTATCCACCCGGCTTTCCAATTCTTTATAGCCCCTTTCGGCTATTTCCGTTCTTTGGACCCCTTCAAAAGAAAACGGCTTAGTGACAACGGCAATCACTAAAGCGCCCAGTTCTTTGGCTACTTGAGCTATTACCGGTGAAGCACCGGTGCCTGTGCCACCACCCAAACCGCAAGTGACAAAAACCATATCCGAACCTTTTAATAAGTCCCGGAGCTCATTGATGCTTTCTTGGGCAGCTTGTAAGCCGATATTGGGATCCATGCCTGCTCCCAAGCCCTTGGTGGTTGATTCGCCAATATGCAACTTATGTCTGGCATTATTATGAAGCAGGGCCTGGACATCGGTATTGACCGCAATAAATTCAACTCCCTTGATTTTGGAAGCGATCATGCGATTAATGGCTGAGCCGCCCGAGCCGCCGACGCCTACCACTTTAATTTTTGCAAAAGTTTCCACTTCCGGTTTTATTTCAGGCATATTTATTTAGCTTATTAGCTTCTTAGCTTATTAGGTTATAATATTTTAGCTTATTAGCTTATTAGCTTCTTAGCTTCTTAGCTTATTAGCTTATTAGCTTATTAGCTTCTTAGCTTATTAGGTTATAATATTTTAGCTTATTAGCTTCTTAGCTTATTAGGTTATAATATTTTAGCTTATTAGCTTATTAGTTTAATTCCTAAAAAGCTAAAAAGCTACAACCTACAAGCTAATATATTTTTAAGGCAATATATTTTTGAACCACTTCCTTAAATGTTTAGTCGCGCCTTCAATACTACCTCCGATTTGAAAAGGCATCAGGCCATGTCGGCCTCGCTCCTGAAGCTGGCTGCCCCATAAAACCAAGCCAATGGCAGTAGTAAAAGACAAATCGCTCACTTTACCGATGTTAGATATCAATTCCCGAGGATAGCCCAGCGAGGCCGGCAACCGCAAAACATTTTTGGCTACCTCTGCTAAGCCATCTAATTTGGCGCCGCCGCCGGTTAAAACCACGCCAGCCGGCAACATACCTGATTTGCCGATTTTTTTCAGCTCTTTATCAACATTTTCCATAATCTCTTCAATCCTGGCTTCAATGATTTCCGCTACTTCCTTACGGCTGAAATCGCCGTCTTCCGGCGCGCCCAATTCCGCATATTTGACTAAATCATTTTTTTTAACTTCCTTGGGCAAACAGCTGCCCTCCCTGATTTTGATTTTTTCAGCCGTATCAATAGAAATTTTCAAGCCCAGAGCAATATCATTGGTAACATATTCAGAACCGATTGGCAAGACGGTGGTCTGTAAAACATCATTTTCTTCAAAGACCGCCAAACTGGAAGTGGCGCCGCCCAAATTAACTACCACCACGCCTAATTCTTTCTGGCGGTTGGTTAAAACACTTTCGGCTGTGGCTAAAATGGAAAGCACCAAATCATCAATGTCAATGCCGGTACGATAAATGCATTTGGTCAGATTTTTAATCTGAGAAGTCAGTCCCTGGACAATCTGCGTTTCCACTTCCAGCCGAATGCCACTCATGCCAATAGGATCCTTGATGCCGGTTTGCGAATCAACAGTAAAGTTTTTGGGAATAACATGCAGGATTTCATAATTGGGCGGAGTAGCAATGGCTTTGGCGGCTTCAATCACTCTTTCCACATCCTCTTCCCTGATTTCACCGTCGGCTTTGGAAACAGCCACTACGCCTTTACTCTCTTGATTGATGATATGAGAACCGGAGATACCCACCCAGGCCTGCTCAATTGGCTGGCCGATCATTCTTTCAACTTTTTCCAAAGCCGAAGAAATTGAAGAGACAGCATCTTCAACGCTGATAACCACACCTTTACTGATGCCTTGAGCCGGCACTTCCACCGCTCCGATGATTTTTAATTTTTCTTCGCCTTTGGATTTTTGCCCAGCCACCACTCTGATGGCAGTGGAACCTATATCCAAACCGGTTATTAAATTGTCTTTTAGCATGGGCTTAATATGTAAATAATACCTCAACCTGTCTTGATGGTATTATAATAAAAAAAGATGTTCACTTCAAGCATCAATAAGTGAACTATTGAATAAAAATTGTGTTCAACAATTATTTAGGGTGGCCGAGCTCTTCTTCAAACCTAAATAGTTTCCAGAGTTTTAAGGCCACTAATATTCGCTTCTCCAATTTCAGCATTCTCTTGGCCTTTTTTAAATCGCCGCTTTCATGGTTATAGCCGGCTAAATGTGCCAAGCCGTGAACCAGCAGCCGAGCCACTTCAGCTTTTAAACTGCACTTCAAAACCCGAGCTTGTTTTCTGGCTTGGGGGACAGCAATGATGATTTCCCCCAAATACTTTTGGTTGTCAACCGACCAAAATTTATCTCTGGCTGAATTCTCCCCAAAGCTCAAGACATCGGTATTGGCATCAACCTGGCGATAGAGGCGGTTCAACCGCCTCATAGCCGGATTGCCGATAAAAGCCAGAGAAAAATGCCAGTCCCCCTTTAAACCGCTCTGCTTATAAAACGCTTGCGCTACCTCTTTCAGCCATTTATCGGCAACCGGAGTTTTGGCTTGTTGGTGCACTTCAAAAATCAGCATAAACTAAATTGCCATTGAACTAGAAGTGGCCGCGGCCCCAATTGACAAACTCCTGATAACCATTTCAAAAATCGTCGGATACCTAAATTCGGTCATCTCATCTAAATCATATTGGAAAATATAAATTTTTTCTCTTTTGGAATCAGTCAAATAGACCGCCAAGCCGTCTGGCGAATAGATGCCTTTAAAATCCCTAAACTCTAAGCTGTTAAGCTGGCTTAAAGTGACCGAAGAATTTTTGGGGTCTGATAAATACCAATTAGCGGCCGAAACTTGATTGGGATTATCAGCCACAGCTACCTTGATCATCTCACCGGTAGCGGTTATGATCCTGGCTTCATGTAAGGCCTCAATTAAGTTGACCGGCCAGCCCTTGATGTAAGAAAGACTGAAATTGTCATCGGAAAAATCCGTCGTTAGCTGGCTGATAAAAGACGCTTCAGCCAAACGAAACGGCTGGCCGCTAGCGGGATTGATAATCGGATTATAGCCGCTGATAATCTCGGCGCTATCTAAATAGCCATCCTGATCAGAGTCCGGAGAACTGGGTGAACTGCCAATTAAGGCCTCTTCCAAATCAGTCAGCCCATCCTTGTCAGCGTCGCCGCTTCTGACAATAATCAGCGGCTGACTGACACTGATATCGGCATTGATATTCTCATTGGCATTTAGATTGGCATTGATATTCTCGTTCTCATTGGCATTTAGATTGGCATTGGTATTAACGTTTATATTCTCATTGGCATTAAGACCGGTATTAATATTGGCCTCAATATTGGTATTTATATTTTCAATTACCATAGTTGTGTTCTTATTGGCAGAAATTCCAACTGGGGTTTGATTTTGTTGCCACTGGTCATAAATAAGATACGAACCGGCGGCTGTCGCTATAATTAATAAAACAGCCGTGGCGATAATCAGCGTCTTAGTTGATGAACTCTTCATTTTTTGGGGATGGAATTTCTCCGGCATAATATAAACCTCATCCCTGGCTTCTACTCCTGCCGGGCGGATTGGCTGGCTGCCCCTGGCCGCTTTAGCCGGCGGCGGAAGATAATTTTTTTGACTGCCAAACATAGCGTCTTACCTATTTATAAACTTTAGGGAATATTAAAAAGCCGAGCGCCGGCTTTAGCCGGATCATAGCCATTAATCACTTCGGCTCCATCCTCATAACCGTCGCCGTCCGTGTCTTTATTAAGAGGATCGGTCTGATAAATCCTGACCTCAACACGATCCATCAGGCCGTCATCATCGGTATCAAAATTCTTCGGGTCGGTGCCTAATTGCTTTTCTTCTTCATCGCTTAAGCCGTCATTGTCGCTGTCTGGGGGCGGCATAATGCTCTCATTAACATTAGTTTCGGCATTGGTATTAATCTCCGCATTGGCATTGGTCTCGGCATTAATGCCTGCATTAGCGTTGGCGTTAACATTGTTAACAGCAGCAGTATTAGCGTTCAAATCAGCGTCCTCCCCGCCGCTTTGACTGGTCAAAAAGCTGACAGCGGCCCAAGTCACCGCGCCAATTACAACTAAGCCGATTATAGACAAAATTATAATCAAGGCCTTATTGTCTGAGAGTTTCTTGCCCCCAAACATCTCTTCTTGGCCAACCGGCATTTGAGTGGCTTCCCCCGGCTGAATCGGCCTGGCCACTTTATAAGGCGCCGCCATATCCGTTTGAGAAAAAATATCATCCACTGGCGGACCTATTGGGCCTGGTTGGCCAGTTGGCCGGGGCGGTTGAGAAATCGGACTGGGATTTTCTTGGGGTAAATTCAAAGACGGCACCGGTTCTTGGCCGGTCTGATTGGATAATGGCGTTGGTTTTTGGTCAAACATAGATTTAAAATAAAATATAATCTAATTACATTATACAATAACTTGGTTTAATTTACCTATAAATGTATCTGAACGAAAAGGGATTTACTTTTATTCCCCCTCCTTATAAAGGATAGGGTTGGGGGGGGTTAAGGAGGGATTTATTTTATATAATAAAATTTTACCGAAATAAATTAAATAGGAAATTCTTGATGGCGCTGAAAAACCCCTGGGCTCCGCCATCGGCTGCTTTTGCCGCCTCGCCGGCTACTGAACCGACACCGGCCTTATTGGCTAAAAGATGATAAGGACAATAGCTCAAATTAAGATTGGACATTGACAGGTTAAAGTTACCACTAGTAATTTCAATTGTTCGGTTATTGGCATTAGCAGTGCAGAAATCGGCCGGTAGGGTTATTGATTGGCTAGTGAAATTAGCAGATCCTACCGGTGGTATAGTTAAAGAAAAACCAGTTACTATCCCACCCACCGTAACATCAAAATTAACTTTTAAATTATCTTTGATGTTGTCAATGATATTGGTATAAAAATTATTGAGACCGGTATTATCACTACTATAACAATAGCCAGTGCCACAACTGTCGACAACATTATTGGATGAGATTTGATTCATATCCGAAAGCGCACCGGCATCCACTGTGAAATAAGCGATAGAATATACTGTAGCATTAATTGGATCGGATTTTAGAGTGTTAGCTATTGGTACTCCGCTACAGCTATAATAATATCGTGTTCTGTCTAGTATGCCGCATAACAAAGAAGAATCTGTGCTAATAATATCACATGAAGAAGGTTTATCATTTTCATTACATACCGTGCCAGTATCTGCCGCGCCATCACTCATAAATACAATAAATTTATTCAGCGCTGAAACATTTTTAATAATTGGCCGAGCTATAGCCAAGCCATCAGCCGGATTGGTGCCTCGACCAGGAGAATAACTCTCGTTATCAACGGCATAACCATTGATTATATTAGTTAATATATTTGCCTGAGAAGAATCGCATAAAGAATCTGAGCATTGTTGCCCGACATTATTGGAACCACTATCGGCGAAACTAACTAAACCAATTTGAGCATCCGGAATTTCATCAAAAATTTTATTTATAGCACTTGTTAAACTGGACTTTAAGGTAGTTAATTTGGGAGTCCGCACCCCATTATTTAAACCATCTTCCATACTGTCAGATAAATCACTAACAAAAACTATAGCCGCTTTGGAAACAGTGGAATCAATTTTAAAGTCAGCGGTAATTTTTTCAGCTGAATTGCAAGCCGGAACACCGCTTAAAGCTGCTGAGCCATTGATAAAATCACCAAGAGTAATGGCTGAAACAGTGTAAGGCGGGCAAACCGTCCAACTGCAATTGGACTGGCAACCCTCTTCACCATCGCATTCTTCCTGGCCATTGATAATACGGTCGCCGCACCAGCCGCCGGTATCCTGACAGCCGCCTGAACCATTACTGCCATTTATAGTGCAAGACCATTGGTTGTTATCGCCAGTGCCCAGGCCCCAGCTAAAAGCCTCGCCTTTGGCAGTCAGTGGATCACACTTTTCTCTATCTGCCGTCCATTCCCCATCGCCGCAAAATAAGGAAACTACTGATCCATTCTTACAAGAATCCTTGCAATAAGGCAGCCATTTACCTTCTTGATACCAAGAAGCAGAAAAACCAAAATAACTCTCATAAATAGCATCACCTACAGTGCCCAGTATGTTATAAGTAGTATAATAAACATCTGAAGTATTGCCGCAATTGGAGGCGCCGCCCGGCAACAAGCCGACTCCAGTGCCGCAATCGCAAGTTTCCGCGCCTTCTCTGACACCATTGCCGCAAGTCGCTACGACCACCGAGCAAACGCTGGGAGATCCATCTACATTACCACCACTGCAGGCCCAGCCGCTTTCCACTTCGCATTTATTGGAACAGCCGTCGCCGGACAAACTATCGCCGTCATCGCATTCTTCATTAAAGCCATTTAAGCCAGTAGTGCCGCCATTAGGCATTTGGATTAGACCGTCGCCGCAAAAAGTCCAAGCTGCGCAATTATAATTACATTTACCAGCATTGGTGGTATTGTCATCATCGCAGACCTCGCCGGTTTCCACTGTGTCATTGCCGCAACTGGGCAAAGCGCAAACACTGGCATCTTGGGTGGGATTATAAGCGCTGGGGCAATTATCACAAGCGTCGCCTATGGTATCGCTGTCTTTATCGTTTTGGTTGGCATTTTTTACAGTCGGACAGTTATCGCAAACATCGCCAACGCCATCATTGTCGGTATCAGCTTGATTGGCATTGGCTTCAAACGGACAATTATCCCCTTCATTATTTAAGCCGTCAGTGTCAGAATCAATATTAGCTAAATTAGAAGTACATTGCCAATTTTCTCCTATGCCAGAATCAGCATCACGGCAGGAATAACCAGAGTCGCACCAGACATCAAATGGACAGTTATAACAATTCTCACCTTCGTTTTCTTCGTTATTGCCACAGTTTACAAGAAGTCCCCGGCAAATAATGTTAGTGCCAAGGCCAAAAGGATTACCATAATATTCTATAAAATTAACATCAACCCAATTAGGATTCCAAGCGCCGTTAGTGAACTCATTGAAGGCAGAAACATGCCTGTTGGTTGAATTATCAGTAGAAAAATAAGTATAGACCCGGGCCGAACTCGGGCATTGCATTTTCTTATTAATATCATCCCAGCAAGTGACAGAATCAAAATCGTCGCTATCGTCGCTGCAACCATCAAAGCCGTAGCCATCACTGCTGAATTTACTTTCAGCAACGCCGTTGTTTAAAGGATCAATCGGCAAGGCCGAGCCCAAAGCATTGCCCAAAGTCGCCTGCCAGGAAGGCCAGACGCTGAAACTGCGGCCGGCAATATAGGTGCCGGCAGGCAAATCGGGATAATAATTAGCGCAAGTTCCTCCACCGGAGCATTGCGCGCCGCTATTGCAAACAACGGCTTTGTCATTGCTACAGCGTTTTTGGCTGTAATACTCGTTCAAGAGCCAGTTAATATCCTGAATATCACCCAAGCGCTTGGTGTCGCGAGTTAGTTTGCCTTTAGCGGACAAGCAAGCGCCGGCGTCAACTGCCGCGCAATCACTATCCTCCCAGCACTTATAAGACCCGTTATTTTTACAAACACTGCCGCTGTCGTTGGAATCAAAAGGCAAACCGCCTTCGTCTTTAGCGCCGACATTAAATTTCATATAGCCGGCCATTTGGGAATAAATATTCTGGGTGGCGGCATCGGCGCCATCGCTGTAAGAAATCAAATAGATATCGGACCATAAGGACTGGCTGCCGGCCATATATTCTACATTGACGGCATTGGCATAAACAGTCCGGCCCTCGTTGATGGCTTCATAACCGTCAACTAAGGCGCTCTGCGGATTGCCTTGATGTTCAAGGTCAAAATTTTCCCGATACCACAGTAAAGGTGAATAATGGTTGTCATTGGCCATCACTCTGATGCCGATAGCATCGCTTTTATCGGCGCGCTGGAGCAAGAATTCTTTTTTAAACGGATCGGGCTGATAGACCACCGTGCTGGTAGCCAGCGTCGGCAAATCGTCGTTTTCCCCGGCCTGGCCATTGTCGCGGCAATAATAGATTTCAAAATTAGTATTGGGACAATCGGTAATACCAATATCAGGTAAACAATTTTTCTCTTCATCTTGATAAGGAAAATTTTCCGGAGTGGGCCAAGGATTATTGCATAAGAAAATTTTAATATCAATGGTGGCCTCGGCGCTAAGAGCTGATTGGCCCGACTTTTGTTGAGTAGCAGTTACTGTTAATTGGTCAGAACCATCAACTTGACCAGCGACTTTATAACCATCTAAAGAAATCCATTGGTCGCCTTTATAAGAAGTTCCGGTAAAATCTGAAGTTGATAAGTCAAACTTCGGCAAATCCGCCAACTCCCAATTAAAACCTCCCTCGGCTTTAATTAAATAATCTTTGGCATTAACCGCCCAAGCCAGATATAAATGCTGATTACCCTCTAAATTGTCATCAATGACAGCCAAACCATTTGATTTCAAATAAGGGAAATCATAAGCGGTCGTGGGCTCTATCAAGTATTGGGCGTCAGCATTCCCGCTGGCGGAAATATCATTGTCATAGCGGCTGTCGGTATTTTGCCCGCAATCGTCGCCGATACAGAAATAATTGTCATTATATTTCTCTTCGCCTTGGGGCCAAATCTCAACTTTGACATCGTTTAATTGGCAGTATTCTTTAATAGTCGTTTCTTTAGAAACCTTGGGCTGATTGTTGGTAAGAGCGTCAAAATCACCTTCATAAACGTTGATCTTATATTTTTTATCAAGAGTCCAATCTCTATTTTTAATATAAGTATAAACGCGCTGGTCTTGATTCAGATATTCCAGTCGGTCGCTGAAAACAGCCGTGGTCGGCGGCACTACTGCATAACCGGCGCCGCAACCGTCATTATCGTCGGCTAAAACGCCGATGTTGAAAAACCGGGCCAGGATTGATTTTATTTTATAGACGATCCGACCCCATAAATTATTCTCTGACAGGCCAGTAAATTGATCTTTTTCGCAAATAAAAATACTATCAGCATCAATATCCCCCCGCTTGACCAAGACCTGCCAAATGCCGTTAGTGCAATTATTCATATTAATAGTGACTGAAGGGTCATTGACCGCCTCAAAGGTCCAAGAAAAACTGTCGGCTTGGCCGGACTCCACCAAGTTATTGCCGCAAACCGCTCCGCCGGCCGTTCCTTCAAAAAGACAGCCCTTGTTTCCATTTTCAGTGCCCCGACAGCCATCGCCACTAACAGTATTGCCGTCATCGCAATCCTCGCCCTGTTCTTTCTTACTATTGCCGCAGACCGAGACATTGGCGCTACTACCGGTATTGGTCTTATTTTTCCAAAGGCACTGATCGCTGCAACTATTGGCGCTGTTAGCGCTCTGACTACCGAAGTCGCAGTCCTCGCCCTTTTCCAGTATTTTATTGAAACAGAGCGAACTCCACTTATCGCTGGAGCCCTCGTTCAAACAACGGTTGGAACAGCCATCGCCGGCAACTATGTTGCCATCATCGCAATCTTCATTGGGACCAACTGTTCTATCGCCGCAAGAGGCCTGGTTGTTGTTGCCCTGGTTATGGCATTTATTGTCGCAATCAACAGAGCCCAATCGGCATTCGGCCAAGCGGCCATTAGCCAAGGAGCATAAATCCTGATCAGCAGCCAAAAGGCACTCCTCATTGGTGCAAACGCCGGCTTGCTCTTGCCAGGGATAAAGGCCGGGCTCGCATTCCTCGCCGCCGCCGCTACCAGTGCTGTTAAAATTCAGGTTGGTCAATTCATTATCATTCCAAGCTATTAGACCTTTAGGACCACCTTTTAAGACCAGCCGATACTGGGCTCCGACTTGATAATTAAGCGAGGCCGAAGTGGCGATTACTTTAGACAAGGCACCGTCTCCGGCCTCAGCCAGGCCGGTCAAATCCTTATTAATCAAACCGGAAACCGGACATTCGCCATCGCTATTATATAAGTTTTTGATTTCGCTGGCGCTCAAGGCCTGATCATACAATCTCACCTCGTCAATTGAACCGCTCCACATGCCTTGGTTATCAGAATCCGCGCGCGCGCCGATTCTGGTTGGGATATCGGCATTATAAGAAATGGCCGACAAGGCAGTAGCAGTAGAAGCTACTTCTTCGCCATTAATATATAACTTAACGGACTTACCTGGCCGATAAACGCCGACGACCTGCGTCCACTTATTTAAATAGTTCTTAAAGAAATCGGTGGTGGAGGCGGAGGCAGTTTTACCAGAACCGTCAAATATTTTGAATTGGAAATGGTCAACCGCACCATAATCATCGCCCAAAACCAGGCCGCGCTCATTAGCGCCGCCATTATTCCAAGCATAATTGGAAAAGACGACTCGGCCCTCGCCAAGAGGAGCAGTTGACGGCTTGACCCAAGCCGCCACAGTCAAAGCGCCGGCAATTTTCAAATTATCGCTGTCAATTTGGATGTATTTACCAGCGCTGCCGGTAAAATTAGCGGCTTTATCAAACTGGCCAGCGGCAAAAGAAACACTTTTATTGACCCCGTTATATTGCCAGCCGGAACTGTCATTGGTATTATCATTCAATTTATAATAGGCCTGGGCGTCAGTGCATTGGTACAAATTAACATTATGGTCGGCGGCGTTATTAAACCTAACCGAATCCATTTGAGCTTCAATATTAAAATCAATTTTGATATTTTTTTCTTCAAAGTGAGTGGTTTTATTGGGGCTGTATTTGACTACCGCTAAATCCCCGTAGCCGACTTGTAAATGGCCATAGCCCCATTTTAGTCCCGGCTCTTCGGCGCGGATATTGGTTTCGCCGTCTAATTTGGCGGTAGCGGTCTGGACCGGGTCAGTTAGATTATCATCAACCGCGCCGCAGATGCCGGTTTGTATTTTTAATTTGGTAATGGCAGCGATGACCTGGCCGGTCTCATTGGGATTATCGGAGAGTTCAATCAGCGACCGCCAGGTCCAATCAAACAAACAACGGGCCAAGATATTGCAATTAGCGGCTTGAGGAAAGGCGTCATAGCCGCTAGTTTCACCAATAAATTCCATAAAATTTTCAGCCGGAGAGACCTGAACGGTGTCAACATCGCAGGCCTGGTCACTGGTTTTAAACACCCAGAAATAATCATCCTGGCCGTCATGGTTATAATCCCAGCCGTTTCTGACTTCATTTATAATGCTATTTTCCGTCAGTAAAATGCCATCAGGACTGCCATCATTATTAGTATCAGCTCCGGCAACACCATGTTTGCCGCCAAGGATGACCACCCGGTACCAGGTCTTGGCGTCAAGATATTCATCAACAGTCGGATCTTCCAAATCCTTGGCGTTGATATCAATCACAAACCCTTCGGCTGTGCCATCGCCAAAAGCCGATTGGTTGGCTAATAACTCTTCAAAATCAACGGCTTGGCTGTAAGTGAATATCCGCAAACTATCAGCTTCGGCAATCTTAATGCTTTGACAGTTTGAGGCAGCCTCGCTGAACTCCTCGCCGGCTCCGCATTTTTCCACAATAATGTTGCCAGTGGTGTTGCTACTGCCTAGCCGGAGATTGGTTCTGGTATTTAAGGTTAAACTATCATCATGCATATCACGGCTGAAGCGGGCGGCAATCAAAGCGTTGCGACAAGCATCCTTAGAATTAATCCAGGGAGTCGGGCTTTGAATAGTGCCGAAAGAACAAGAGGAATTTTCCATCACCACCGGATTGGTAAAATCGGTAATTACCCGGCAATAATCATTCTGGCCGGTCTGAGTGAGTTCGCTGAAAACTTTAGTGTGGAATTCAGGAGCGATGTTATAATTTTCACCCCTAGCCGTGCCGGTCTGTTCGGGATCAACCTTGTCATCACTGCCGGCCGTTAAATTCCGGTTAGTCGTACCGGGATCATATTTGTACAAATCATTATTGGTTATAGTCACTTTGCTAATATCTTTAGACGACCAACCCCAATTATAAGCCCAAGGATCAATCATTAAACAGACATTATCCTCACTGACTACATTGGTGGAAAATAACTGCGTTTGATAATAATAATTCATCGTCTTGGGATCGGGGTTGCACTCCGGACAGCCGGGCTCGCAATACTGATCCGATTTCCGGGTTTGGAAATTCCAGCAATAAACCGCGTTACTGATGTTGTTGCCTTCATAAGACGTCACATTGCAAAAACGATCGGCAATGACTTTGGTGCTGGTTGCCATTTCCACATTAAGATAACTGCGCAGGCCATCGGTTAAGACGACTTTATACCAAGCGTTATCTTCCAAAACCGGATTCCGCAAAATAAAATAATCCCTGACGCCGTCATCAGTCGGATAGACCTCAAGGTTACCGTTACCGGCCACCGCTTGGCAATTGGTGCCGCCTCGGTCAGCGCACTTAAAAAATTTAACATGGTCTTTAACCGACTGGACGTCCATTTTTTCAGTGAATCTGGCTGAAACCGTGGCATTGACGCAGGCCTTAGGATCCTGAATATATAAAGAAGAATTTCGGGAAATAGCGCTATCCCAGCCCTCAACCGCTCCCTCGCCTTCATACCAGGGAGCCGGACTGGGCAATTTCTGATCGGGAGAACAAGTCCTGATGCGGCTGCAATCTTCAATCACGGCCGGCGCCTCAAAACCGTAACCATTGCCAAAAGTAAAAGCCCAGGCATAAAGCGATTGGGTGGCCGGTTCTACCGTCAAACCCGAGATGCAAGTCAGATCGGTCTGGGTGCAAACGGCATCATCCCAGTTGCCGCTAGTCGGACAAACTTCAGTGGCAGCGCAAGTATTATCAGGAATCTCGCAACTCCGGGCAGAACCGGGCGTGCAAGGATTAGTAATCACCTGGCAAGTACAGCCGGCGTTAGGGTCGCAGAAAAGCCCGCTCTGACAGATATTAGCGGCGGAGCAGATAGTCGCATTAGAGTCGCCGCAGGGTTCGCCCAAGCCGCCGCCGCTAATTAAAAAATTATAATAATTGCTGTATTCGGCGCTGTTATAAACCCTGATGCTGGTCTGGCCGACTCCGCTCTCGGGCACGATATCGCTGGCGCGGTTATCATCCAGCCAAACCACATTGGGACTGGAGAAATTATCCGGTTTAAAACTCCAATAAACTTGGCCGTTTGGCGCTGTCGGAAAATTATTACCGACGATTTCTATCGGGTCCGGATTAAGTCCGGACTCGGGATTGACTCCGCAAATGCCCGGGCGCACTGTGTCATTAACCTCAAAATCCTTGGGATTGCTGGTCAAACCGACGCTGTTTTCCACGATGACATTATAGGTCTGCAAGGCCACTTCGGGCACTTCAAAAATAATCTGGGTATCAGTCCAAGTATTATCACAGCCATCAGCCAAATCTAAGTTGGCAAAAACACTGGTTTGTCCGTCTTTAGTCAGCATCACCGATCCCGGCGTAGCGCCAAAATATTTGCCCCAGATAGTGATGTAATTTCCCTGGGCTCCGTTATTGGGTTCCAAGCTGGAAATAATAGGACTAAAAGCGCAAACGCCATCCAGGCAAACGCCGGTAGAGCAATCGCTATCAGTGGTGCAAGTGCCGCCTTCACAAGCGCCGCAATAATCATCGCCTAAAACCGCCTCATCGCCGCCGCAATCAACTCCGGTTTCACCTTCATCCTGAATATTGTTAAAGCAATGAAGCGGCTTAACGATGGTCTTAAGAGTGTGCGATTCAACATGCGAGTCATTAGGAAACAAAGCATTAATCTTGGCTTGATATTCGCTGTTAATGGCATAAGCCGAGGAATTCCAAGGGGCATAAACATTATCAACAATGGCCACATTAGCCGGCACATTAGCAAACTGGCTTTGCAAAGCAAAGGTCTCGCCTGAAAGAGCGGTATAAAGATCCAGACCATTAATAGTGCTGTCTTTATTCTTGGCATAACCGCCGACTTCCAGCGTCGCGCTGCCCGGCATTTTAGCTACGCCGGTAAAGCCATAACCAAGTATTCTGGACCAAGACAAGGCATTATCTTTTAGCTTGTTGATATAAGCGTATTGATTGGAGCTATTGGGTGTGCAAGGCGGAACCGGGCAAGTTGGTGTGCAAGGCGGAACCGGGCAGGTATCAGTGGGACATTCATCGCCCACACACAGAGCGCCGATAAGCGCATTGATAATAAACGAAGCAATAATAAAAGCTGATAAAATAATGATCAAGCCGATAACGGCAGAAATCAAAGTTTTCTTGGCTTTTTCAATTTTATTGGGGTTGCCATCAGCCGTCAGCCAAAGATAGCCGCCATAAAGGATGATGATAACCGCCGCCAGGCCTAAAAAACCCAGAATAAACCTGATAATATTTATAATAGCAATTCTCAAATCGGTCTGGGCCAAACCGATGCCGGCGGCATTTTCCAAACCAAACCGGTCGGTCTGGGCTAAAGACAAATTAACATAACTAAAAACTCCGATTAAAACTGCCATAATAATCAGCAATGGAATTATTTTTTTAATTGGAACTTTTATTGTCATGGTTAATAATTAGCTCAAAATTATTCTTCCACGCAAAGGCCAAAACAGCAGCCGGTTTGGCCGTTAACCGCCGTCGGGTGATCTTTGGTCAAGACCCAGCTGCCGCCTAAATCAGTGGTGGTGTTATTGGCATCATAATACAAAACTTTGCAGGTATAGGCGCATTCGCTAGCACCGGTTATTTCATTACAATTCAAATAGCCATAGGAAGCGGGATTAGTTGAGACCACTTCGGCGCAATCAGCAGCTAAGGCGTCGCCGTTATAAGCGCACTCTTGGCCTGATCTGGCAGCTTCTTTGGGACCGGCGCTGGGTAAAAAGCAATTTTGGGTTATTGACTGCAAGCCCGAACCGCCCAAGGGTCCGTATTTGACCGCGCTATCAAAATCATTATGGTGTAATTTAGCCAAAGTGTAATCAGCCCAGCCGTCAAAATTATCATCTTGGTCAACTTTGAGCGCCCAATAGCCGACTGGCAAGGCGCTATCGGTTATGGTCTGTAAAATAAGATAGCGAATTGATTTTTCCTTAGCCAGTGAACCGTAATTCCAGCCCGGCTTTAAGGTTGAACTGCGCATTAAGCGGTCAAAATAAAATTCAACATCGCCGGTGGCAGTATTTATATCTTCATCGCCCACTGGCGAATCGGTTTTAATCAGCGGCGCCTGCTTGTCAATTTCACTGGAAATGAAGAAAGACCAAATAAAATCATCGCCAAAACCGCTGACTCCGTAGACCGGGGTAGAATTGCCATAACTGGTTACTCGGGAGTTGGCCGTGCCGCAATTGACGGCAACATCATCTAAAACGCAGCTTATACCTGAATTAAGATTATAATGCGGTCGGCCAGAGTGATTATTGCCATTTCCTGACTTGCCTTCAGCTAGACCAATATTTTTATCATTATTCAGATAAGTATTGAAACTGCCGTTAAAAGAATTAAAGCTCATATCAACCAGGCCATCACCAGTCGGAGCCAGAGGATAAAAAACCTTCACTCCATTAACATCTTTAACGCAACGGTCATGACCGTCGTCAATTCCGCCCCAAGCCGAGCATTTAGTATCGCTCTTAGACATCAGGGTCGCGGCTGTGATTCTAATAGCGTATTTTTGGGCATTGCCTTCAATCGGCCAGCAAAATATGGCGTCGCCGCAACTGTTTAGACCGCATTGCTCCAAAGCGACTAATTCCAGAGTTTTATATTGGTTGGATATTTGAATATCATAATCAATCAGCCGATCACTTCTCATAATAAATATATTGTCTTTGACGGCTGTGGGATTAATGGCCTCATTAAAATTAATCTGGATAATGGTATTGCGGTAAACATCGCGCTGACCATTTGGCTGCCTGTTGGGCTGTTCATCCTGGCCATTGGTTTTAGTGATGGTAAAAGTGCCACTGCCCACATAACTAAGATCATACTTGGCGGTAGCAACACCGGTTTGCTTGGTTTGGAGGCAATAAGTTCCGCAAGCGGAAAATATATTGGTATCAGCAATTAATTTATCGGCAAAATCATCGGGCTCGGCGATATCAGTGCCAAAAATATAGGTCTTAATAACGCCATTATTATACTTTATTTCCAATTTATCGCCGACTTGATGAGAGACAACATTAAAAGTCCAGGAATTGCCGCGAGCCACTACGCCGCTGACATTGAAAACCAAACCATAGGGACCGATATTTAAAGTAGCGCCGGTGGGATCAAACTGACCGCTATTAAATGTTCCCATCTCACCGGGCCAAGTGGTCTTTACTTCTCCGGTACCGGAATCAATTCTAACTGTCGCCACTCCGGTAGCTGTACCGCCGTAATTCCCGGTCAGTGTTCCAGTTATAGTAGTCCCAGCTCCTTTGGTAGCAGTAGCGTCAAAAGCTGATAGAATTTCTTTCTTGATAGTATCGGCCTCTAAGCTGACGAAAAATTTAGTGGCAGTCGGTCCAGCCGAGATGCCATAAGTATCAATCTCATCATCCGGATAAGGATAAACGCCGACTAAGTCAATAATCTCTGGCGGATCAAGATCTAATTCGCCGTTAGTTATAAATTGCCAGGCGTATTCTTTATCAACCAAGCTGTTGAAGACCGACTTACCCGGTTCGGCTAAAGTTTCTATGCCTGATTGCAAAACAACCTTGAATCTCCGGTCTTGGAAATCTTCCAGTCCCAGATATTTATTGGGAATGATGGTAAAGGTTCGGTTATCATCGCTTTTGACCAAACTGTCAGTGAAATCATTGGTTGAAAATTCTTCTTCTTCATCAACACAAACGCCATGATCGTCAATCTGGCAAATTTCCACATTGGCCATTTTGGTTTGGCCATCGCAAGCCGAGCTGCCGCAGATTGTCTGGGGATTGATCTTTTCTTTAAAAGTGACAGCGATTATCGTATTAATCGGCACATCAACCTGTCCGGGCGCCGGATAAACGCTTTCAATCGGACCAACACCGATGCCCCAGCGGCCAAAATCATCAGTGCCACCGCCGCCATCCCCCCAACCGCCGCCGCCCCAGCCCATCAACGCCCTGATAATAAAAGCGGTGATAATGTATGATGACAGGATGATAATTATACCAATAATTGTATTAATCAGTATTTTTTTGGCTTTCTCAATTTTAGCCGGGTCGCCGCCGGAAGTCATCCAGACAAAACCGCCGTAAAGCACCATGATAACCGCTATAATTCCTAAGAAACCCAAGAGCAGCTGGACGATTCTGACAATGGCTGTTATTAGATTAGTTTGGGGCAGGCCAATAGTTGACGCTTCACTTAAGCCAAAGCGGCTATCGGTGACTTGAGCCCAGCCGGCTTGGGGTAGAATCATCAATAAAAAAATCGCCAAAAAGCTGGCCAATAGCACTTTTTTGGCGATTCTTGACTTCTGCATAGGTAAAAGTCGCAGCCCAAACATAATAATATATTTTACGCTTAATTTATATTATTTTCCCATTTCTTCTTTAACAATTTTTGAAACAACTTGTCCGTCAGCTCGGCCTTGAATTTGAAGCATCACTAATCCCATAACCCGGCCAAAATCAGCTAAAGCAGTCGCCCCAATACCACTAATAACTTTCTTGACAATTTCCCTGATTGGCTCTTCGGACAGCTGTTTGGGCAGGTATCTTTCCAAGATGGCCAATTCCTTTTCTTCTTTTTGGACTAAATCATCTCTGTGGCCCTGCTTAAAGGCTTCAATTGAGTCCTTTCTCTTTTTTACTTCCGATTTGATAACCGCCAGGATATCGTCATCAGCCAGATTTTCACCCTTAGGCAATTTTTTTTCTATTTCTTTATTAGTCAAAGCGGCTTTGAGCAACCTTAAAACCGAGACAGTTGTATCTTGCTTATTCTTGAAAGCGGTTAAAAAATCATTATTGATTTGCTTGGCTAAAGGCATGGGTTTAGATTAAAATTTAGGAAGTCATAAAGTCAAAAAATAATTTCTTCAACTTTATGAACTTTATAAACTTTATTCACCCTGTTAAGTAAAAATTCTGCCGGCATTTTGGTAATAAATTGCCTACTTAACAGGATAAACTTGCCACTTAAATATTATCTTCGGCCGTCTCTTTCTTTTTCTTCAACTAATTTTCCAATTTTCTTCAAATATTCCCGTTTAGCAGTTATTTCTTGTCTTCTTTTGGCGGCCGCTCTGATAGCGGTCTTATTTTTTTCAGGATTATAATAGCGAATTTTCCTGGATTGGATCAATCTGCCGCTCTGTTGAATTTTCTTGCTGAACCTGCGAATTAAAGCTTCAAAGGTTTCACCCTTCTTTCTCTTAACTTCAGCCACTCTTGTTCACCTCGCTTTCTATGAATTATATTATTAGTTATTTTAGCAACTGGCTAGACGGCCGCTAAATCATCACCTAAATCACCAAGGTCGGCAACATCTTCTTCCGGTATTTCGGTGCTACTCTCCTTTTCTTCCTCATCAGCTGTCAAATCTATCACTGCGCCCTCGCGATATTTCTCCAGGCGTTTTTTTAATTCCTTTTCAATTTTATTGAAATCAATCACTTCTTGCACGCCGCCTTGCATATCCCTGAGCATAATTGTCCCCTCGCCAACTTCCTTCTGCCCGATAATGAGAGTAAATTTCACTTTCATTTTATTAGCCAGTTCCAATTGCTTCTTTAAGCTGTCCTTATGAAAGGCCTGAGCAATGGTAAAACTGCCGTTTGGCCGAAGATTTTCATACATCAACATAGCTTTCTTTTTGGCCGCGTCACCGAGCTGGGCCACAAAAACATCCACCCTTTTATCCGGCACTTCAATGTTCTTCTCTCTCATTTTGGCTACTATTCTATCTAAGCCCATGGCCAGTCCGCAAGCCGGAGTATCTTCCCGACCGCCCAACATAGTTACCAAACCGTCATATCGGCCGCCGCCGCCCAAAGCATTTTTGCCTTCAACATCATCAATTGCCCAATATTCAAAGATCGTCCGATTATAATAATCAAGGCCGCGGACAATATAAGGATTTAAAACATAAGGCAAATCCAACTCATCAAGGTAGCCAACCACTTTCATAAAATGCTCTTTGCAGTTATCGTCCAAATAATCCAAAATCTGGGGCGCGTCGTCTTTTAGTTCTTGGCAGCCGCTTTCCTTGCAATCCAAAAGGCGCAGGGGATTTTTTGTTAGCCTAGTCTTACAACTCTCGCATAAAAGTTTGGCCTTGGCTTTGTAATATTTTACCAGGACTTTTTTGTATTCCTCCCGGCAACTCATACAGCCAATGCTATTGACTTGGATGACCGATTCAATGCCTAAATCATTTAAAGAATTCCAGCCCATTAATATCAATTGGGCGTCTAAAGCCGGATTTTCTTCACCAATGGCCTCAAAGCCAAACTGAAAAAACTGCCGATAGCGGCCGGATTGTGGTTTCTCGTGCCGAAAAAGCGGGCCTAAGTAAAAAAATTTAACCGGTTGAATTTGATTCAACATGCCATGCTGGATATAGGCCCTAACCGCCGCCGCCGTGAATTCAGGACGAAGAACCAAATTGTCGCCGCCTTGATCGGTAAAAGAAAACATTTCTTTTTCAACTATGTCCGTCTGGGCTCCCACGCCTCGGACAAATAATTCAGTCAACTCCAAAACCGGGGTATCAATCCGGTCATAGCCGTAATCAATGGAAATTTGCTTGGCCACCTGGCGAACTTTCTCCCAGTATTTTTGATCTTGGGGCAGAATATCGCGCATACCGGTAACCGTGGCGATATTTTTTTTCGCCCGACGGATTTTTTTAACCGCTTTGCCGGTCTTCCTCTCTGCCGTCTTATTGGACTTTTGAGAAATTATTGCCTTTTTTTTCAACATAATTAATACAACTGCGCTTTTTTATTAAAAGCCGTATTCCGGCGCGTTAAATAATGTCAGCCGGGTCAAAGGCCAGCCCCGCAGCCAAGTTCGGCCAATAATGTAATCCCTCTTAACCGAGCCGAACACCCTGGAATCCAAGCTTTGATCGCGATTATCGCCTAAAAGGTAATACTCATCATTTTTAAGGGTTACCTCCCCGTAGCCGCTAATGGGCAATCTGGTCTCAAGGCCGTCAGTCAGATATTCTTCATTTAAAACATTGGTTTGACCGCCTGAAGTAATATAAACCAGCCCGTTCTCAATTTTAACTCTTTCGCCCGGCAGGCCAATGACTCTTTTGATAAAAAACTGCCTGGGATCCTTAGGATATTTAAAAACCACGATATCACCCCTTTGGGGCTCGCCTAAACGATAAGTTATCTCATCAATTATCAGATATTCGTGATCATAAAAATTCGGTTCCATAGAAGCGCCCTTAACGTAAAACGGCTGAATTAGAAAATACCTGACCGGTAAAATAATAACTAAAGAAATAAAAGTTATCTTGGTCATCTCCCAGATAAATTCTAAGATTTTCCTAAGATGGCCCGGCCGCTGAAGGCCGGAATCAGCTTGGCCGGCGCTTGAATTGTAGTCAGAAAAATTATCCACTTATTTAAGGTAATATTTGATTAAATTATAACAGTTAAATTAGTATTTTGCAAACCTTGCCATAACATAAACTCTTGGCAAATTTCAAGTAATAAGATATAATGAAAAAGAGTCAACTAAAACGTCTACCAGAAAATTAAATTTATCCAAAATAATGACAAAAGTCAAGGTCAATCTCTTACCGGTAGAGGATAAAGTAAAAATAAAAGGCAGTGCAGGAGAAAAAATAACGGAAAAGATCTCGCCTGACCAGCCAGTCAGAGGAGATAGGATCAAAAAGATAATTGCCAGCATTATTATTGTAACAATTATAGTCCTGGCAGTTTTTTCATCTTCAGTGGTTTTTTCCGATGAAAATCTGATTAAAAGCCTGTCAAAATTAAATCTGCTTCAGCAAATGAGCAGATTAATGGGCTCGGGGAATAAGAACCTGGTTGGCGAAAATGAGGACAGGATAAATATCCTGATCATTGGCATGGGCGGCCAAAACCATGAAGGCGGCACTTTGGCTGACACCATAATTTTAGGTTCATTCAAACCCAGCACTCAACAAGTCGCTATGGTTTCAATCCCCAGAGACCTGAGCCTTAAAACCAATAATTATGATTGGCTAAAAATAAACGCTCTCAACGCTTACGCCGAAAAAAAAGAGGCCGGCAGCGGTGGTCGGGAAATGGCTCGGGCTCTAAGCGAACTTTTAGATACGCCGATAAACTATTACGTTACGGTGGATTTTGCCGGCTTTGAAAAACTGATTAATGAATTCGGCGGAGTGGATATTGAAGTGGAAAGGGACTTAATTGATCCTCAATATCCGATTAGCGGCCAAGAATATGTTTTCCCCATAGAAAACAGGTATGAAAATTTATATATTAAAAAGGGGCAGCAGCATATGGATGGCCAGTTAGCTTTAAAATACGCCCGATCCCGGCACGCGCTGGGCTTAGAGGGCTCGGATTTCGCCAGATCCAGAAGACAACAAAAAATTTTGGCAGCGCTTAAAGAAAAAATATTTAAGGTTGAAACATTTTTTAATCCCAAAAAAATCAATAGCTTGCTCAATGCCTATAACGAGCATATTCACACTAATTTGGAAATTTGGGAAATGCTGAGTTTGGTCCAGCTGGGCAAAAACATTGAGACCTCAAAAATAATCAGCCAGACGCTCTCCGATGGGCCCAGTGGTTTTGTTTATTCCCAAATCATCAACGGCGCTTATGTTCTTTTACTTAAGGACAGTAGTTATGGCGAAATCAGAGCTATGTGGAAAAATATTTTTTCTGCCCCAGGCAGTCAAATATTGACCAGTACGGTCAGCGAATCTTTAACCGCCGCTCTAACCAAAAAAGAAAACGCCGCCAATCAGATTAGCGACGAAACTCCAAACAAATCAAAAACAGAAACCGAACCGGCCCAGACCTTACCGCTAACGCCGATAATTGATTATAAAAAAGAAGGGGCAACGATTGATATTAGAAACGGCACTTGGGTAACCGGTTTAGCCGGCCAGCAGCAGATCAATTTGGAAGAAAGCGGCTTTGAAGTCATCAACGTGGCTAATGCTAATAATCATGACTATTTGAAAACAATAATTTATGATTTGTCCGAGGGTAAGAACCCGGCCACCGCTACCGAACTGGCTAAAATCTATAAGACCACCCCGACTTCAAGCCAGCCGCTAGCCATCGCCTCCCAAGCTGATTTTCTGATAATTTTGGGCCAAAATTAAAGGTTATTTTGTAAGTATCGTTTTTTTCTGATGGTAAAAATTAAAATTATTATAGCCATGATCGGCAGCAATACAGCCAAAGCCAAGAGCAGCAGATAAAAAGCCAGCCAAGTGAATAGGGCTGAAAAAGGAGATTTATTAAAAAAATCTTTTTTTATTGCCGGCAGAATGCTTAAAGCGCCAATCGCCTCTTGAACCGACAGTTCTTCTTGATCGCCGACTACCAAGACGTAGCGGCCTAAATTATCAGGACTAAAAACCTCAATAGTATAAATGCCGGCGGCCATCTCCACTCCTCTCAATTTATCGCTAAGAGCTTCTTCCGATTTCAATTCCGGGCCCCGAAGATAATCATCGTTGGTAAAACCTTCATAGAATTTTAACCAAGACATTTTTAAACCGTCTAAGAAATAAATCATCTGCCAGTTACTTAACTCATCTTTAACATAGACCCGGGCTGAAAAATCCTGGTCGGCGTTATCAAGGGCTGGGACCAACAAACCCAGATAAAGTCGAAAAGAAGTAGTTGATTTTATTTTATAGACAGCCGATTGCCCCTTTAATTCCCCGTAAAAGGCCTGGGAAGTTTCCGGCTTTAATATCTCAAGATAATTTTGATTGACGGTCAATCTGGGCTGGTAGGCAAGAGTAGCCAAAGGCAAAAAAAATAAAAACAGGATAAAAAGCTTCTGGCTCATAATCATTTTATTTTTTCCAAAATTTTAATTTGGCAACAGCGCCGCCAATTCGGCCTAAAAATGATTTCGGCGGTGGTGATGCTTTGGGAGTTTGTTCTTTTAAAGCCATATATTCTTGACTGGCCCGGCGATTTATTTCAATGACCTTAAAACGAATAGGTTCGGGTAGCAAATGCAGTTGGCCGTCTTTGATATATTTAATTATATCGTTAGCGCCGATAAAATTGCCACTGGTATCAATTAACTTTTCTGGCTGATTAATTAAATCAATCACTTCCTCAATAGTTGAAGCGGCGCTCAAATCCAAACCAGCTAAGGCCTTGAATTCATCGGTTTTTTTGTATTCATCAATGAGTTTGGCCACAGTTGCTCGCAGGTTATGACGCAAAGTTATATTAGTCCAATCCGCTTTCTGATAATTTTTCAAATCCTGGTAAGTCAGCTTGTAAATCAAATTAATGACGGTTTCAGCTGGCAGTTCTTGGCCTAATTGATTGGTGATTGATCCTTCGCGCATAATCATTTCCACTAATTGGTGGTAATCATTGGCTTGGCTAAAATCAACTATCTCGCCTTCACGATTTAACAAATCAGCTAATTCTAATTTGGGCGGTTTAGAATAATCTAACTCGGCTGGTTTATTTTCAGGAGCAAAATCAGCCGCTGACAATGGCGACTTAACTTCAACTGGTTCGTCCAATTCTTCGTGCTCCGGTAAAAAACTTTCTCTGGTCGCTGATATCTCCAACTCTTTTCTTCTATTTTCATTAAGAAATTTTTCGTTCATATTATTGGTAAATTAATTTGTAGTAGACTGATTGCTTATCTTTACCGGTACAATTAATTGTTCATCATTTTCAGCTAAGCCGGAAGGGTTGTCTTTTCTTAAAATCAACAATCCCTTTTCAAGGCTGGGCTGGCCGAATTTCAATTGAGCCGTGAAAGGCACAAAATCGGTTGTCATCCATTCGCTCTGGGCCTGGGCAATGGCAGTGCCCAACAAATTATTATTGCCATCATAAAGATCAATCGGAAAACTGGCTTCAAAAAACCAGTTGCCCCTGGCTTGGCCGGTAATAGTTAAAGGACTGGAGATTTTTTGGTTCGGTCGAGGATTACTGATCCTGATCAAATCGGTCTTTAAAAGTTCATTGCCAATGTCTTCGGTAAAAATTTGACCGTTATAACGGCATTGTCTGGGATAGCTTTCACTAATCGGCTGGCCCAGAGCAGCGCATTCTTCAAAATTGGCAATTGTTTTGAGTTGGCCGCAACCGGTTAAAGGAGCCGGTTTTGAGGGCTGGCCATGCTTGACCCAAACGCCGTTTTCGCAGAGCCAAGTATCTTCTGGACCACCCAAGCCAAAACGTACAACAGCAATAATAGCTAAAATAATTAAAAAAGAAACTGCAGAAATTAAAATTATTCGTTTCCTATAATTTATTATTCCATTAATGCTCATAAAGGTCAATTGTAAAAACAGCCGAGGTAGCGGCTGTTTTTATAATTTATTATAATTTTTCAATTTCGGTCAAAACATCAGCCGGACTGCCTAAAAAATAGCGCTGGCCGTCCTTGGGGCTGACATACCAGGCCTCTTTATTTTGCTCCACTTGAATCAGAATCAAACCCTTGTTCAGGGCGATAAAGGTTTGGTCAATTGGCAGTTTGCCCTTTCCTAATGGGTTATAGCCAGCTAATATTTCCGCTTTATCTTCAAAACTGTCGCCATCACTGTCTTTTTTGCTGGTATCGGTGCCTAAAGCCGATTCAATGGCATTAGATAAGCCGTCTTTATCAGTATCTTCTCCGCCGAAATTATATTCCGCCAAGGGAATTTTAGCGACATCTTCAGCCGAAACGCCGGTGCTGAAATTTATCAAAAAAGAATAGATATTGGCATCAGCCGAACCCAGTTTGACCTTAAAATTCTGATATTTGTTTATCAGTTGGGTTTGTTCATCAGTCGCTTTTTTTAAGTCATCAGTTTTTTGGTCTAAAATTGCCTGATTGTCGGCAATTGATTTTTCCAGTTCGCCAATCTGCCTTTGCCTTTCAACTAATTTCTTTTCCGATTCAGTCAAATTGGCAACAGTGATTTTCAAGTTTTGATTAACCGCTAATATATCATTGACCAACTTGAGGTTATCACTATAAACTTTGACAATGTAAACGGTCATACCCAGGAACAAAACCGAAATCAAGCCGTAAAAAACCCACCTTTGCCAGTGACGCTTTTTGATTTCATAATGGATTTGCCGGTCTTTGTAATCAAATTGGCTGGGACCGGTATAAGTGTAAGCCGGAGCTGGCGCCATTGGAGGCGCTTGACTCATATCATCCATAGATTTGAAATTATTTTTAGGTTATTTTTATTATAGCAAAATAATTGGCTAATTGCACTGAATAATAAGGTCTCGGTCTTTGGGGCGAAAAAACCATGCCAAACTGATAGTTTTAATTATAACCTAAAAATAATGGATAAAAAAATCCCAAACGATTCTGACGTTCGGGACTGATTTATCTTTATTAATAAGAGGTTGGAAAAATGTTAGTTAAAAATCAGACCGCTGATCTCAAGGCAATTGGCGGCCAGCACATTGGCTAAAGGGAAGACGATGACCGGGACAATCTACTTTTTTGCAATAATACAAGCATCGTCCAGAACCGTAGTGGCCTGGACAATTTTTTTCACCGCAAAAAATGATCCGGGGCAAGCAGGCTTGGTCTAAACGCTGATGGCCCGGACAGCCCAATTCTTGGCAATAAAAAACATGAGGAAAACATTTCTCACCCTTTTTAAGATGACCGGGGCAACCAATTTCGTTACAACGATAACTTAAAGGATAGAAGATAAAACAGGTTTGACCTCTTAAAAAATGTCCCGGACAGTCCGATTTTCTGCAATAATACATTGGCTTTCTCCTCTTTAATCAGCAATTTCCCAGCGGGCAGCCAGCCGGTCTTTATGCTTGACATAAATATTGAAATGCAGGCCGAAAGCTCGCCAATTTTCTTGCAAATTAATAATAAACAAATTACTGACTTGCCAAAGATCTCTTTTTAGCCCGTCAGCGCACTCAATTTGCCTCGAAAAATTTTCCTGGGACAACTTGGAAGCCAGAACTGCTTTAGTCCTCTCGTCAAGCGGTTCTAAAAACCAAAGGTCTTGCCTGTTAAAATGGTTCATGACTCACTCCTTGATTGTTAAAGTGCTGATCAAAACCTAACACTTCCTTTTAAAAAAGTCAATGATGATTTAACCCTAACATCTAATATAATTGTCAGTAGTTTTAAAAAATGATAATATAAAAAACATAAATAAATATTTAACGGCTAATATGAAACATCGCGGAAAACCTCATTTTGGTTTGACCGGATCAATGGCAGAATCAGAAATTTTTGGAGAAGTGATAAGACCAGTAGAATTTGAAAACTGGCGAGAAGGTCATAATTATATGACCAGAAATGAAGCGTTGCGACTGGTCCAAGAAAGCCAACCCGGTAACCCCAGCGATCCGGAACCAAGATTTGCCAACGATCTTCAAGCCACTATCGTTGAAAGAGTTTATCCTAACGATTATAATCGGGTAAGGTTTTTTACCGCCGTCGGCTCACCCTTGGATTATCTGCACCACATAGATGCTTTCTTTGAGATAGATGATGGTGATTTTACCTATACCATTACTATTGATCTAAAAACTCATCCAGTTGAAAAACCGGCAACATTGAAAACTGATATTTTACTAATATATCCAACCGAAGGACTTGACCCGAACATTGATAAAGAAGATTATCAGAGTTTAATAGCCAGAACCGCCCAAGAAATTATTGAAATTTTCCAAGAAAAACAAGTTAGAAAGTCCGGGTATTCTAAAAAAGCAAGGTAACCATATTATGGAAGATAACCTTAAAAATTCTCTTTTGGGCCGAGTAATTAAAGCACCCGCTAATGAAGCAAATCAGTTAGATGAAAAAAAATAAAAGAAGTTTTAAGTGAAGGAGCGGCCATCGTCTCTTTCTGTAAAAGTTGCGGTTTTGTCCAAGGTTTTTCTAGCGATAAAGCGCAAGAAATCGCCGATATATTCAATATCAATTGGCCTAAATCACTTAGTGGCTTATTTTTTGAAAGTGAACACTGCCCATTATGCGCTAATGACTTTTTCGGAGTAATAATTAAAAGATACAAATAAAATAGAAATTTATTCATTTAAAAACCCGTCTCAATGGCGGGCTTTTTGTTTGACTTTAAATTGCCAAGAAGAATTATTTGCGATACTATAATTATTATGAAAACCACACTTCCGCAAATCGCTATCGTCGGCCGAGCTAATGTCGGCAAGTCAACCTTGTTCAACCGTTTGGTGGAAAAAAATAAAGCCTTGGTTTCACCCCTGTCCGGCACTACCAGAGATAGAAACATTGATAAAGTTTCTTGGCAAGGAAAATACTTTATTCTGATTGACACCGGCGGCTTGGATATTGAAAGCAGCCAGGCCGGGCCAATAGAAAAGAATATTGTCAAACAAGCCCAGAAAGCCATAGCCGACGCTGACTTGATGCTTTTTTTAATTGACATTAAAAACGGCGTTTTACCCACCGATAAAGAACTGGCTAGAGAAATTATCAAAAGCAGTTCTAAGTCCAGAACGATTTTAGTCGGTAATAAAGCCGATTCTCTTAAATACCACCAAATGGCAGGAGATTTGTATTCGCTTAATTTAGGCGAACCGCAAATGATTTCCGCCGCTAATGGCTCGGGTTGCGGCGACTTGCTGGATTTGCTGGTCAGTCGTCTGCCTAAAAGAAAAAACCGGTCAGTGCCAGAAAAAAAGAAACCGGAAATTAAAGTGGCCATTGTGGGCAAACCCAATGTCGGCAAGTCCTCAATTTTAAATTCCATCTTGGGTGAGGAAAGAGTGATTGTCACTGATATCGCCCATACCACCCGTGAATCACACGATATTGAATTCTCTTATAAAGATTATAATTTCATTTTAATTGATACCGCCGGCATTGTCAGAAAAAGCCGAGTTGGCTATAAGACGCTGGCCAGGGCCTCAATTGAAAAATCCCTCCAGACCATCAGTCAGGCCGAGGTGGTGGTTTTTGTCACGGAAGCCCAGAAAAAAATAGATGCTTTAGACAAAAAAGTTACCCAGGAAATTTTAGACAGCGGCAAGTCCTTGATTATCGTGGCCAATAAATGGGACTTGATACCCGCTAAAGAAACCAACACCGTCAACCAATATGTTGATTATTATTACAACCAATTCCCCTATCTTTGGTGGGCGCCGATTATTTTCGTTTCCGCCAAAGATGGGGTTCGGACCAGAAAAATCTTAGATATGATAATTGATATTGAGAAATCAAAAGCCATCCAGCTCTCCAAAAGCCAGCTAGATAAATTCTTAAAATACCAAATCAGCCGGCACCGACCGGCGCGGGGCCGCGGCTTGAGGAATCCTTATATCTATAAGATAGAGCAAGTCGGCACTAAGCCGCCCAGATTCTTGCTTTATGTTAATGACCCTAAAATCCTGCATTTTTCTTACATCAGATTCTTACAAAATAATATCAGGGAAAAATTCCATATTTTAGGCACGCCGATCCAGATGGAAACCAAAAAATGGAACGTGTCCATTGAAGCCAAAGAGAATAAAAAATATGGTCAACGAGAAAATATCGCTAAAGCAGTGGCTAAATTAAAAGCTACAAAATAAAAACGTAAAAATATAAAAACCTAAAAATAAATATTAGATATTTGATATTATTGTTTTATATTTTTATAATTTTATATTTTTAATTTTTTAAAATTATGAAACTTATAGTCGGTTTAGGCAATCCCGGGAAAGCTTACTTAAAAACCTGGCACAATATCGGCTTTTTAGCTATTGATAATTTGGCTGACGATTTTAATTTTTCTGATTTTAAAGAAACTAAAAAATTCAAAGCGGAAATTACCACTGGGCAAATCAAAGCTGAAAAAATTATCTTAGCCAAGCCCACGACTTATATGAACAGTTCCGGTGAAGCAGTGGGCATTTTAGTCAAATACTATAAATTAGGGGCTAAAGACATTATCATTATCCATGACGACATTGATTTGCCTCTGGGTCGAATAAAAATAGTTAAAGATGCTTCAGCTGGCGGGCATAATGGCGTTAAATCCATCATTCAACATTTAAAAACCCAGGATTTTATTAGAATCCGGCTGGGCGTGGCTACCCCCAAAAAAGAAAAAATGGACGGCGCTGATTATGTTTTGACAAAAATCGGCTGGCTACAATCCCATCAAGCCAAAGAAATTATAAAAAAAACCGCCTCAGCAGTTGAAGAGACGGTGTCTGTTTCGCTTGACAGCGCAATGAACAAATATAATTAAAGTTGACGAGGGGAAAGTCAGGCAGTGTTCTGTCATTGAATTACCTCCTTGTTTTTAAAAAGCAGTGGTGCTCGAGGCGGGACTTGAACCCGCACGGCTGTTAAGCCAACGGATTTTAAGTCCGTTGTGTCTGCCAATTCCACCACTCAAGCACTGAAGAGGCAGTTTGGTCGGGATGGGCGGATTTGGACCACCATCTCCCCCACATCCATGTACCATCCATGGCAGGGGCTCTAACCCTTTAAGCTACACCCCGTAAATTGGGAGAGGAGATGCTTGGGTTCTCCCAAGAAGATTTCACTGACGACTTAAACGGTCACTTGACCCAAAGGCGTAATCGTCAGAAATCCATCTCCTCATATTGAAGTTTGGAGCGAGAGGCCGGACTTGAACCGGCAATTAAGAGCTTTGCAGGCCCCCACCTTACCGATTTGGCTACCCTCGCTTGGTTTTAAAAGTCCGAAAAATAATAGCTGCTATACTGCCTACTAGTATATAACTCTACCCATTAAGAGTAAAATCATAATTGGCGATAAATCAAGTTACCAGGAGGGGGACAACCAGATCTATCAACTAGCAGGCAGAACAGCAGTTATTACCCTTACCAATATTAGACCTTAGCAAATAACCGGTAAATTGTCAATACCGGATAAATAAACTTCATCAGGTGGAGGAAAAAATCAGCGAAAATAAAAATGAACACAGTTCTGATTTGAAATACTGGCTAGCTTACTCAAGAATCCAAAAAATCGGTCCGATTAATTTCAAAAAATTGGCCAATTATTTTAACGACTTAAAAACGGCTTGGCAGGCCAATGCCAATAAGCTTATTTCAGCCGGCCTTAATAAGGATTTAGTTGAAGAAATAATAATCAGGAGAAGTCAAATTAACCCCGACCAGGAATTGAACTTGGTGAATCAAGAGGGTTTAAAAACCATCACCATTAAAGACGATAACTACCCCAGGGCTTTAAAAGAAATATATAATCCTCCGCCTCTTTTATACCTGCGCGGCTCAATTGATGCCTTGAACAACATCTGTTTGGCGGTAGTCGGCACCAGAAAATTTTCCGCTTACGGCCGGCAAGCCACTGAAGAAATCGTTTACCAATTGGCCGAAAGAGGCCTTACCATCATCTCTGGTTTAGCGCTGGGTATAGATGCCCTGGCTCATCTAGCTTGCTTAAACGCCAACGGCAAAACAGTCGCTATCCTAGGATCGGGAGCAGATCAGCCCTCTGTCTACCCTTCAAGCAATAGGTACTTAATTGATAAGATAATCAGTTCCCAGGGAGCAGTCATCTCCGAGTATCCGGTTGGCACGGCTCCGACCAAATATACCTTCCCTATGAGAAACAGGATCATCTCCGGTTTGGCTAAAGGGGTTTTGGTCATAGAAGCGCCGGAAAGTTCTGGGGCGTTAATTACCGCCAAATACGCCTTGGATCAAAATCGAGATGTTTTTGCTATACCCGGCAGCATTTACAGCCATAATTCAAAAGGGGTAAATAATCTGATTAAGCAGGGCGCCAAGCTAATCACCGGTGCTGATGACATTTTGCAAGAATTTAACATCCAGGTAATTCTCCAAGAAACAAAAAATGAGCCGGCCATCAGTCAAGAAGAAGAAAAAATTGTTTTCAATTTATTGTCCAAAGAGCCGCTGCACATTGACAAAATCAAACAATTGAGTAAACTTAATATTAATGTCCTCTCAAGCGCTCTAACGATGTTGGAAATAAAAGGGCTGATAAAAGACATCGGGGGCAAACACTACCTTAAGAGATAATAGTAAAATTATCTCTAAAAATTAACTCAGATCAAATGAAAAATCTCGTCATAGTGGAATCGCCAACCAAAGCCAAAACCATCTCAAAATTCTTAGCTAAAGATTTCCAAGTAGAGTCCTCTTTCGGGCATATCAGGGATCTGCCAACCGATGAATTGGGAGTTGACATTGATGATAATTTTGAACCGGAATACGTCATTCCCGCCAAGGCCAAAAAAAGAGTTAAGGAATTAAGCGCCTTGGCTAAAGGAGCCGATTTAATATATTTTGCCACTGACGAAGATCGCGAAGGCGAAGCAATTTCTTGGCATCTGGCTCAAATATTTAAAACGCCGATTGGCCAAACCAAAAGAATAACTTTCCATGAAATTACCGAAGAGGCCATCAAAGAGGCCTTGAAAAATCCCCGAACAATTAACCTGGCTATGGTTGATTCCCAGCAGGCGCGCCGGATATTGGATCGGCTGGTGGGCTACAAGCTTTCGCCTTTTTTATGGAAAAAGGTGGCTCGCGGGCTAAGCGCCGGCCGAGTCCAGTCGGTAGTAGTCAGATTGATAGTTGAACGTGAAAGAGAAATACAAAATTTCCAAATTGAAGAATACTGGGAAATAACCGGCGATTGGCAGACCATTAGAAATAATGACTTCACTGCCAAGCTGCAAAAGGTTAATAATAAGACCCTGGATAAATTGGCGATTAAATCGGAAAAAGAGGCTAAGGAATTAAAAGAAAAATTGGAGTTGCAAGATTATTATATAGCCGAGGCAGTCAAAAAAGAAGTCAAGAGAAACCCCAGCGCTCCTTTTACCACCTCCACCCTGCAGCAAGAGGCCAACAGAAGATTTAACTTTTCCGCCAAGCAAACCATGCTGGTGGCCCAGAAACTTTATGAAGGCCTGGAAATAAACGGCGAGGCAATCGGCTTGATCACTTATATGAGGACCGATTCAACCACTCTGTCTAAAAAATTCCTGGCCGAGGCCGCCGATTATCTAAAAGCTGAATTGGGTCAGACCTATCTTAATGTCAGGGAATTCAAAACCAAAAGCCGCGGCGCCCAAGAAGCCCATGAAGCTATTCGTCCGACTTCAATTATTAGAACTCCGGCCTCAATCAAAGGATCGCTTAATGATCAGCAATTCAAGCTTTACCAGCTGATTTGGCAAAGAGCTCTGGCCAGCCAGATGTCCAGCGCCAAGCTGGAAGCGACAACTATTGATATCAACACTCAAGACGATAAGTATACTTTCAGAACCAACGGCCAGGTCATTAAATTTGACGGCTTCTTGAAAGTTTATCCGACCTCAACCCAAGATGAAATCCTGCCGCTGATAAAAAAAGGCGAGAAGGCAAAATTAATCGCCCTTAAGCTAGCGCAAAAATTCACCCAGCCGCCAGCCAGATATTCCGATGCCAGTTTGGTTAAAATCTTGGAAGAAAAAGGCATCGGTCGGCCCTCAACTTACGCTCCAACCATTGCCACCGTCATTGACAGGGGCTATGCCGAAAGAGTTGAAAATCGCCGTTTAAAACCGACTGCCATCGCTTTAGTGGTTAACGACCTTTTAGTCAAGCATTTCTCGGATATTGTTGATTACGACTTCACCGCTAAAATGGAAGAGAACCTGGATGAAATTTCCGAAGGCCAAAAAAAATGGCAGCCGATAATAAAAAAATTTTATGAACCCTTTAATAAAAACCTTATGGCCAAAGAAAAAGAGTTAACTAAAAAAGAAATTACCGAGGAAGAAACCGATGCCAAATGCGAGAAATGCGGCTCGCCGATGGTGATTAAAGTCGGGCGTTTCGGCAAATTCCTGGCTTGTTCCAATTATCCCAAATGCAAAAATACCAAAAAAATAAACGGCAGCGAACAAGTTGAAGAAAAAGCCGAACCGAAGAAATTAGCTGAAAAATGTCCGGACTGCGGAGCTAATCTGGTACTGCGAACCGGACGCTACGGCGAGTTTAAGGGCTGTTCCAATTATCCCAAATGCAAATACATCAAGAATGAAGCCGCCCAGGATCTGGGAATTAAATGCCCCAAATGCCAAGCTGGTGACATTGTCGCTAAAAGAAGCAAGAAGGGCTTATTTTACGGCTGTTCCAATTATCCTAAATGCGACTTTGCCAGTTGGAATAAGCCCTTAGACCAAAAATGCGAAAATTGCGGTTATCCGCTAAGCGAAGACAAATATGGCAACATCAAATGCACTAATAAGGATTGCCAATCTTAATATTTTTGTTACGTAATTGGCTACGTAACAAATTATAAGCCAATTTAAAAACCCACTTTACCGGTGGGTTTTGGGTTTGTTTAAAAGTAATTGAAAAATAAGAGCTGTGCTGTAGGATTAGCAAAAAAGGCAAAAATCGCTTCAGCCTCTTCCTTGGTTAGGGAGTGATCAAAACCGGGTGGAGTTTGACCGATTTTACTCATGATATTTTTTTCAATTTCATCAGAAAAATCCCAGAAACTTCTACACCTACGTTCGGCAGTGCTGATAGAAGAAGAAACAATCATTCCAATAATCATAGCCCGCAAAATAACATCGTCGGGAACATCTTGAAAATTGAAGATATCTTTAAGATTATACTCTTGGCCATCAACCGTTGGTTCTGCTGTTTCCGTGCTCATAACTCCTCCCTTTTTTTAAAGAACTGCTGACCGTATTATACATTACTTTTAAATTTTGTCAATATTTTCGTCTTTTGCCTAAATCCAAGAAATAATTTATACTGGTCAATATGCTCACCGACCCTAAGACAGAATTTGAAAAATTATTGAAAACCATCAGTGAAAAAAATCCTGATGGCGATTTGGATATGATTAAATTGGCTTATGAATTCGCTTTTAGCGCCCACTCGGGCCAAAAACGCTTGTCCGGAGATGATTATATTATCCATCCTTTAGCCACAGCGCAATTTCTGGCCGAGCTTAAAATGGATAAGGAAACCATTATCGCCGGTTTGCTGCACGATATTCCCGAAGATACTAAAATCACCTTGGAAGACATCAAAAAAAACTTTGGTAAAGAAGTAGCTAATTTGGTAGCCGGCATCACTAAATTGGGCACTTTAAAGTACCGCGGCATAGCCCGATACGCTGAAAATTTAAGAAGAATGTTTGTGGCTATGAGCAATGACATCAGAATAATTTTAATTAAGTTCGCCGACCGCATCCATAATCTGAAAACCTTGGAATTTTTACCGGCCGAGAAACAAATCAGGATCGCCACTGAATCATTGGAAATTTACGCTCCCATCGCTGATCGCCTGGGCATCGGCAAAATCAAAGGCGAGTTGGAAGACCTGTCTTTCAAATATGTCTACCCGGCTGATTATAACTGGATTATGGAAATATTGCCCAAAAAATATAAAGAAAAAGAAAGATATTTGGAAAAAGTTAAAAAACGCGTTTCTAAAAAATTATTAGAAAACGGCATAATCTTAAAAAATATAGCCATCCACGGCCGAACCAAACACCTCTACAGCTTATATCGAAAACTGCTTCGCCCGTCAGTTAATAAAGATTTGTCCAAGGTCTATGATTTAATCGCTTTAAGGATTATCGTGCCGACCATGGCTGATTGCTACTCAACTCTGGGCATTCTGCATAACCTCTACCGGCCTATGCCCGGCCGAGTCAAGGATTACATCGCCCAGCCCAAGCCCAATGGCTATAAGTCATTGCATACGACTGTCTTTACGGAAAATGGCGAGATCGTTGAATTCCAGATCAGAACCATTGAAATGCATGAGGAAGCCGAATTCGGCATTGCCGCCCATTGGGATTATAAAGAAAATAAAGGCAATGCCAATAAGAAAAGCGTCAAATGGCTGGCAGAATTGGTCAAGTGGCAAAAGCAAATCATTGATGACGAGCAATTCTTGCATGATATTAAATTGGATATTTTCCAAAACCGGATTTTTGTCTTTACCCCGACCGGTGATGTGATTGATTTGCCCGAGGCATCAACTCCGATTGATTTCGCTTATCATGTCCACTCTTCCATCGGCAACCAATGCGTCGGCGCCAGAGTCAATGACCATTTAGTCAGTTTGGATTCCAAATTAAAAAGCGGCGATATTGTGGAAATTATCACCGATAAAAACCGCCAAGGGCCGAATATTGATTGGTTGGAGAGCGTCAAGACCTCTATGGCTAAAAGTAAAATCAGAACAGCTTTCAACCGATTGAAAAAACAATGATTTTAATCTTGACCGTTGGCCAGAAGAGAATATCAAATAATTTTATCAACTATATTTCTTAATTCCTCTTCGGAAAAGAATTTGATGATAATTTGGCCGGTTGAGCCATGCTTTTTTATTTCCACTTTAGTGCCTAAAATCCCCTGCAGCAATTCTTCTTTGGCTTTGACTTCCGGATCAAAGGAAACCTTCCTGATGCGCTTTTGGACTACGACCTGATGGCCGGCTTTTTCAGTATCGCGCACGTTTAAATTTTCAGCCAGGATTTTTTTCAGTGTTATCAATTGATCCGCCGCCGGCAAGCCAGCCAAAACCCGGGCATGTCCTTCAAAAATCTGGCCATCTCTGATAGCTGCCTTGGCTTCATCAATAACGTTGAGAATCCGCAAGGTATTGGCGACAGTGCTGGGACTTTTGCCAACCCTTTGGGAGAGTTGTTCATGGGTTAAGTTAAATTCATCAACTAATTTCTGATAAGCAAAAGCCGTTTCCAAAGCATTAAGATTGCGGCGCTGTAAATTCTCAATCAAAGCCACTTCCAGTTTCTTTTGTTCGCTCATTTGGCGGACAATCGCCGGCACTTTATCCAAACCGGCTAGTTTGGCCGACCGCCATCTTCTTTCGCCGGCAATCAATTGCCAGCCATTATCGATTTTAGTGACTATCAAGGGCTGAATAACGCCATGCTCTTTGATTGACTTAGTCAATTCCAATAAATCTTCTTCGTTAATATGAGCGCGGGGTTGATGAGGATTGGGAGTAATTTTATCAACCGGTAATTGATAAATTTTCTCTTGGGTATCTAAAATACCGGCTACTTCACTGGCAACGCCGATTATTTCTTTGGCTGTCTTCTTGCCGGTAATCAGCGAACCCAATCCCCGTCCTAGACCAGATGGTTTTTGCATAAATTTTATCTTTTAAATATGTCTAATAAGGGTTGGTCTGATAGACCAATTCTCTAGCCAATCTTTCATAGGCCTTAGCGCCCTTGGATTTGGGATCATAAGCCAAAATTGTCTGGCCATGGCTGGGCGCTTCTGATAGACGAATGTTTCGAGGAATAACCGAGCGAAATATTTTATTGGGAAAATACCGGTAAAGTTCCATCAAAACATCATTGGCTAACTTGAACCTTTTATCATACATGGTCAAGACAGCGCCCAAAATATCCAGTTCCGGCTTGACATTCTCTTGGATAAGACCGATGGTTGAGACCAATTGTCCCAAGCCCTCAAGGGCAAAATATTCGGCTTGGACCGGAATAAGAACCTGGTCGGAAGCCACTAAGCCATTAATGGTTAAAAGTCCCAGCGACGGCGGACAATCAATTATAATGTAATCAAAGTCATTCTTGATCTCCAATAAATTATCATAAAGCCGGAATTCGCGCCGGTCTAAATTAACAAACTCCACTCCGGCGCCCGCTAAAGACACCGTGGCCGGCACTAATTTATAATATTCGTGCTGGGTATCAATCATCACTTCTTTAAAAGAATAAGGGCCGGTCAAAACCTCATAGACGCCTTTCTCTAAATCCTTGGAGATGCCCAGATTAGAAGTGGCATTGCTTTGCGGGTCTAAATCAATCAATAAAACAAACTTACCTAATTGGCTTAGGTAAGCGGCTAAATTAACAGCGGTGGTGGTCTTGCCGACTCCGCCTTTTTGATTAACAACCGAGATTACTTGTCCCATATTAATTTATAGTATCATAAATAATGGAACTTTAAAAATAAAAATTATCTTAATTACCTTGTCAAAATTAAATTTTTATGATACAATGTTCTGTGCGGGGTAGAGCAGTAGCAGCTCGCCAGGCCCATAACCTGGAGGTCGTGGGTGCGAATCCCACCCCCGCAACAAAAATTTCGGATAATCAAGATGCCTATTTGGTTAATAATGAATTATTTTCAGGAGAGGATTCGCACGGGCAGAAGCGAGGCGAAGACGAGCGTCGGCCAGTCCGAGCTGGCGCAGGACTGGACGCTGCCCAGGACAAGAATCCCACCCCCGCAACAGATACTAATTTTAAAATTTCTAATTTCTAATTTCTAAACAATGATTTAATTTTTAAATTAATCATTTTTAAATTATTTAAAAATTGAAAATTGAAAATTATTTTCTGGCAGGGTAGCTTAGTGGGTCGCGAAGCGACGGGCAGCAGTGAAGCGAGCCGAAGGCGAAGCTGAGACGCCGACAGATGCGAGCAAGCGCGAGCATCTGGCGCTGCCCTGGAAGAGCAGTGGATTAACAACTTAGAAAGATTAAATCACGGCAGGGTAGCTCAGTGGTAGAGCAGTGGACTCATAAGCCATTGGTCGCCGGTTCAACTCCGGCCCCTGCTACAGGGTTAACAATAAACAATTAACAGTTAACTATTAACTTACTTAATATCAAATAGGCGAGGACGGAAACGAAACGAGCATTAGCGAAGATGAGTGTCAATGAAAACGAGCAAATACAAGCCTATCTACCGGCAAGCAGGCATTCAGCGTTGTCCAGAAACAACCCGATTCAACTCCGGCCCCTGCTACGATAATAACTGTTAACTATTAATAATTAATATTTAACAATTTTGTTAATAGTTAAATGTTAAAAGTTAATTGTTGATAGTAGGCCGAAGTGGCGGAATTGGTAGACGCGCACGACTCAAAATCGTGTATCGCAAGATGTGAGAGTTCGATTCTCTCCTTCGGCACCACGTAGGAAAAGTCAAGAGGCGGTGCTTGCCGCCTCTTGACTTTTATGGTCTGGTATGCTAGGATAGATTGAAATCTGGGTATAGTACCTAGATGGAATCAAACCATACCTTGAAAGGAGGACAGAAGCATGAAGACCAAAGAGACGAACGTCTACAACAGCCTCATCGTCGACACCATCAGGGAGATGATCGGACTCGCCAAGGAAGGCAACTTCACGGCGAAGCAGGAGCTCAACGGCGTCACGGTGCTGGTGAACGGCACTTCCAATGCCGAACTCATCTTCCGTGACCAACAGCGCGCCCAATCGGGCTACATCGAGGGCGAGGTCGGACCCTATCCGAAAGCCGAACTCACGGCCGAAGACAAGGCGAAAGACGCGCGCATCGAAGCCAAGAACGAGCGTAAGCGGCAGAAGCGGCAGGTGGAGTACGAGAAGAAAGCTCGTGCTCATCGCGAGAAGGTCGAGGCCAAGTTGGCCAACGCCCCCACCATTGAGCTCGCCGACGAAGCCGGCTGGCAGAAGTTCAAGGACATGAACACGGACGGTTACGGCGGTGCGGTGGTCACCTACTCGGAACGGTGGGCACGCCTCATGCAGGTCGAGATGGCCAACGGGAAAAACCTCGAAGATGTGGCGGACGCCGCATATCACGAGGCCAACCTCGAGGGCATCACGGGCTTCATGTACGAATGTGCTGTCTCGACACTCGCGGCCTGCTGGAAGCACGGCGACCGACTTCGGCGTTGGCACAACCTCAAGACCCAGATCGGGAACGAGGGCGAGAAGGCCAACGAGTCCGGCGGCGTGCTCAACCCCACGCTTTTGTCTCTCGGCTAACGGCGAACGAAGTTCCGCCGACAATGGGGCTCCTTACAGACACCAGTTCTGCTCGGAGCCCTTTTTCTTTATCAAATTTTGGGATTGAATTTTCATAAAAGAATTTGCCGCCAAGGCATTAAATTTTTCAATCATTTTCATTGAAAAATTTACTGGAATGATTTATACTTAAATCATTCAAAAACTTGAAATTGTCCGGTTCGCGGCGAAGCCGTTCATTTTTGCGGGGGGCTTCCTCGCCGCCGCCGGCGGCGAAATGCGTTCGAACTATTTTAAGAATGGAGCACCAAAAAACAGCTTTCGCTGTTTTTTATTTACCAAAAATTGTTCTAATGCTATAATACAAACGATCTAACCATTAATTATTAACATATGTTTATCACGGTTCACGCGGCGGCGGCCACCGTTATCGGCAAAAATATAAGCAGTCCGATTATCGCTTTTTTGTTGGGTCTGTTATCGCATTTGATTTTGGACTTAATCCCTCATGGCGATTCCAAGATGGGTAAAAGGTTTTGGGGCGAACGTCTTAAATTTTTACAAGAAAAAGGTGATCTTAAATTTATGGCTTTGTACGGCAGTATTGACAGCTTCGTGCTGGCTGTTTTTTTGATTTTTCTCTTTAAAAATTTTGAATTCGCCCGAGCTGATAATGTAATTTGGGCGATTATCGGCAGTATTCTACCGGATGTTTTAGTGGCTGTTTATAAATTAAAAGAGTTTAGAATTATCAAATGGTTTTATAAATTGCATAATAAAAACCACAATTTATTAGTCAATAAACTTAATTTTGATCTGCCTCTCCAATATGGCATTTTGGTACAGGTCATCATACTGACCGTCATCATCTGGACTATTTACCTTGTAAAATAACTTCGCCAAATAAATAAATTGCCCGGTAACACCGGGTAATTTATTTTTATAAAATATGTTAGATGATTATTTACTTGAGTGAATTATAAACAGAGAGCGTTTCTTTAACACATTTCTTCCAGCTGAATTGTCGGGATTTTTCCCGGGCTTTGATAGTTAGCAATTCCCTTAAACCCTCATCAGTCACGATTTGCAAAAGCGCGTCAGAAATTTCCGATTCTTTGTTGGGATTAACCAAGATTGCTCCTTCACTACCGGTGATTTCCGGCAAAGAGCTGGAATTAGAAGTAATAGTGGCAACGCCCAAACTCATCGCCTCCAAAACCGGCAGGCCGAAACCTTCGTATAAACTGGGAAAAACAAAACATTGGGTTTTGCAAAGCAGGGTCAGTTTATCGCTTGGAGAAACATAACCGATATACTTCACTGGCTGGTTTTTCCTTCTTTCCTCTTTTTGTCGCCTTTCCTTTGGTAATTCCCCCTTAATTCCAGGCCAGTTATTTAAGCCGCTACGCCTTTCCAAGCCGGTTCTTCTTTCTTTGATACCTAAAATGCTAGCATTAGCATCGGTAATTGCCTGATAGATCGGTTGGTCGTTCCAGCCGGAGCCGCCGGCAATTATCAGTTGATAATCTTTTAGGGGCGAGTCATAAACCAGACGGGCATTGCGAAAGGCCCTGATTAAACTGACAATATTTTTTCTGGGCTCAATTGTGCCTAAAAACAAAATGAATTTTTCTTTGATGCCGTATTTCTTAAAAACATTTTCCCAATTAGCGACGTTGGCGCAAATTTCCTGATTAGTTGTAACCCCTTCATAAACCACTTCAATTTTTTCTTCCGCCAGGCCGAATTCTTCTATTATATCCTTTTTGGTATTTTTGGAAACGGCGATTATCTGGCTGGCTTGAGCCAGGGATTTAGGCACTAATATCTTGGTAGAAAAGGCCTGACGGCTTAAAAAAGTTTTAGGAAAAAATTCCGGAAACTTGTAAATAGCCAGATCATGAACGGTAATGACTGATTTCTTACTGTAATAAAAAGGAATGACATTGGCCGGAGAATGGAAAATATCCAAATTTTCCCGATTTAAAACCGCGCTGATCAGCAGCTGGGAATAGATTAGAGGCAGATATTTTTTATACTGGTAAAAAGGGAAAAACCGGATAATGGCATTCTTATATTTTTTGAATTCTTCAACATCTTTCAAGCGGCTGTCAAAAAACAAGACGTAATCGTTTTTTCTGTCCAGAGCCAATAAATTTTTGACCAAATAATAAGTATAGTGGCCCACGCCGGCCCGTTCGCCGCCAGCAGGATTTAAAATTGTCCGGCAATCAATGCCTATTCTCATAAATTATTTCAAAAGATTTTTGAATTTATTTTTATTCTTAAACGGCCCGATCACAGCTAAACTTGACTGATTGATTTTGAAAATATCCTTAGCCACCAAGGCAACATCACCGAGGGTAACGGCCGTGATTTTTTTATTTTTTTCCTCGGGAGTTAGAATTTTGCCAATCATTAATTCCTGTTGGCCATACCATTGGGCCAGATGAGAGGTATCTTCCAAGTCCAGGGCGGTTTTGCCAAATAAATATTCTTTGGCTCGCTTTAATTCTTCCGGGGTTACTCCTTTTTTAATTTTTTCCAGTTCGGAAACTATCAAGGCCATAGCACTCTCCACCCGCAACTTGTCTAAGCCCGATTGGATTATTAAAGCGCCGGTATCTTCATAGACGCTCAAAAACGAACGGATAAAATAGGCCAAGCCATTTCTTTCCCTGACTTGCCAGAATAATCTGGAGCTCATATTGCCGCCCAAAATCACTGAGAGTAATTGCAGGGCATAGATTTTCTTATCGGTATAAGCATAGGCCGGAAAGCCCAAAGCGATTTGGCTTTGTTCGGTTTCTTTGAATTTCAAAACCACCCGCGACTTATTTTGCTTGATTTTTATTTTATTGATGGGAAATTTCTTAGTTGATAAGGGAAATTTGAATTTAGCTTTCAGTTCTTGTAAATGCTGACTATTAAAATTTCCCGCCAGGCAAATGACAATATTATTGCCAATATAAAATTGGTTCTTAAAGCCAAGCAAATCTGCCTGGGACATTGCCTTGACTGATTGCCTGGTGCCAGCAATAGAACAACCTAAGGGATGACCGGCATACATGGTTTGTTCCAATAAATCATCAACGTACATCATCGGATTATCTTCATACATATTGATTTCTTCAACAATCACACCCTTTTCTCTGTCAATTTCTTGAGCGTCAAATTTGGAATTTAAAAGCATGTCCGCTAAAACATCAATGGAGAGCGATAAATGTTTGGTATCGGATTTGATATAATAGCCGGTGTAATCCTTGCCGGTAAAAGCATTGAACTCGGCGCCAACGCCGTCTAATTCTTTAGACAAAGCTAAAGTACTGGGCCGTTTTTTAGTGCCTTTAAACATCAAGTGCTCGATAAAATGAGAAACGCCGCTGTTTTTGAGATTCTCGGCTCGTGAACCGACTTTCACTAAAACCAGCAGATTAGCAGTCTGGGTTTCTTTTTGGGGTACGGTAATCAACCTAACTTGGTTAGGCAATTTTATTTTTTGATACATTATTTAAATAATTTTTATTATTTATTTTTCGCCAATAAAGCAAATGACAGTAAATATTTATTTAAATCCTCTAAACCGACTTGATAATAATTATTGTTAATATAATGACCAGCCAATAATTCCCGTAATCTAACAATTTCTTTTAGCCGATTAATATGTTTTTTATCCGATAAAGTAAAATCAATGAGTTCCAAAGCGCGTTCTAAGGCGTTTTGCCGGCCATTGCTATCACCAATTTTATCGCGATTAATGGCGCGTGACACTTCGCTACCGATATTACCCAATTGCCAAGATAGTGATTTTTCATGCCAATTTTCCTCGCTCATACAATCATTTTATTTATCAACGCTTTTATTCTATCTTTGATTGTCTGACTGTTTATTTCCTGGCTGCGATTGCCGAGTTTGGGCCGGATGTTTATAAACGACACATATTCTAACATTTTTTCGCTTGGCGCTTCTGGATAAATATTAAAGCCCCATAAATCGTCCTGCCGCGAACCCTTTTCTATCAATAATTGTTCGGCATCGGCATGCATTTCTCCGCCAATCGCCAAAAAACCCTGGTTAACATCAGCTACGGCTTTGACCATATCGCCATAACTTTCATTGGCCAGCTTCTTAACTTCTGGCCAAGTTATTTTATTTTCAATTATTTTTATTTCCATAATTAATTTATATCGCTATTTTAGCAAAAATCGCATAAATTGGCAATTCTCTCTCGCAGTTTATAGCTATTGCCATGACTGATCAATCCCAAATACAAATTCACCGACTCAGGTTTGGGATTTTCAATGATTCTTTTTAACATCCTTCTTTTCGTCGCTGTTCTTAGTACGCGATGGCGCGGGAAATGCACCCAGCCGAGGAAATCAACGCCGGACGCCAAACTCTTAATAAAAACCTTATCGGAGTGAAGCTGAAGTTGCAAATTATTAAACAAAAAATCGCTGATTGGCCTGATTTGGTTTGCTAACCATCGTTTATCGTCCGATATAATCACGAAGTCATCGGCATAACGGACATAATATGCAATTTTCAATTTTCTCTTAATGAAATAATCGAATTCATTCAGATAAATATTCACTAAGAGTTGGCTGGTCAGATTGCCGAGCGGCAGACCGATATTGGGTTTGTCTTTGGTCTGGAAACTTCCGATCACTTCGCCCAAGAGCCGAACAACGTCATTATCTCTGATTTGCCGCGATAAAATGTCGCGCAGAATCTTATGGTCAATGCTGGCGAAAAATTTCCTGATATCGCCTTTCAAAATCCAGGCCGTCCGAGTATTATTGCGCGATACCTGCCGGCCATACTGCTGAAATCTATTCATTGCTCGGTGCGTCCCCTTGCCGCGACGGCACGAAAATGAATCAAAAATAAACTTCGAATCAAAATATGGATATAAAACCCGATAAATAACGTGATGGACTAGTCGATCACGGACACTCGCTTTGTGAATATGACGCGGTTTCGGATCATTGATTTTGAAAGCGCGATATGGACCATGCCGGTAAGTTCTGTTTGCAAGTTCACGCTGTAATAATAAAATATTATCAGTTAAATGGAGCGAAAATAACGCCACATCTTGGCGATGCCGCTTGCCGCGCAGAAATTCTCGCCAGGCGGCAAGCAAATTTTCCACAGAAATGATATCATTATAAATATGACACGGCCGAATTCTACTCTCTCTCTCTCTCTCGATAACGCCTCTATTCTCAATAGAATCGAAGAGGGATATTTGATTTGGGTTGATATTATGCCTCATATTGCTAAAGGAGCCCGTTACACTATTAGAACTCGGATTGAAAATAAATTTCTTGATCTGCTGGAACTGTCATATAACGCATATTTTACCGAGAAAGAGAAAAAGGCGGAGAAAATTGCCAATTGCATTCTCATTTTAGATACATTAAAATTCTTGGTTTCCGTGGCTTGGGAAGGCAAGTTGATTTCCCATAGGCACTGCGAAATTGTGTCTTTGAAGCTTGAAGAAACCGGTCGGATGCTGGGCGGCTGGCGGAATAGTTTTAAAAATCCTGATAAGAAAAACCGCGATTTGTGAAACGCGGAAAAAGAATTGACTAACGGACGCGGAAAACAAACTTATTGTCAGTATTCCACCTGTTCGAAGGCTTGGCATTGTTGCCGTTGAGTTCGAGCTGTTCACCATTAGTGCTCAGGTTGAACACATTCGGATTGTCATTGCGGTCAGTAATATATGCGGGGCCATCTTTGACACTGCCTGAGTAATCCACAAAGCAGAAGACCACAAGCTGTATATTATTTGGGATCTAAAATCCACCAGCGCCGCATACCAAGTAAATTTCTTTTTGAAGACAAAATACAAACCACTCCGCAAGAAGCCTTGACCGCTTGCGCTCTCAATACGCATTTGCCGGAAAGATTTCGGAAAGCCGTAACCGTCCGATAAATCAAACTGAATATATTATACCAAAAAATTGTGTCGACCGCCTACGGCGGAAAAGTATCAAAGAAACAAAACTTCAAAACGTCAAAAAATTAAAAGTGAAAAAATTTCTAAGTTTTAAACTTGCGGACGCGGAAAACAAACTCATCGTCAGTACACCACCTGCTCGAAGGCTTGGCATCGTAGCCGTAGAGTACGAGCTGTCCACCATAAGTGCCCAGGAGGAACACAGCCGGAGAGTCATAGCGGTCAGGAATTTGTTTCATCGCAATTAACATCCATTCTTTGCCTGGATATTGCAAACGCAAATGCGGACCAACTTCTGCCGGGCAAAGTTCCAATCCTAATTTTTCCGCTTTATCGTATATTTCTTGCGTAGTCGCACCCTTGGGAAATCCAAGTTGTTCTACGGAAAATCTCACTAAATCATAGGACTGTTTTTCTTCACTGAATTCTGTTTTGTAAAGAATGTCTTTACCCCAATCGGAATAATAGATCTTTTTTCTTTTCATTGCTTCTTCGGCGGATTCAGGAGAATTGATACTCGGGTCAGTTTCCAGAGTTTCCATGAATATTTTTTTGTCCGGAAATGATTCAAAAAGATGTTTGATGTTCGGATAGTTTCTGATTTTCTGGAAGATTTTGATGTTCCATTTTCCAATGTATGCTTGTGTGTTTTCAGTGACGTCTTTCTCGTCATAAGCGATTTGCGATTGTTCACATTCAAAAATAATTGATGCGTCCTTTTCGACTTTTCTGGTTTCGCGGATTTCCTTGATGCGCGGATCGTCTTGATAGCCGAAGCCCTCTATTTTGGAGTTGATCTCGTAGAGAAAGATCAGTTCGTTTCTGGTCAGTGGTTCGTTGTTTTTGGTTTTCTTTTCAATGGCAGTCAGCAGTTTCATGTCTTGAGTTTTCTTCTCATATTGCTGGCTGTCAGGAAATTCCTTGAGTTTTTCTTCGGCGATAGTAGCCATATTGCCTTCCAGATTCTGATCATTATCGGCCACGCCGCGCACCTCTCCGATATTGGAGCCTTGCAGACGGATGGCAATGCGGGGAATAGTGGGCTGACCTTGGCGATCAAAGAGTGTAATAGACATAGAAGTCGCCGCCTTTGAGCTGGGTCTCGGCCGTGGCAAAGCCCTTGGTGCACCAAGCCGTGCCCTTGTTTTGCAAAGAGGCCCATAAAGCTGTCGGATCGGTGCCTTTCTGATATTTGACCCACTGACCTTTAGTTTCAGCCCTCATCTCCGGTGTAATCTCGCCGGCTTGTCGGATACCCTCGGCGTATTGCTTGGCGAATGAGAGTTGGGCGAAGTTTTGGGCTTTTTCTTTGGTGATGAGCTGATCGGCGGGTATGTCTCCTCGAGCCGCTGTTTGCTGGGCGCCGATGAGCCGTTCTAGCATTTTGGGATCGCGTGAGGCTTCTATCATCTGCTCCACATAGGCCAGAGCACCGCGATCAATATCGGGAAAAAGACGCGTGCTGCCTTTTGAGCGCTTGGTGAATTCGCCTTTGTCCTTGTCATAATCGCCCAGATCAAGAATATTGCGAAAAGCATAATACCTGAACCAAACAGGGTATGGCTCATTCAAATCGGAAAGATACAAGATCCAATTGTCCAGGGACTTTTCCAAGTCCGCCACGGCTATTTCTCCGCGCTCGGCCAGTTCTTCTTGGCCATAGCGCGCCTCAATGCCTAGTTCTCTGGCGGCGCGCTCTTCCACTTGTGCCGCGCCTTGAGCCAGCTTATCTTTATTTGGTCTGACATACTTGTCCATTACCATTTCCCGCAGGATGGCGAGCGCGCGAGGCCGCGGCTCACCGCCGAACATTTTTCTGGCCTGTTTTTTTTCAGGATCAAGAGCTAGCTGTTCCAGGCGAGCGAGATAATTCTCAATGCGCGCCTCGGGATTTTGAGGAACCTTCCGGCCGATAGCAACCTCGCTGCTCTTAGCGGCTGAAGCCGCCTCGGGGCTGTTATGGAGATCGTATTTTTGTTTGAGAAATTCGGGGTTTTTCATGGCGTTCAATTAAATTTCCCTCTTAAGCCATTCTTTCAACTCCCCGATATTCACCCTCTCCTGCTTCATGCTATCACGGTCGCGGACAGTGACGGTGTTGTTATCCAAAGTATCAAAATCAACTGTTATACAATAAGGCGTGCCGATTTCATCCTGCCGGCGGTAGCGTTTGCCAATATTGCCGTTATCATCAAACTCGCATATTAATTCGGTTTTCAAAGAATTAAAAATTCCTTTGGCTTTCTCAACTAATTTTTCTTTGTTTTTTAAAAGCGGGAAAATCGCTACTTTAATCGGCGCTAAGTTTTTAGGAAACTTCAAAACTACTCTTTCCTCATCCCCTACTTTCTCTTCAGTGTAAGCCGAGACCAAAGACACTAAAACACTTCTATCAACACCAAAAGTCGGCTCTAAAACATGCGGGATATACCGGTGGTTAGAAATCTGGTCCAAATAACTCAAATCCTGGCCGGAAAATTTGGCATGCTGGCTTAAATCAAAATCGCCCCGATGCGCCAAGCCATAGAGCTCGCTCCAGCCAAAAGGGAAATTATATTCAATATCCACGGTCTTTTTAGAATAATGGGAAAGTTTCTCTTTAGGATGTTCAAATCTTCTAAAATTCTTTTTCTTGGCGCCCAAAGCCATTACAAATTCCCCTTGGTCTCTAAGCCACCCTTCAAACAACGGCTCCCATTTGGTCTTGGGGTCAATAAAATATTCAATTTCCATTTGCTCAAATTCCCGCAAACGAAAAATAAAATTGCCAGCGATAATTTCGTTTCTAAAGGCCTTGCCGATTTGGGCGATGCCAAAGGGTATCTTGACCCTCATAGAATCAATAACATTTTTAAAATCCACAAAAATAGCGCCGGCAGTTTCTGGCCGAAGATAGACCGGTCCCTCAATGCCGTTCATTTCGGTCTTAAACATCAGATTTAAATTCCTGACCTTTGTCCAATCGGATTGGCCGCAATTGGGACATTTGACTTTTTCATCATGCAAAATTTTTGACATCGCTTTTAAATCGCCTTCCAAATCACGGCCAGTCGCTTGTTCCACTAAGTGGTCGGCGCGAAATCTTTTTTGGCAGGCCCGACAGTCAACCATAGCATCATTAAAACCGCTGGTGTGGCCAGAGGCCTCCCAAATTTTGGGGTTGAGTAAAATCGGTCCGTCTAAGCCAACAATATCTGCCCGGTCTTGAACAAACATTTTCCACCACAATTTTTTGATGTTGTTTTTGAGTTCCGTGCCATAAGGGCCATAACTGTAAGCATTGGCAAAGCCGCCATAAATCTCCGAGGCCGGAAAAATAAAGCCCCTCCTTTTACAAAACGACACTATTTTTTGCATCAAATCGTCATCCTTTAAAGGCATATGGAATATTTTAATAATCATTTGAGTTAAACCATCTTAGCGAAAAGCCAAGGATTCGGCAATAATCAGTTAATTGCCCGATTCAGACGATTTCTGCCATTCACTAAAATATATTTGGCGCCTGATTTCTTCAGTACCGGCCACCGCTCGATATTTATGCCTGGCTATCTCAGCTAATTCATGGATTCCTTCGGTAATGATTTCATCGGATATTTTATAGCTTCGGGTCTTATTATCAATCCCCAAGGCTATTTGGTCCAGCCCTTTGGCGGCTTCAAGGGTAGCATCATAGAGCAGGCCGACTGACATCAGAGAACTGTTAAATAGATAAGCTAAGTAACCGGAGCCATAACCATAAACGCCATGAACCGAATTTAAAAAATAATTGGCTGCCACATATTTCTTATTAACCAGATTGCTGGCAGCCAGCGCCATCTTATTGCCTCTGGGAGAAAAGGCCAGCCAACTTAAAGAAAAGGAAAACAGAGAAAAAATTATTATAATCAAAAAAATCTGGGGTCTAAAAGCCAGACGACGGTTTTCCTTGGTAAAAAAATCGGCCCATTGGCTCTTTTCATCGGTCTGCCGGAAACGGGCAACTTCCCCGGCAATTTCCTTCTTAATTAAGAAATTATAATCATCAAACCACTTGGCGGTAGTCAGCCAGTCATCACCAATCTTAAAGGCCTTGAGTTGCCCGCGGCTGGCGGCGTCAAGCAGATATTCCAGACCATATTTTTGCGCTCTGGACAACTCCAAAAGAGTCAGATATTTTTCACCATCATCGAAAATTTTACTATTTTCTAATTGCATTTTAATGAATTTGACTGCGGTCTAAAGACCGCAGTATCTGGGCAAATTCAGAATGACTGGTAGAGACGGGGCATGCCCCGTCTCTACCGCCGACAATATTTTTTCTCACACTGGCCTTCATCCCCTGGCTTAAAAGCCAGGGGTATTCGGCCAGCAACATTATAAAGTCATTATCTTTATTTAGTATAACAAAAAGGACGCGGTTTTTCCACGTCCTTTTAAAATGCAGATTGATAATTATTATTTGGCGGCTTGTTCGGCAATATAGGTGGTAATGGCCGTTACCACTTTGGAGTCCTCTTTCAATTCTTCAGTCAAAAGGATATGGTCGCGATTAATCGTCATGATATCAACTGGACCATGCAATTCGTTACCCAGTTTGGCTAAGGTCAGCTCCTGCTGGGTTTGGGCTTGATTAACAGACGGAGTTTCCTGGCTTTGTTGTAAGGGCTTAGTCACCACTTGTAAATAATAAATATTGCTTAAAACCAGATCGCTTTTATTTATTTTATCAATTTTGCCGAAATAAACCTGGCCATTGGATAAGAACACGGCATACCAACCTCTTGACACTGCCTTATTTTGGAAATTCATTCCCGGTAAATTCCAATCGGTATAGTTGTCAATCAGATACCAACCGCCGACGACCACCACTATCACCACTAAAGCAATAATGACAAATTTTAAGAATCCCCTGCCGCTTTTGGCCCCATAAGCGTAATTCTGGGCGCCCATTTCCAGCTCTGCTTGTTCATCAGGAATAATCTCCGAAACCTGATGACTGTCCCTTTTTTTGTAAACCATTATTTTTTCCTTTCGCTGTTTGCAAATGGCAGAATAATATTTATCAATAAATCTATCCCGCGTCTGCAAAAAGCTGATTAGTTAGTAATATTTATTTCTTGATTTCAATAAAATCGTTTAAGACGATATTTAAAGCCGTGGCTGCCGGAATCGCTATGACAATGCCCAAAATGCCGGCCAGCTTGAAACCGATCATCATGGCCACAATAGTAATTATCGGATTAAGGCCAACAGCTTTCTGCATCACTTTCGGAACTATAATATGATTTTCCAACTGCTGGATGATTAGATAAACAATCACCACTCCCAAGGCCAGAGCCGGTGCTTGAGTCAAAGCAATAAACACTGCCGGAATCGCTCCGATAAACGGGCCCAGATAAGGCACCAATTCCATAATGCCGGCAAATAAAGCCAAGACCAAAGTGTATTTAATTCCCAAAATAGTCAGGCCAAACCAACTCAACAGGAATATTATCAGAGATAAAATCAATTGGCCCCGAAGCCAAAGACCTATTTTTTCCTGAATTCGATTGATTAAATGAGTAACATACGGCTGGTATTTGACCGGCACCAGTGAGCGTAACACTCTTTTCATGGCCTGCTCTTCAATAGTCAAATAAAAAGTCAAAACCGCCACGATTAACAAAGAGAATAGGCCGCCTAAAAAAGCAAAAACGGTAGAGAAAACTCCGCCAGCCGCCGCTTCAATCGCATTGACATTGGATTGCAAATCATTAAGCGAATTCTGGATGGTCTGCGTCCAGCCATGGTCATCAGAATAGATGCGAAAGCTCTCAACACTGCCGGACAACCTTTCCCAATAAAGGGGAAAATCCTTGGCTAAATCCTTAACCTCAATCGCTATTGGTGGTATAATCAAATAAACTGTTCCGGCTAAAATAATAATCGCTACTAAATAAATCATCAGTATACCCAAGCCGCGCGGTATCTTGTGCTTCTGCATGAAATCAACCCAAGGGTCCAAAGCTGAAGCCAAAATTAAAGCCACAAAAATAATCAGAATCACATCTCTGACGAAAAATAAAAAAAAGACAATCAGGAATAAAACTGAAATTTTAAACAAAGCCGATAGGGAAACATCAAAAGTAATCTTCTGGGGCCATTCTGGATTTGCCATTTTATTACAAATAAGTTAATTTTAATAAAGCGCTTACTTGTCCACCTGCCATCAGTTAGAGATCCGAACTACTTAAATTATACTTTACCAGAAACCGCCAAGTCAAACAAGATGTCCAAAGGCCAACCCAAAATAATAGCCGCTAATAAAGACGGCTTATTCAATTATGAAATATTGGAAACCTACCAAGCCGGCTTGGTCTTAAGCGGTCCGGAAGTCAAAGCGGTTAAATTAGGACAAATGAGTTTAAAGGGCTCTTATGCCACTATTGATAAAAACAGTGAGGTCTGGCTGCTTAAAGCCCATATCACGCCTTATCAGCCGGCTAAAAGCGCTCAAAAAAAATACGATCCTCATCGTCCCAGAAAACTGCTCCTGCGCAAAAAAGAAATAAGCTCGCTAATTGGCAAAAGCTCTTATAAGGGCTTGACAATTATACCGATAAGTGTATATACTAAGAAAGGACTGATTAAAGTAGCTATCGCTCTCGCCCGCGGTAAAACCAAGATTGATAAAAGAGAAACTATCAAAAAGCGGGAAGCGGCAAGAGAAATACAGCGAACATTAAAACAAAGATTTTAAGGGGATGTATTGTTTTGATGGAAGTTCTTAAATTCAAAATCAGCAGGATGAGATTGGCTGTTGCTCATAAACTAATAGCCAAGCACTCTAAGTGCAGACAAAATTTCAAGCAAGGTCAAATCCGCTTTCAGCGGTTTGGCTTTCGCTCCTGCCGTTGCTTAATACCAATGGCCATCGCCTTACTTGTTTTCCAGGTAAGTATTAAGCGGTGTTATATTTCTGGAATCGATGGGTTGGTCTATTCGAGCCGACCCATTTAAATCATTTCGAATAAAGCTGAAATCATTTTGTTCTTTTAAAAGGTTTCGGCTAAAGCTAAAAGAACTAATTCTGTACACTGATTTTCAATTTGCTTCCAGACAGGAGCTCATTACTCCTCATCTCCACCAAAATTAGGTTGTAGCTTGTAGCTTTTAGCTTCTTAGGAAATTTTATAAAGCTAACAAAATTACCAACCGACAACTAACTACCTAATAAGCTAACCAGCTAATAAGCTAAATTAATGAGAAGATCGTTTAGAGGCAGTAAACCGCCATCATCAGCCGTCAAAGAACTCAAAATCAATGAGAGAATCTTGGCGCCCCAAGTGGTGGTGATAGATGATGAAAATAATAATCTGGGCGTCATCAGCCGACCTGAGGCCTTGGCTATGGCCAGAGCTAAGGACTTGGATTTGGTCGAGGTCTCGCCTTTGGTTGAACCGCCAATTTGCAAAATTATGGATTATGGCAGTTATAAATACCAGAAAGAAAAGCAGGAAAGAAAGCATAAGGCCAAACAGAAAACCGCCGAGACCAAAACCATTAAAGTTTCCAGCCGAATCAGCAACCATGATTTGAATTTAAGGATTGAACAGGCCAAAAGGTTTTTAAGCGACGGCCATAAAGTCAGAATTGAATTGCAGCTCCGGGGCCGGGAACATCAGCATATTGATTTGGCCAAAGAGATAATTAATAAAATAATCGTCAAAACCAAAGAGGGTTTAGCTAATAAAGAATTAAAAGTGGAACAAGAAATAAAAAAATTGGGCAGTAAATTATCAGCTATCATCGCTTTATAAATAATTACCAATGACAGATTACCAAAGACAGATTAAGGTCTAATTTATTCAATCAATCTGAAATCTGCAATCGTAAATCTGAAATCGAAAAAATATGCCAAAAATGAAAACCAAGCAAGCTATCGCCAAAAGATTCAAAATAACTAAGAAAGGAAAGATTCTTAAGAGAACCGGCGGTCAAGACCATTTCAACGCCAGAGAATCCGGCCGAGTCAAAAGAAACAAAAGACGAGATAAGCAAATCGCCAAGGCCGATCAGAAAAATATCAAGCGATTGATGCCCTACAATTAAGTTAAAAGTTTAAAAGTTTATAAAGTTAAAAGTTTTTTATTAACTTTACAAATTTTAATTCAATCAACTTTATAACTTTATACTTTATTAACTTTATAACTAAATTTTATATGCCAAGAGTAAAAAGAGGTGTAATCCATACTAAAAACCGAAGAAATATTTTAAAAAGAGCCAAGGGTTTTAAGTGGGGCCGAAAGCGGCTGATTAAAATCGCCAAAACCGCCACCATTAAAGCCGGGGCCTATGCCTACCGGGACAGGAGAGTTAAAAAAAGAACTATGAGAGCCCTTTGGCAAATTCAGCTTAACGCCGCCGTCAGGCAGCATGGTCTTTCTTACAGTAAGTTTATTGACTTACTCAAGAAAGCTAAAATTGATTTGGACAGGAAGGTTTTAGCCGAATTAGCCAGAAAAGAACCGAAAGTTTTTGCCAAGATTATAGAGAAAATTAGCCCCGTTAAGTAAGTCGATTAATTGGCAAAAATCCTGAAAGGATTTTTGGCTTAACAGGATAAAGAATTTACCAAAAATATTAAAACCGCGACTTAGGCGGTTTTATATTTTAGGTAAAATCTATTGACTTTAATGAGCTTCTGTGATAAAATTCAACTTAATACTGAATAGTATTTTTTAAAAAATTACTAAATTATTAAGAGTCAATTGTTAATAGTTGTCAGTTATTAATGGAGACGTAGCTCAGCTGGTTAGAGCGCTTCCCTGTCACGGAAGAGGTCGAGGGTTCAAATCCCTTCGTCTCCGCCAGATTTCCAACTTTGAACCATGTATAAATACAAGCATCCAAAACCAATAGTAATAAAGCTCACCGATGAGCTTGGTTTTCGATTGCGGCAAAAAGCGGCTGAATATATTACCGCAAATCAAAATCGAACCGGCGCAGAACGAGGCAGTTCAGAGGAACAAGGGTTCGGCGCACTTGCGGAGATGGTTATACGAAATAAGCTGGGTATGCCGGAAATAAATCCCGAAGATCATCCTCTCGGGTACGATCTTCTACTTCCCTCCGGGATAAAAGTTGATGTTAAGTGCCGCGGTGGCGCATTACCATTCAAAGAGGAATACGAAAGTAGTGATGGTATTGCGAGAGAAGCAAAACATAATTTTTTTGCGCGGCAGATGCATGACGAAAGACTGGATGCCGATATTTATGTTATGACTCACCTCGAAACTCCCAGCAAAAGAGAACTTCCGGGTACGACCAGACAAAGAAAATGGATACTTTATATCTGTGGCTGGGTATCAAAGGAGCGAATATCTAATGAGGGTGTTTATTTGCCGCGCGGTTCTCTTACCGAACAAGGAAGAACATGGTTCACTTATCGTGGGCAAGAAATAGAGTATTATAACCGCAATCTCAATGGATTGGAGACCGTTGAAGATTTATTAAGTATTGATGAGTCAGACGTCGAGCGAGACAGAAACCACAAGGGCGACCTAAATCTCACTTCGGTTGATGCCATTAGAATTGCCTACGACCTTATTGGTCGGGGCGTGCTTTCCGAGAAACACCTTGCTTTTGTTCAAAAGGAAACTGGCATAAATAAAATTGTGAAGCCAGTTTTACACTCAAATCAGTATTTTCACCTGCTATACTGGCTCAAAGAAAAGGGTGTATTAACTGACGGGGAGATTGAAAAAGCACGAAAAATTCTCCAAGAGGAGCCGTATAGCGGAATCTAAAATAGCTTTAGTTTGTTGCTCTCTGCTTTGTATTGAGCTTCGGCTTCTTCGATACGCTTTTTGGAAACTTCGATATAATCCACTTTATGTTTTTTGAACAGATAAACATCTTCGTTTTTTTCAATTCCAATAAATTTCCTTCCCTCCAAAACTGCCGAAACAAGGAAACTGCCGCTACCGCAAGTGTTATCTAAGACAACATCTCCTTCTTTTGTGAAGGTACAAATAAGATAACGGCCAAGTTCCACTGGCTTTTGTGTGGAATGATAAACTTCGCCTTCGCTCTCGGCAGTTTTGAAATAGATAACATCAGTAGGATACCTCTCGCCATTGCTTTTTACCTCAACGGTTTTGAAGTCGCCATAACTCCCAGTAAATTGATCTTTCCTGAAACCTTTGTTGTAGGGTTCGCCGTAGGTCATCTGTGGGTTATAGGCGGGCTGGCTTTTATAAAAAATACAAATATCTTCATGCTTGCGAAGTGGTTGCTTTTTGGCATTCAAAAAATTAGTTGGTTTTGATTTAACCCAGGTGATTTTGTATTTAAACAGTCTTGGATTAGATAGCATGAGATTCGCCGTAAAGAGCCCTTGCCCTGTGAGGGCTATAACGCCCTTGTCTTTTATAATACGTTCGTAGTGGCTCCAAAGTTGATCAATAGGGATAACGCTGTCCCAGTGATTTTGTGTAGTGCCATAAGGTAGATCACACAAAATCATATCTATCGATTTTGCTGGAATTTCTCTCATCACTTCCAAACAGTCTCCCTTAATGACCTGATTTATAAAGTGAGAGATTGCCCTTTCGCTAATCTTTGCCTTTTTCGGTTTTACTTCTTCCGCGCCGAGATTTTTTCGCAAATACCAAAGGCAGTAAGTGTTTACCGGCAAACCCTCTTGTTGCGCGCGTTGCTCTAGCTCAAGATAGGAGTCAGTTCCGAGTAAGTTGCGTAATTCATTACTCCCAAGACCGGCTACGCTTTTGTATAAATCTATATTTCTCTCACCAAAAGCCAAGACAACACCCTTTGCTTTTGGGTTTGTTTCCTTGTAGTCAGAAAAATAGACTGCTTTGAAGATTTGGTTGCTTGCCATATGTATATTATAGTATGATACCTATATAAAAAGAAGTGGGATTTGTCCACAAGAACTATGACCAGAACTATTTACTCTGAAAAAGTTGATTTAATAATGAAAGCCCGCGAGGCCATGCTTTCGGCTGTTCAAATTTATAACAATCCACTCATTTACTTTAAAACCGAGAGCTTTATTGTGCTCTCACTTATTGCTTGGACATATCTTCTGCACGCCCACTATAGAGAAAAAGGGGTAGATTATCGATATTTTACAAAAAGCGGTAGTCGTAAAAAATATGTTAAAAATCCTGACGGGAGTATTAAATATTGGGATTTGAGAGAGTGTATCTCAAAATCTGACTGTCCACTCGATAGGGACACCGTGAACAACTTAAACTTTTTAATTGGGTTGCGTAACCAGATTGAGCACCGGAAAGCCAGTGGGTTAGATTCTTATTTGTCTGCTCGTTATCAAGCATGTGCATTGAACTTGAACTTCTATCTCAAAAAACTGCACGGAGAAAAATATGGTCTTGATAACAATTTGGCGTTGAGTTTACAATTCTCCGAACTAGACCATTCACAATCAAAAGTTATTAAAGATAAAGAAGGTTTTATTCCTCAAAATGTTATTTCTTATGTTGCCGATTTTGATAGTAAGTTGTCCGAAAACGAAGCAAAAAGTGATAGGTTTGCCTATCGTCTTTTGTTCGCAAAAGTTTTAGCAAAACGTAAAGGACAAGCGGATAGAGTCATTGAATTTATTGATCCAAAATCCGATTTGGCAAAAAATATTTCAAAAGAATACTGGATAAAAGAAGAAACGGAAAAACAAAAATTTACCGCAACGCTGGTAATTCAAAAAGTTAAGGAGGCAGGTTTTAAGAATTTCGGAATGTATCAACACACTCAATTTTGGAGAAAACATGACGGTAAAAATATGAGCAAGGGTTTTGGTACTATGGTTGTGAAAACTTGGTATTGGTATCAAAATTGGATAGATTACATTATCGGGGAATTAGGAAAGAAATAATCATCACCAAAAGCCCCATTCAAGCTTATGGGCATTACTTGATTGAATAATCCACCGCATTCTTACCAGTAACAGATTTTGGCTTAGGCGTTTCAAACCATTCCGGGTGAACTTTGTCCAACAAACACCGCCATAATAAAATAGCCCTATTAAGGGACTGTTTTATTATTATTAATTGAAGTTGGGCTCTCTTTTTTTATGTCCACCCCACTTTGCAAAATCTGTCCAAACACCGCGGTGGCGGCGGCGATAACGATAGAGGCGAAGGTGGCTATAAGACCCAGCATTATAGCTCCCGCAGGATCATCGTTGCCGCTACGTGCAGCTATCATAAGGTAAGCATCTGCCACCACAATAAAACCCGCAGTAGCGAGCGCGCAATATTTTATGGTCCGCAGAGCTTTCACGGCCGCTTGGGAAAATGCCTGATTTTGTCCGACATATCCCAGCACCTTGATTGCCTGATAAAGCGCCACAAAAAACGGAATAGACCCTAGATACGCATACGCCAGAAACGGATCTTTGAAATAAATCTCAAAGAGTGTGGCCTGCGCGTTCCTGCCTTCGAGATGAGGCTCCCAAAGCATGAGGGCCAGAGTGCCGATGCCGATGAGCACAATTAATAATTGAAGAAATATCGTTGGGCTTTTTTTCATAGATGATCTTTGATCAGTAATAATGACAGCTTAATTGGTGGCTTATTGTTTGTCAATATTAATTTATCGTTCTTATTAGCAAGCATGACGAGAATTATTTATAAAAATGTGCAAAATGGTATGACTGGGAAATAGTTTTATCAAAATCTAATGCTAATTCCCACCAGCCAATTTTTCCAAAATCGCCCCATAAGTCCTGAAAATAAAAAATCGCCTAAATGGCGATCTTTTGCTATGCTGACAATATAAAATAACTTATTCAAGTTATGAAAAAAATTACCAAAAGACAGATTGTCTGGGCTGTTGTCATAGCGCTTATATTAATAATATCTCTGGCCAGGCAGTTCACCAATGAAGTGCAGTGGATTGAAACTGTCGCCTATATCATCATACTGTTGGTCGCTGGCGGCGCCTATGAACTGGCAATATGGTTGAGAACGCAAAACAGAATGTATCGCATCGCTTTTAGAGTTGGACTTGTAGGAGCGCTATTTCTTGGCTGGGTCAGTGGCGCTGTTGGCATTATCGGCAGCGAGAATAACCCCGCCAACTTGATGTATTGGGCAGTACCCACTGTCTTACTCATCGGCTCTCTTGCGGCACGTTTTAGGCCGCGCGGCATGGCCTATACCCTGCTGACAGTAGCGCTGGTTCAAGTATTGATTCCGGTAGTGGCGCTCTTTATTTGGCCGGCCCAGACCTCCTGGGGCGAGGCGGGCGTTATCGGCGTATTAATTTTAAATTCCCTTTTAGCTATGTTTTTTTTCGTCTCGGCTTGGCTGTTTAGACACGTCAGCTTATCTTAAAAAAACACTTCCTAATCGGAGTGTTTTTAAATGTGAATGGTTTGGACTTCTATTTTTTCTTATCTTCCCTGACGCCCATAACCAAAATTACTGCCACTACCAGAACAATCAGAATTATAATTATGATGCCTATCATATAAAAATCTTACTTATTTATTCTAATATTATATCAGATAAAAAACTATGCTATAATGAAGCAGATATAAAAATTATTAATAAAAACTAATTAAATTATGATATTGAAAAACAAAGTGGCCATTGTCACCGGCGCCAAGCAAGGCATCGGCTATGGCATCGCCCTGGCTCTGGCTAAAGAAGGCTGCAAGGTGGTGGTAAGCGATCTCAATCAAAAAGATTGCCAAGTAGCGGCTGAAAAAATAAAAAAAGAAGGAGTAAAAATCTTGGCTGTTGCCTGTGATGTTTCTAAGAAATCAGAAGTAGATAATTTAATAGCCAAAACCGTAAAAGAATTCAGCCAACTGGATATTTTGGTAAATAACGCCGGCATATTCCCTTTTGTGCCGTTTTTGGATATGAAAGAAGCTGATTGGGACAGGGTCATAGATACTAATTTGAAAAGCATCTTTTTATGTTCGCAAGCGGCCCTAAAAAAAATGAAAGCGGGTGGCAAGATCGTAAATATTTCCTCAATCGCCTCTTTCGTCGGCTTTGAAGGCCTGACCCATTACTGCGCTTCCAAAGGCGGAATCAATGCCCTGGTGCGGGCGCTGGCTTTGGAATTAGCTCCCAAGAAAATAAATGTCAACGCTGTTGCCCCAGGAGCAATTAATACTCCGGGAGCCGCCGGGGTAATGACTAAAAAAGAAAAAGACCAGACGATTGCTATTATTCCAGCCAAAAGATTCGGACTGCCTGAAGATATTGCCAACACGGTTGTTTTTTTGGCTTCCAATAAAGCGGATTATATTACCGGCCAGACAATAATAGTTGACGGCGGCTGGACACTAAGATAATAAATTATCTTTTTAAATTTAATTAATTGAAGGAGGTGAAATAAATATGATGGACTATGGCTTAATGGGCGGCGTGGGCACAAGCAGTATGATGCTTTTTGCTTGGATTACTTATCTTTTGATCATTATTCTGCTGGTTTTAGGCATCGCCGCTTTGTGGAAATACGTCAATAAAAAGTAAGAACAAGTTGTTGTTTTAACAGCAATTTTTTCGGTTAACAAATAACCTTATGATTAACATCAAACACCTCTTAAAAGTTACGGCGGCCTGGACCAGCATCGTTTACGTGGTTTGCTTTGCCGGCGTAGCTCTGTTTCCGGCTACGCGAGAATTATTTATGCGCTATGCCCTTCACTCTGATATTGCCTTGGGACGAAACATAATAACATTGGCCACTTTTATTGCCGGTTTAATTATCTGGAATGTTATTGATGTGGTGGCTGTTTGGCTTTTTGCTTTTCTATTTAATAAGATTAAGAAATAAACAGTCATTACAAATATTCCTACTACAGTCATTACAAGTATTCCTACTAATGTCATTGCGAGGGAGTTCGCCGGTTGGCGGACGGACGAAGCAATCTCATCAATATAAACATGGGATTGCTTCACTGCGTTCGCAATGACACAGAAAATATGGGGTTGTTTCTCCGCCAATTGGCGGATTCACCTCCCCTTGCCTGCCCGCCTTTGGCGGGGTAAAGGGAGGAAATATTGATAGTAATGACGAATAAAAAACTCCCTGCCACCAATCGGTGCGGGAGTTTTGGTTTTTAAAAGTCCGAGTTTCAATAGGCGATGAAAGTAACGCCATTATTATTGGTCAAATCATTGCCATTGAGCGAGGAGTCCAGAGCGTTGCCGTTGAACTTCCAGTAGCCCATTAGTCCGGCTTCAGCGCCAGTTAATTCAATGTCTTTGTTGGCAAGAATTTCGGCCGGTGTTCTGGCGACATTCCAGATTCTTAAGTCGTCCATTTTGCCATTCCAATAGTCATCAGGAGTTACACCAAGTTGACCTACAATAAAACTGGCACTATTATCACAAATTGTTGTACTGGTATGAAATTGGTTATTAGTACTAAGTTGCATACCATTAACATAAAATTTTGTTGTGGTTAAAGTTCTGGTTACGGCTACATGATACCAAATCTGTGCGATTGGTGACCAAGCTGCATTATTGGCTACTTCATTAGAACCATCTTGACTAGTATTTAAATATAGTGCTTGTGTACCATAGGTTGAGAGATAGAAACGATATGCGCGACTATCAATATTATAATCAATATCATATTTACTAACAATTTCATAATCAGTATTATTTGGCATATCTGCTTCTAAATAAATCCAACCCTCAATAGTCATATCATGTGTAATATTCAAACCAACTTGATCGGCGTCAGTTATTGATAAATACTGACTAAGACCTCTCTTAAAATTCGCGTAAGCCGAAAATCCCTGGGGCTCTGGTGGCTGATTAAGGTTTTCCAAATAAACCACTCGGGCTTCCAAGTCCGCTATTCTGGTCTCATCCCAGCTCGGTTCGCCCGGGTCACCCTTTGGCCCCTGCAAACCCTGTGGGCCTTGCGGGCCAGTTTCACCTGATGCTCCCATTTCGCCTTGCTCTCCTTGAGAGCCGGGTTCCCCCTGAATTCCCTGCCGACCTTGGGGTCCTGTTTCGCCCTGCAAACCCTGTGCCCCTGGTTCGCCTTGAATTCCCTGTAGGCCTGGTTCGCCTGGTAGACCTTGGGGTCCGGGAATCAGCTGAATATTGGTAATCTGCGATTGCAAGTTAGTAATAGCATTCCAAATCGCTTGGAAAGGCGTGCCACTGGGATTATCACCAGCTAAAGCCACATTGACGACCAATAAAATTGCTATAACACTGCCGATAACCGCCACTTTCTTCATTTGATTGCCTCCTCCTTTTTTCCTCTGGTGTTTTGAGAATTGTTAAAGTACGACTAATTATCTTAACACATCTTAATTATTAAGTCAATCTCTTCGTAATAGGCCAATAGCTTGGCAACACCTTGGGGTATAATGGAAGGATTAAATATAACCCTTAAATAATATGCCTTACACTGTTAATCCTCATTT
>MHIM01000027.1 GCA_001817505.1 Candidatus Buchananbacteria bacterium RIFCSPLOWO2_01_FULL_39_33 | reverse complement strand
TTTTGCTCGTGTCTTTATCTCGTATTTCGTCCCACTCTCTATCGTAAATTACAAATTCGCACTCCGCATTACGGCTTTTCTCGTCTTGAATTTTAGCAAACAAAAGATAGATGACTTGGTAAAAAACCTTTTCCTTTCTGCCAGATTTATAGTTAGCGTAGATATTGTCGTGAATACGCTTAAAAGTTGCCTGTAAATTACTTGATGGGCGAAGCTCTTTTTTGAGTATCTTTTTGTCGCCGTATTCTTGCCCATATTTTGGCAAATATCCTTTTTCCTCGTAGCGGTCTGGCTCTTTTAATCGTTTCCAATACTTAAACTCTATGCCGTTTGTCCAAACGCCTATTTGAGTAGTAGTGGCATTTACATACGCCTTGAGTTGTTTTTCTCCATCGGGAAACTTAATATCTGGCTCTTTGCACTCAACAATGATGTTGTGGTTTTCTCGCCTTTCTCTGTCTTGTTTTGAACGATAAACAACAATATCGGCTCTTTTACTTTCGTCCCTGCCAAGTTGGATTGGGACTTCAACATCAACCAGTTCTTTGGGGTAGCCGTATTCTTCAACAAGGCGGCGGGCGTATTCCTGCCTAACTTTTTCTTCTGGCGTTTCAACAATTTCAACGCCACGAATGTAGCAAATTATTTTGTTGGTCATATTGTGGTTGGGATTTAGTGCTCGTGGAAACAGAAAGCTCCCCACGAGCGGCAACCTTGCGATTGCCCAATAACATTCCTGCTATTGACCCAACCACGAGTGCTCAATGAGGAGCTTACTATCGTGGTTGGGAATTTTATTGCCACTACTTAAAAATAAGTGTTGGGCAAAATAAATTGTAAATTGTTTTATGTCATCTTTTCTTCTGGTTTAAGAATTTCATAATATCATCCTTTTTATAACGCCTGTCTTTTCTCTCGCCAAAACGAACAGCAACGAGTATGCCTTTGTTATCCCACTGCCGCAGAGTGTTCGGATGGCATTTCAAAATATCACACGCTTCTTGAAGTGTTATGAGTTCTGGCATTTTATCTTTTTTCTTCGGCGATTTTGCCATTGATTTTTTACCTAACATTGCTTAACATAAGCATATCGCAGATAAAAGTATTCTGCAAATGAATATGAGTAAAAAGAATGAAAAACGAGAAATTAAGAAAGACCAGCTCTTGCCAGAGTGGGGCTTTATTCGTTTTTGCAATGAAGACCAAGCCAATACTTATGTCGGTGGCAGGATGGACATAAACGAACACTTTTTGAAAGCCGCCGAGAAAGATGAACTTATAAAACCACTCCTGCAAATTAAAGAAAAACAAAAACAAAATGACGGCACGGAAAAAGAGGTTTTAGTTAAGTATTACAGCCCTTACCAAATTTATATCCTCGCTGAATTAAGAAAAAACATTCTTGATGAAGACGGCAATTTGCGTGCACCAGATACGATAGATTGGTATAAAGAACGCCCCAAAGAACAAAGACCCCGTTATATTTCTTGGGGTGGTGGAATGTCTTTTTGGGCTGATAATCCAAAGAAAAGAGATAGAGAGGATGATGAGTTATGGGTTGGTGCTCATTTGGTATCAGATTATCTTTATAGATTTTTGGAGCTTCTGCATAGCTTGGAACAACCAAAAGAGCACTATTATCTCCCCATAGAAAAGCGTAGATACTGGAACAACGCACCGATTACTGAATACGATTTTACGCCATTAAAAAATGGCAAAAAACTGCTTTCTACTTACGGCTTGGACGAACACAAGCTCAATATACTCCGCAAAAATGTTGGGCAGTTTACAGAAGTTATAGACCCGCTTGCTCACTGGCATTACTACATTGAGCGACATCCCGAATGGAAAAAGGATTTACTCAAAGGAGACGCCTCTCTCGCTCAAGATTTATACCGCCTCTATCACTTGCTAACCGAAGCGTGGGAAGCGTTGATGGGCAAAAAATCAGAACCGATTTTTGAGTTCATTCATAAAGATTTTCCGCACCACCCCTTCTGGAGACCAAAAGTAGAATATGTCGGTGGAGAGGATATAAAAGCGTTGCAATACTCCGTTCAGCAGTTCAAAAAATGGAAATTAAAAAAAGCCAACAAGCCATTCGTTAGCAATAATGTCGCCGACAAAATAAAAAAAATTGAGCAGGAGCTTTCGGATTACGAAAAGAAATATGGCGATAGAAGTTATGCTGGTAGTTATAGGGAAGTTGAGCCAGAAAAAATCATAAAGGTTGAGGATTTGGGCGAAAGAGAGAAAAGATATGCTACCAGTATCCTCAAGCAAATCAAAGAACAAGAATTAAACAAAAAATGCGATGATGAGGAAAAAGAAAGTTGGGAAGAAAAAGTAAGGAATGAAATCTCTATGGCTATAATGCACGGCTTGGGCGATTTAGAAAGAGAATTGCGTCAGGTTTTCTGGGATGTTAGCAAACAATTTAACGACAGAAGAAGTGCGGCTTGGCAAAGAATAAACGAATGGGGCAGTAAATGGTGGTGGGAAAACAGGGAGAAACTTCAGGGCTTAAGCCGAGAAGAACAGCTAAAATTATCACGAGAAGAAATGAAAAAAGTTAGACAGGAAGCAAAAGATTGGGAAGAAAGAGGAAGCGATTTTCATAACTCTGTTGCTCGTTATGCAGAAATTGTTTTCTGCAAAATGTGTAGAAAAAAACCCGTTAGACAGCGTTCGGAAAATCCCTCAAGTATGTGGAATAAAAACAGCTCATTGATTTGCGATGATTGTTTGGCGGATGTTAGAAAGAACTCTTTAACAACCGAGGATGAGTGGTGGAAGCGAGTTAATCAAGCAGAGTGGAAGTGTAAAAAATGCGATAAATTGTTGTATAAGTTTGTCCACGGCAACATACTCACTGCTCTAACTCGTAATAATGTCCCCGTAAAGATTGAGGTGGAATACGGCAGAGCAATAATGTCGGCAAAATGCCCTCAATGCAGGAGCGAGAATGAAACGCTTCCTGTTGACTGGGGCTGGTTGCCTTAAAGCGTTTGTCGTCTATTGTAGTAGAGGAGCTGATAAGAGCGGATATGCTCTTGACTGGTCGGTTCAGCTTGCTAAAATAAAAACAGAATAAGAAACCAGTCAGCTACGGGCTGACCCAAGTAGCGATAAAAAGGGCTACTAATGAATATCCAGTGCCAACTGGGTGTCCGTTAGTAGCTTTTTTTGTTACTGACCCACTCTATTGGTTGCTGGAAATAAGTAACCAATATGAGTATGCGTTTATACAACCACAAATACCAAGATGATATTCTTGGAAAGGCAAAAACATCTCGTATTCCGAATATGGAATGGCAGGATGTCGCACAAGAGCTTGATATAACTCTCTGGCAAAAGTTGAGCAAATTTCAGGGTCGCAACAACGCAAGCGAAAGAACTTTTGCGGTCAAGGTAATGCGGAATAAAATCCTTGATTTGGTTAAGTTCGCAAACCGACAGAAGCGGTTTATTGATAGCTACCACCTGTCTCTTGATGAGCTAATGGAGCGGGAGCTTGTGGGCAACTACTAACTGTTTGTCGTCTATTGTAGTAGAGGTTAAAAACTTAAAGGTAGCTACGGGCTACCCCAGATAGCAATAAAAAGGGCTATCAATATCACTCTGCGATTTTATCGTGGGGCGTTATTGATAGCCCTATTTTCATTAACGCCCAGCCGCAGAGCTGGGCATTTTCTTTATGAGAAAAACAAAAACAACCAAACAAGACGACAGATACTTCCGCATTTCCAGTTTTTATGCGGCGGCTTTCTTATTCGCAAAAGGACTGGAGCTGGTGAATGTAGATAAAATCACTGACCCAAAACGAGCACAATTTGTCTTCCGAGACACGCCAGAGAGGGAGCTTTTTCTTGAAAATTATAACTTCGGCAAAGAAGACGCTCCTGAAGCAATGGTGGACGCCCGAAAATTCGTAACGGCAATAAAAATGCTCAAGGACAAGCTATACCAAGACAAGTTTTAACTATGGCTTTAGACAATGAACAAATCACGAAATTCCAAACGCTTTATAAAAGTCGCTTCGGCAAAGAAATCAGCCGAGAGGAAGCGTATGAGAAAGGCGTAAAACTTATGCGGCTTGTTGAGATTACTTACAAGCCAATGACCGAGGCGGAATACCAGCAATTACAGGAACGCCGCCGACAAACTGGCGATTTATAAACCTAACAAAACCTAACAATAAAAATGAGTATGAATTTAGAAACAATTACCACAAAAGAATATCTCACACGCAAGGGCGTTGCCTTTCGTGAGGGCGGAAAAGAAATCATTACGCACTGCCTTTTTAACGGCTGTGATAAGGACAGCAGAGGCAGTGAAGCCCATCTCTATTTTGACGCCGAGACGGGACAATACGAGTGCAAGAAATGCGGCGAGAAAGGCAACCTCATAACACTCGCCAAGCACTTCGGAGACGGCATACAGGAGATTGCACTTAACCCTTTGCCGTCCACGAAAAATCTACGAAAATCCACGAAGTTTGACGCAGAACTGGTGGAGACCTGCCATCTGGCACTTCCTGCCCACATTCGCCAGTATTTGACCGCCAGAGGCGTTTCTGACGCCGTTATAGACACTCACAAGCTCGGCTGGGGCAAGTTCTACGGCAAAAACTGGATAACGATACCCGTAAAGGATATTTACGGGGCATTTCGGTTTTTCAAATTGAGGCGAGACCCGAACGCAGGCGATGAAAAGATAACTTACCCGAAAGGAGTGGAAGCCCAGATTTATGGATGGGAAATGCTAACAAATGCTAACAATCCGCTTGTTATTTGCGAGGGCGAGCTGGACAGGTTGGCGTTGCTCTCAAAAAACATTGACGCCATAACCTCAACGCACGGAGCGATGACCTTCAAACAAGAGTGGTGCGAAAAGGTAGGAAAAGGTAGGAAAATCTATGTCTGTTTTGACAACGATGACGCTGGCAAGAAAGGAGCGGAACGGGCGGCAAAAATGGTGGAAAATGGTGGAAATGAGACATACATAATCACATTGCCGCAGGAAGTTGGCGAAGGCGGCGACATTACCGACTACCTCGTGAAGCTCAACGGCAACCCTGATGATTTGTTTGGTAAATACGCAAAAGAATACCCAGAGAAAATTGATACCTCGCAATTTAAGCCGCTCTCATCGCAGGAGCTGGTAGAGATATTGGG
>MHIM01000026.1 GCA_001817505.1 Candidatus Buchananbacteria bacterium RIFCSPLOWO2_01_FULL_39_33 | reverse complement strand
ATGACAACTGGTTATGATTGCCAAGATATTCTAAACCTTGCGCTCATGCGTCCGATATTCTCGCCAACTGATTTTATTCAGATCAAAGGACGAGGAACACGAAAATTTGTTTTTGAATACAAAGACGAATACGGCGAAACTCACAAACACGAGAAAGATAATTTCAAACTTTTCGATTTCTTTGCGAACTGCGAATATTTTGAAGAAAAGTTTGATTATGATGAAGTTTTACAATTACCTATCAAACAAAAAGGAACAGGCGGAGAAGGACCTATCGGCGTTGATATTGATGAAATAGAGGTTTTCAATCCCGATAAGGTCAAAACGCTCACGGAAACCCCTGTCGGAATTGAAGGAATGAAAGTTGATAGAAAACTTTTTGAGAAAGCCCGCGAGCAATTGCAAAACGACCCAGAAGTGAAATCTGCCGTTGAGAATGAGCAATGGGAAAAGGCTGTTCAGATAATGCGGGATAAATACGAGGACAAACCGCAATTATTCTTGAATCTTGAAAAAATCCGCAAGAGCGAAAACCTCGATCGCCGAATTTCTTGGCGTGAATTTTTGGAACGAGCCTTCGGCTTGATTGATGTTTTTAAATCTAAAGACGAAAAATTGGAAGAAGAATGCGAAAAGTTTATTTCAATCTACAAACCCGAAAGCAAGTATGTTCCGCATATCAAAAATTATCTGAAAGCGTATGTTACAGACGAAAAGTTTCGCGATATTATCAACAAAAAACATTTTGCGGAACTAAATGTTTACGCTGGATTTACAATGTCGGAATTTAAAGAATTAAACGGCTGGCGGGAAACTGTTCCTGAATATGTGAAAGATTATGTCCCCGTTAATGTTTATATGAGGTAATCAAAAAATTATTATGCTTGATCAAACTACAAAACGAAAACTTGACTCCGCCCGACAAATTCTTGTCGGTAAAGTGCCTGATCCAAAAGCACAGGTTGAGCAAATCACGACTGCCCTCGTCTATAAGTTTATGGACGACATGGACAAAGAATCGGAGGAACTCGGTGGAAAAGCGAAATTTTTCGCTAATGGTTTTAGTCAATATTCTTGGACGAAACTTTTGGACAGTAAACTTTCAGGACAAGAACGCCTTGATCTTTATGTTCAGGCAATTACGAATATGTCAAAAAATCCGCATATTCCTCAATTGTTTAGAGATATTTTTAAGGGTGCATTTTTGCCGTACAATGATGCGCGAACACTTTCGCTTTTTTTGAAAGAGATCAACGAATTTAATTACGAACACAGTGAAAATTTAGGAAATGCTTTTGAATACTTGCTCTCAATTCTTGGAAGCCAAGGAGACGCGGGGCAATTCCGTACACCTCGCCATATTATTGATTTTATGGTTGATGTCGTTGATCCAAAGAAAAACGAAACAATCCTTGACCCCGCTTGTGGAACGGCTGGATTTTTGATCTCTGCATACAAACATATTTTGAAGCAGAACAAAGAAAAAGCACTTACGCCAGACGAGAAATTGAAGTTGATGAATAATCTTGCGGGTTATGATATTTCACCTGATATGGTGAAATTAGCACTCGTGAATATGTATTTGCACGGATTTCCAGAGCCAAAAATTCACGAATACGATACGCTTACAAGCGAGAAGCGTTGGGACGAAACTTTTGATGTAATTCTTGCCAATCCGCCGTTTATGACACCAAGCGGAGGTATTGTTCCACATAAAAGATTTTCGGTTCAATCAGGAAAAGCAGAAGCACTCTTTGTCGATTATATTCTTGAACATTTGAACATACACGGGAAAGGAGGAGTTGTTATTCCCGAGGGAATTCTTGAAAACTATACAAAAGATTTTGCAAAGATACGAAAAATGCTTGTTGAAAATGGGTTATATGCAATTGTTTCTCTACCTGTAGGAACTTTTAATCCATACAGTGGAAGTATAAAGACAAGCATTGTATTTTTTGATAAGAAAATAAAATCTGATTACATTTTACATTTTCAAGTTGAACATGACGGCTTTGATTTGGGTAGAAATAGAAATGCGATAAAAGAAAACGATTTACCTGAAGTAAAAAATGTCATCGTGGGACTTAGGGACAATAAAAAACAATTAGTATCAGATAAAGTATTTTATTTTAAGAAAAGTGATGTTTTGAACAGTGATGGAATTTCTCTAAATAAGATTTTCTACCAGAAATCAAAAGCAAATGATAATTTCAAATTGATTGAGCTCGGTAAATTATTTGATATTGAAAAAGGATCACTCCAAAGCCAAAAAAATATTGCAGGACAGTATACATTTATCACTGCGTCAGAAGAATGGAAAACTCATAATGAATATAGTCATGAATCAGAGGCGATCATTTTTGCCATGGGTGCTTCTGGCTCATTGGGACGAACTCACTATATCAACGGAAAATTTATTGCGAGTGATTTGTGTTTTATTCTAACGCCAAGCAAGGAATATAAAGGCAAAATTGATTTAAACTATTACAATAATTATTTTGTTTTAATGCGGGAAGAAATAATTAGAGCTTTAGCAAGGGGCGCTGCAAAAAAAGCAATCAATCAAAGAAATTTTAAGCAGTATAAAGTACCTTGTCCCGAGTATTCCGTTCAATTAGAGATAATGGATAAAGTAAACAAATTGAACATTGAGATTAAGAATAGAGAGGATGAAAAAGAGATACTCCAAAATTCTATCAGCGACTTAAAAGGTAAAATCAAAAATTTGATTTTGTAAATTATGTATGAAATTGAAAAGTATCAAAAAGATCAAAGGTTATAAATCGTTCCAAGATTTTACTTGGCAACCTTTTTTAAATAACGAAACTTTTCACGACGATGTAAATATCCTTTACGGAGAAAATGGGAGTGGCAAGAGTTCAATCGCCAATCTTCTAAAAAATGTTTCAGAAAACAAGGATTTTGGGAGATATAAACCGATTGAAGCGTGTCTGACTTTTGACGACGGAGATAAAAAATATCCAGTAAATAGTAACTGGGATAACAAAATCGCTAAGGATTCCATCTTGTTTTTTGATCGTGAATTTGTTGATAAAAATGTTCATCTTGGACACAAGAGAGATACAACACAAAACGGGCAAGAGCAGGAGTCTGGCAAAATGATTATTGAGTTTGATAGCGACGCTATCAATTTGCGAGGTGTAAGAGATACAGCAAAAAAAGCAAAGGAAGAACAAGATCAAAAAGTTAAAGATTTTAATTTAGCAAATAAAGATACTTTGGCTTTTGATTTAAGCGATGACGAAAAAACCTTTTATCGAAACTATAAAAATAAGAGTGAAGAAGAAATCAAAAAAGCGAAGCAAGAATTAGGCAAAGAAAAAAAGGAGAAAGAAAAAACTCTTGAAACTGATCAAGGGCTACAAAAGAAGGTCGCGAGTATTCAAAGCGATATAAAAGAATTGGCGAAAGTAGAGGTTGAGCTTTCTTTGTCGAGTTATGAAGATTACCAAGCAATTTTTGATTTTGATCTAAAAGAACAAGCGAAAGTCGAAGCCGAACAAACATTGATTGATAAAATCAAAGCCCATAAGTCATTTTTTGATACTGGTCTTGAAATAAGAAAAACGCACAAAAACCAATGTCCATTTTGCCAGTCCGAAAATGAGGAGGCGGGAGTCAAAAAAATTATAGATTTATATAATCAAATATACGATACAACTTACAAAACACAGGTACAGAAGTTTGAAAAGGATAAACAAGCACTGCTAGATGAGCTTTCACAGATTACGCAAACTCTTTCAGAATTTGACTTGAATACTATTTTTCTTGAACTCAAAAGACTTGATCAAAATTACAAGCTACCGAATATTTATTCCGTTGATGATGAGAAAACGCACAAAAAGTCAGCAGTTAAAGAGATTAAAGAGTTGAGTGGTAAAATATCAAAACTCGTAAAGCCAAGTAAGGAGAATGTCCAAGAACTTTATACCAAGGTGCAAGCAGAATTTAGGGCGATTGAAAACTTTTTCAAGGCAATCGGGGTTTTTGTAGATCAAAAAAATAAACTTCTAACCAAATTTAAAACCGATAATACTGATGAAAAACTTCAATCTAGAATCACGGTAAATACTGGAAAAATTGGAACAATTGATAAGGAATTGAGTTTTATCAACGACAAGAAAATTACAGGGCAGAAAAAGAAAGAGGTAAAAGAAAAAGAACAAAAAGTATTGCAAGAGCTTTTTGCAAAACTAGAAACAAAATACAAAACCGCCTTGAAAGAATATGAGGATCATTGCTCTACAAAGGCATTTTCAAATCTTCTATTAAAAATTCAAGATTATTTCAAATCATTTAACTTTAGTTTCAAGCTCGAACTGAAAACAGACCCGACAGGAAACAAAATTGAATTTCCGTTTGCTTTTAAGGTTTTGGATTTTGAAGGAAACGAGCGAGATTTCAAAGAGGGACTTTCGGAGGGTGAAATTCAGGTTTTGTCTTTATGTTTCTTTTTTGCTTTTCTTGATATTCAAAAAGGGAAAGACCAGAAAATACTTGTTTTTGATGACCCGATTACAAGTTTAGATAATAGCAACTTGAGTTGTCTCGTTGATTTGATCGCGGGAGAGCAAAAAAACTTTTCGCAAACTTTTGTTTTTACCCACCACAGAACATTTTTTAAATTCTTAAGAAAGCGATTTAAGGAACACTGTAATGAATACAACCTAATTAGGAATAAAAAAGAATTTGGGGGAAGTTTTATTTGTAAGAGTAAGGCGGATAAATTTTTGGATAAGCTAAAAAGTTTTGAAGCTGATCTAGCAAAGATTCCACCCGCGAGCCTCGATGTGGAACTAAAAGTCGTTGAATATGGACAGTATTTGCGATATGAAGTTGAGAGATATATTAAAAACACTCTTTTGCATTGGGACGCAGAACAAAATTTTACTTTAGCGATTGACGGTGTAAAAACTAACAAACTAATAGCTGACGATGATTTAAATAAAATAAAAGGAATTTACTCATTCTGTAATTGGACAACTTCTCATGTTGATGTTGGTGATGATCACGGACTTGGACAGCTTAAAGAAAAAATCACTGAATTTACTGGAATAGTTAAGTAATCAAGGGAGCATCCCCGCCGTCTCCTCTTTTTCCTACGGCGGGGATATTGCGCGCGAACGGGAGGGTGGGTCAAGCGCATTTGCATTTGAGCCTCGGACATTTCCGCTAGGGCGTCCATGACTAAAGGATGAGCGCCGCCG
>MHIM01000025.1 GCA_001817505.1 Candidatus Buchananbacteria bacterium RIFCSPLOWO2_01_FULL_39_33 | reverse complement strand
TGGCCATTGGTAATATTGTCGGTTCTACCGTCTTTAATATTTTCGGCATCATCGGCTTAAGCGCTTTGATTAGGCCGCTGCCGTTTAATAATTTATTAAACACCGATATTATTATTGCTTTAGGCGCAACAGTTTTACTTTTTTGGTTCGTTTTAACTGGCAAAAAAGAAAGAGATATTGAACGCTGGGAGGGTTTGGCCTTATTTTGCCTGTATTTGGTTTATTTGAGTTTTTTGATTTGGCGAGGTTAAATGTCAAAAAAACAAGAAAACAAGAAAAAATTATATTACTTGTCATTGTGAGATAGTCCGCCTTAAGCGAACGACTGAAGCAATCTCATTTTTATTACAAGAGAATATAAAACATGGAATTACTTCCCTCATACCAAGTGCGTGGTCGCAATGACTATTAAAAAACCGCCAACACCTGTTACAGTATTGACGGGCGATTGAACGCCGTCTATCGCTAGAGCTGGTAAACCAGCGCGTGGTCGGCCTTGACACTGACGCCATAACCCTTGGCCCGCCAGTCGGCGATGGCCTGGCGATGGTCGAGGCCAGCGCCGAAGACAATCACTCCGACCTGCTTGAATCCTTGTTCAGCAAAACTCTTAAAGAGAGGCATGGTCTTTCTTGCTCCTTTTAATTGGCTTCGCTTTTGGCGAAGCAGTTGAGATTGAAATGTGTTTTATTACTACTTTTAACAGTATATCATGTAATAATACTTTTGTCAATAGTTTAATATTATTTTGTCTTATTTTAGCTAATTTTACTATTTATTTTAAGTTTATATTGTTTATAAGCCAGCCAGCCGATAATAACACCCATAAAAATTATGATAGCAATAAAATACTGGTTCACTTGATTGGTTGGTTTGTTGCTTTCTTGGACGGCTTGCTCACCCTTAACACTGCCGATTTTCAAGATATCGGTATCATATCTGGGCAAGAGGCGATAACCATTTTTGGTCTGGGAAACAATGCCCACCACTTCCACCTTATCACCCTCGGTGAAAATTGATTTATTGATATTGGTGGAGGCCTTAATATAGATCACAACTTCATCGGTGCCATCATCAATAAAAACATAATTGCCGCGCGTTTCAATCACCTCGCCGGTTATTTTGACTAATTTACCTTCAATTTCTTCGTCAATTTCAGCCAGAGAAACGGCCGTCGGCAACAGCTCGGTTTTCTGACCGATAATTTTAATATCGCTTTGGCTTTTAATTTTTATCCTTTTCTCCAAAGCGCCCTCTGATATTTCACCCACAACTTCCACTCTATCGCCAACCACTAAAACGGGAAAATCTTTTTTATAAGAATAGACCTGAATATCTTCATCGGCCAGATAAAATATCTGCGAGCCCAAAACACCGGGCTCCACCGCCACCGTGCCGGTAATTTTAACTAATTGGCCGGAGTTGGAATTTTTAGAGGTAATTTCTGCCGCTTCAATTTCATTGACATCACCCGGTGTGGGCGCCGAAGTTACTTGCCACTTATTATCACTGGTTAAGGCGTAAGCTAAATCCTCTTTGATATTTTTATATTCAATTTCGCTGACTGTTTCTTTGAGAGGATTAATCAGTCGCGCTTTGTCAGTATCGTTATTTAAAGCTAAGCCGGTAGTTTTTCTGAAAAACGCCAGATGCTCTTGTGAAGCAATGGTTAAGTCGGTTATTTTATAAGGCCGGCTGCCGCCTTCAATGTCATCCAAGAACCAGCCACTTAAATCTACTTCTTCATTGGTAGGATTATAGATTTCTATAAATTCATCTTCGGTGTCAGCGCCGGCCGGGTTGGGGAAAATTTCAGTAATAATCAATTGGGGAAATTCGGTAATTGTTTTTTCTGGTTCGCTTACAGTTTTGGTTTCAACGGTAGTAGTGGCTAAATCACCAATAATATTAGGCAAGCCCTTGGTGGGATGATTGGTTATCCTGAAATCGTTGTAGTTAATGCCGCTATTTTGGCCATCAATGAATCTGGCCACAGCATCGGGGTCATTAGCCATCAGAGCGTTATCAAAAATATTGCCATCAGGCCAATTACCATAGACCACGCGATCAATGATACTGCCGTTAGGATCTTTTAAAACAATTAAATCGCCGCCATTATTCAAATTGCCTTTGGGGCTCTCTACTACTGCCATTTGGTGGCTATAAATTGTACCAATTAATTCGGTGACTTTACCTGAACCTTCTTCAATTTTCCAATTTTCCAGATTAATGGCATTAGGAGTGTTGTTATAAAATTCCACCCATTCGTTTTCACCGTCACTATGGTCGGATACAAATTCGTTGATAACCACATCGGCAAGATTAAAAGAAAGGATAACGGGTTGGCTGGTACCACCGCCAGTTGAACCAGTTGACGGTGGCGTTGGCGGATTGGCAGGATTGGCGGTAATTAAATTGGCGGAATTTTTAGTGGGCGTCGTAGTTAAAGAAAAATCACTGCTATCAGTATCGCTGTCTTGACCGTCAATTCTTCTAGCCACAGAATCAGGATCGTTGGCTATCGGCGCATTATCGGAAACATTGCCGTCGTCCCAAGAGCCGTAAGTTACCTGATCAATAATTGTCGCATCTTGTTTTAGAATAATTATATCGCCGTCATTGTTTAACTTATTGGTAGATAATTCTTGAATATAAAAACTATGAGCCGCTATTACGCCAGTTAAATTGGCAATAACGCCAACGCCGTCTTCCAAAGTCAAACCGTTAAGATTAAGGGTGGAAGTGGTATTGTTATACAATTCAATCCATTCTTTGGCGCCAGTTGTCGGATCAAAAACAAATTCATTAATAACCAGATCGTGGAGATTGATAATTGTCGGTGTAGTACTGGTAGCAGAAACCTGTACTGTCAAACTATCGGTGCTGGTGGCGCCATTGTCATCAGTGACTTTCAAAATAACCGAAAATAATCCTATAGTGTTATAGGCATGAGTGACTAAAGCCCCACCAGCTGAACCGCCATCGCCGAAATCCCATTGATAATCAATAATTGTGCCGTCACTATCGGTTGATCCACTGCCGTCAAAAGAAACTATTTCATTAATAATTGCTGACTGGTCACTGCCAGCGACAGCTACTGGGCTATTATTAGGCGCCAGATAAACTGAGTTGGCTGCCTTAGACGTACCGCCAGTGGTGCCGCTATCAGCCCAATTACTGGTTTGACTGGTAATTAAAGGATTAATCCTTTCCATAGTTTTTTTCTCATCATTGTTGCCGGCTGGCCAGCCCAAAGAAGCATCTAGAGAATCGATTAAATTATTACTGCTGTCCCTTAGCTCTAAAACCTCGCCGCTGTTGCCTAAAGCGCCAACGTAAATTTGGTCAGCCATAATACCTAAAACACTGTCATCGCTAGTTCGCTCCAATAAAAAATAATCATGGGCTTTGATGGTTTTGGTTTCTGCTAAAATAATATTAGGCGTGCCATCTTGGGCTATAATTGTCCAATTGGTTAAATCAATATCAACACCAGTATTATTGTACAATTCCAGCCACTCGTCATTGGCTGAAACAGTCGTGCCCATCCAGGCCAGTTCATTGATAACCACTGCCAAATTATTGGCTGATAAAGACATTGACGGAAATAAAAAAATTCCTGCTAAAATAACAGGAACAATAAAAAACTTCCTCAAAGACATAGTTTTATTATTTAAAAAATTAATGATTAATTATTCATTTCCACGGCACCATCAATGACTGTTAATTTAATTAGATTTTATCACAAATCAATAAAACAGCCAATCATTGATTGACACTTGTTGGAAATTTATGGTAATTTCAGAGACATCAGCACCTTTACAAAACAATCCAAAATTCTGTCTGCACTAATCCTGCCTGCGTAGACAGGGCTAGAGCGAGGCCAAGAAGGAGAACTCTCATGGCTCAAGCCAAGAAAGTTATTATCACTGGCATTCCCGGCAGCGGCAGCACTGATTTTTGCAACCGTTATGCCGCTTGGCCCGAGTTAAAGGTTAGAACCTATAATATGGGCGATATGCTGTTAAAAATGGCACAAGGCGATCCCAATAAGCCGCCGATTACCGTGGAGAATTTGCTTAATCTTCACCCTGGATTCTTAGATACTTTAAGAGATAGAGCTTTTGACCTGGCACTGTCGATGATAGCCGCCGAAGAATCAGCTTGCGACCGCATTTTAATAGATATGCACGGCCAATTTTTCTGGAACGATGTCTTAACCAACACTTATGACTGGAGCTACCTGACTGGAATTGACGCTGATATGTTTGTGACCATTATTGATAAGCCGTCAACTATCAAAAGCAGGCAAATGGCAACCGCCCATGGCCGATTACAGAACCACGATTTCCGCGACTTATTAATGTGGCAAAATGCCGAAGTTAATATCGCCAGCGGCTGGGCTGCCAGTTTTGGTAAGCCAATTTATGTTTTGCCTGCCAAGCAAGACCCGGCTACCATTGAAAGCTTACTTAAGAATGCTTTCTTGATTTATTTCCAAATGCCGATGACTGACGCCAATTCGGAAGCTAATGCCATGATCACGGCTTTCAAAGAAAAATTATTGGCCATCGGCCAAGAAATTAACGGTTTGCCGACGCCTTTAATTGATCCCAGAACCATTGATATTGAAACAGGCGAGGGCTTGTCCAAACGGGAAAAAAGAATGATCAGGATCCAGACGGTCCATCGCGACTTGAATTGGTACATCGGAGAAGCTACCGACCAAGTGGCTTATTACCCGCCAGGCAGCACTTTGTCTAAAGGTGTTAGCGACGAATCCACTCGCGGCTTTGAAACCGGCAAAAATATTTTTGTTGTCTATCCCAGCAGTCACATTTCTCCTTTTATGGATATCGCCACTAAAGTTTTTTCTTCGGAAACGGAATTTTTTGAGTTCTTTCCCAAGTATCTGAGAAAAAGAATAAAATCTCTTCAACGAGTAACTACAACTTAAAATCAAAATACCTCGAACCAAATCATTCGAGGTTTTTTTATACAAATTGTATTGACTTTTGGCTTAAAATACAATATAATATAAAGTGAATTTAAATTTAGTCGTTAACAGTTAATTGTTAATTGTTAATCGTTATTACATGTCAGAGTGGCGGAATTGGTAGACCGGCCTACCGGCAGGCAGGCGCGCTCATTAAATTTATTTTTTCTCAATTTTAAATTGTCAGAGTGGCGAAATTGGTAGACGCGCCAGGCTTAGGACCTGGTGGGGCAACCCGTGGGAGTTCGAGTCTCCCCCCTGACACTATAAAGAAATTAGCAAGTTTACAACAGCCGCCTGCGGTGGCAAAATAGGTTCGCACTAATTCAATAATAGAACACTATTATATTAAATAATGATGATAAATTATACAAATTACTAATTACAAACTAATTAAAAATATGGCTGACCAAAATCAAATTCAAAACCAAAAATCCCTCAAATTGGAGATTTTAAGCAAAATGACTGACTTAGCTACCGCCGGCTTCGGATTAGTGGCTGCCCTGGCCTGGAATGAGGCTATCAGTTCTCTTTTTATAGCGATATTCCCCCAGGCCGGCAATATCATCGCCAAGTTTGTTTATGCAGTTATTATAACTGTCTTAGTTGTCTTTATTACCATGAAACTTGGTAAGTTAACTGATTTAGCCAAAAAATAGCTAATTTTAGTCAAATCTTTTTAAATAATAAATCACCAATATTTGATTTTTTATCTTAATTTAAATAAAATCATCAAATTGTTTTTGTGTTTTGTGAAATACCCTTGACAGTGGTCTAAAAAAGGCATATAATTAATAATATACAAGGAATTATTATCCACACTTTGTTAGACATCGTGAAGGTAGACAAAAATTAAAAGACCAGCTAAAATAATTTAGTTGTCAAAATTAATCATATGAGACAAATTTCTATTTCACTTTATATTAACTCTCCAAGCACCTGAGGCGTTTTTTAGCGCGCAGTCGTCTGACCGCTTGGAGCAAGCGGTTTTTTTAACTTCCAATTTTAATTTCCAAAGTTAGGGCGAGCAAAAAAGATTGCTCATCATACTTTGGGAATTAGAAGCCAATCAGCCCTAAAATAAGCGACTTATGTCTAAGCCGCGACTTGAACAGGCCTGAAAAGTTTAGTCCAAAAGAACTTTGACAATTATTCAAGTAAAATCAACAATCATAAAAAAGCAATTTCATACACATAATTTATAATCACAATTCTTGTGATTAAGCATATTTAAGTGCAGTTGGTGGATGCCTAGACATTAAAAGACGACGAAGGACGCAGCAGCCTGCGAAAAGCCTCGGTAAGGTGGCAAGCAACCTTTGACCCGGGGATATCCGAATGGGGAAACCCATCTAGTTGAAGACTAGATATCTGCGCCTGAATACATAGGGCGTAAGAAGACGACCCAGCGAAGTGAAACATCTCAGTAGCTGGAGGAAAAGAAAATAATAAATGCCTACAGATTTATCGTCCCTCTTTAGGGCTGATAAATCTGCAGGTTGTATTCCGTTAGTAGTGGCGAGCGAAAGCGGAGCAGTCCAAACCTTAGCAGTGTTATATTGGTCTGGTGAAATTCTCACGAATGGAGCCGGGCTGGTATTTAAAGGTACATGCCGTTGCTGTTAAGGGGTTATAGATAATTATAACTGCCATCATGTAGGGCAGGGTAGAGCACATATGACTTCCCTAGTGGAGTGGTCCTGGAATGGCCAACCAAAGCGGGTGATAGTCCCATAGACGAAAGGGGTTATATCTCTACGGTTTTTATCTCGAGTACCACGGGACTCGTGAAATCCTGTGGGAATTTGCCGTGACTATGCGGTAAGACTAAATAC
>MHIM01000024.1 GCA_001817505.1 Candidatus Buchananbacteria bacterium RIFCSPLOWO2_01_FULL_39_33 | reverse complement strand
CTAGCGATCTTCGTCCTGTTGTTTTATGTAATTTATTATGATTTCTTCATTGACCACACTGTGCGTTGAAACAAAATAGCCATCGGCCCAGAAACTATCACCCCAGAGAAACTCTTCCAATTCTGGAAATTCTTGACGAATTATTCTGGAACTACCACCCTTGATTAAACACATGATTTCAGCAGGAGAATATCTGGGTTTGGCAGAGAGCAAAAGATGAACGTGATCGGGTTGGATTGACATTTCAATGATTTCAAATTGGTTCACATCTGCGCAGTCTCGAAATAGCTTATTTATTCTACCTTTGATTTTTCCAACCAGTACTCTCTTGCGATATTTAGGAATCCAGACAAAATGGTATTGGATATCATAAGTAGCGTTGAAAGTAGTCTTTTTCATGCCAATATTCTATCATAACCTCGCTTCGCTCGGAAAGGTGTCGCATTCATCTCCCGCTTTAAAAAGCGGGAGTATTCTGCGACATAAAATAAATAATTTTTAATTTCAAATTTCAAATTTCTAATGAATTTTTAATAATTTAATTTTTAAATTAAGTATAAAAATTTAAAATTCTAATTTCAAAATTGATTCAAAATTAAAAATTCATAATTTAAAATTTTGATATACAGGAAATCTTTTGGTTAATTTAAAAACATCCTTCTTAATTTTTGATTTCAATTTTTTATTATTAGGATTTTTTAAAATATCAGCAATCCACTTACCGATTATTTTCATTTCCTTGTCTTTTAAGCCCCGAGTAGTCAAAGCCGGCGTGCCTATTCTAATGCCTGATGGGTTTAGAGGCATAGCCGGATCATAAGGAATCATATTAGCATTGGTATAAATACCAGCTTCGGCCAGGACCTCGGCGCCAACTTTGCCGGAAATATTCAAATTGCGGCAATCAATTAAGATTAAATGATTTTCAGTGCTGTCAGCTATTAATTTTAAACCATTGGACTTTAGGGTTTCGGCCAACACTTGGGCGTTTTTAACTGTCTGGATCTGGTCTTTTTTAAATTGTGAAGTTTGCGCTTCAATAAAAGCGATGGCTTTGCCGGCAATGATATTTTCTAAGGGACCGCCTTGTAAACCGGGGAAAATCGCCTTATCAATATTTTTAGCTAATTCTTTTTTGCAAATTATGATAGCGCCTCTTGGTCCCCGCAAAGTTTTGTGAGTGGTAGTGGTAACCACATCAGCTTCCGGAAAAGGCGAGGGATGGGCGCCAGCGATTATCAGCCCGGCTACATGGGAAATATCGGCCAAGTGATAAGCCCCGACACTTTTGGCAATTTGTGAAAATTTCTTAAAATTTATTTGTTGAGTGTAGGCGGTAGCGCCAGAGACAATCATTTTCGGTTTTTCCCTTTTGGCAATCCTTAAAATCTCTTGGTAATCAAACTTATGGGTTTTGGGATCAACACTATAATGGGAAAATTCAAACAGTCGGCCGGAAAAGTTGACTTTAGAGCCGTGGGTCAAGTGGCCGCCGGCGCCAAGATCCAGTGCTAATATTTTATCGCCCGGTTTTAAGAGTCCTAAATAAACCGCCAGGTTGGCTGAAGAGCCGGAATGGGGCTGGACATTGGCTTGCCACTTATCTGCCGATAATTTAAACATTTTTAAGGCCGCTTCTTTAGCGATGTTTTCAATTTTATCAATGAATTCGTTGCCGGTGTAATACCGCTTGCCCGGATAACCTTCGCTGTATTTATTGGACAGCGGTGTGCCAATGGCCTCTAAGACATCAGGCGAAGCATAATTTTCACTGGCAATCATAACCAAACCCTGTTGCTGGCGGGTAATTTCCTGCTGAATTAATTTTTTTACCCCGTTAAATAATTTCGCCTTGGGTGAAATTACCGCTTGGCGGTATTTAACAGGACGAACCTCGTTTTTAGTCATAGTTTTATGATAGCTAAAAAAGTATTTTTATGCCACTTTTGGTCTTTAAGATAACTCCTTAACCATATAAGTCCCCTCTAATTTATAACCGAATTTCTCATAATATTTCCTTGCGCCCACACCAGCAATGACCGCTATTTTTTTTATTTTTTTTCTGCTAACAATATTTTCCGCTTCTTTCAATAATTTTTTGCCCAAACCCAAATGCTGGACATCGCCTTTGGCACCAATTTCGGTCAGTTCGCCATAAGTGTGAAGTTCTCTAATTAGCGCCGCGCCTTTTAGTTCAGCAATAAAATTATTGTTAATCTTATCATTTATCCTCAAGCGCAAGAAAGCGTAAAGGGCTTTCTCATCGGCTGACTCATAACTTAAAAAATATTCAGTGCCACCGCTGGCTGGGTAAGTCCTGATGTTTAATTTTAAATTGCTGACTCCTTTAACCTGTTCTTGCCTGGTAACTTCGCGGCATCTGATGCAACGACAAACCCAGCCCTCGTCTTTGGCTTGGTCGGCTAACAGTTGGCGCAGGTTGGTAATTTTATTGCCAGCGGAAATGCTTTCTTTAGGAATATCCCTAACCAAACGAGTAATACGCACATATTCAGGAGTGATTTTTTTAATATCAACCAACAGCCGACGTAGCTGTTTAGCGCTGTAGGGCTTATACTTTCCCTTTTTCCATAAATTATAAAGTTCAGCCTTTTCATTGACCACACAAGGATAAATCTTGACCATATCCGGACAAAAGTCGGAGTGGGTATAAATTTTTTTAAACATCGCCAAGTCCTTGGCTGGAGTGGCAGTCGGCAGATCCAGCATCAGATGCAAATTAACTTTAAAGCCAGCTTCTTTGAGTAATCTTAAGGCCTTGATGCTTCGTTCGACCTTATGCCCTCTTTTATTGAAGGCCAGTATCTTATTATCAATGTGCTGGACGCCCAATTCCACCCGCGTACAGCCCAATTCCCTCATTCTAATCAATTCTTTTTCGCTTATATAATCAGGGCGGGTTTCCAAAGTCAAGCCGATGCAGCGATGCTTGGCATTCTCGTTTATTTTTTGCGCGGTTGATAAAGTTTTTGACGGCCGGCCGTTTAAGGCCTCAAAGCATCTTTTGATATACCAATTTTGATATTGATGGTCCAAGACCGACCAGGTGCCGCCAATGACAATTAATTCCACTTTATCGGTTTTATGACCATTGGCCTTCAAGGCCCTTAGTCGCATTTTAATCTGGCGGTAAGGATCAAAGTCATTTAAAATGGCGCGCATCACTGCCGGCTCATTGGCCAGATAGCTCTTGGGCATCTTAACTTCGGTCGGACAAAAAAGGCATTCACCCGGACATGGGTAGGGCTTGGTTAAAACCGTAATCACCGCCACCCCCGAAAGAGTCCGCACCGCTCTTTTGGTCAATAATTTTTCCAAAACGCTGCTGGATTTTATTTTTTTATTTTTAAGCAAACTGTGATAAGCTAAAAGCAATTGGGATTTTTCTGGCAATGGCTGGCTAAACTGGCTGGCTTCAGCTCTAACCACAGCTGCCAGCTCTTTATAAGAACTGGGCTGGGCAAGAACTAAAGCTTTGATTATTTTTTGCAATTGAATTTTGGTCATAAATATATGGAAGAAAAAACAGTAAAGGAAATTTTAAAATCCACTTCGGATATTTACAATAAAATCGCTCCCGACTTTTACCAGACCCGCCAAAAGCCCTGGCCGGTTTTGGCTTGGCTAAAATCTTATGTGATTAAGGCCAGTAATGTTGTTGATTTGGGCTGCGGTAGCGGACGCCTGTCGGAATTAGTTGAAGACAGCCAAAATTATTTAGGCCTGGATAATTCTAATCAGCTGATAAAAATTGCCAAGAATAATTATTCTAACAGAAAAAACTTAAATTTTCAAGTCCAAGACATTCTGGCTTATCAATTGCCGGAAAATAATTTTGATCTGGCCTTGCTAATAGCGGTTTTACATCATCTGCCTACTACCGAACTTAGATTAAAAATCTTAAAAAATATCCATCGGTCTTTAAAAAATAATGGCCGGTTAATAATCACGGTCTGGAATTTGTGGCAAAAAGATTATCGCCGATATTTGTTTAATTATAAGTTAAAGCTTATTAAATATAAACTCTGGTCTTTTAATGATGCTTTCATTCCTTGGCAAAAAAAAGAATTCAGATATGTCCACTCCTTTAGCCGAAAGGAATTAAAAAAACTGCTGGAAGTAGTTGGCTTTAAAGTAAAAGAAATATTTTATGAATACCAGGGACAACCAACTTCCCGGCTGAAAGGCAAGAATTTAATAGCGATTACCGAAAAAATAAATGCTGATTAAGTTTAAGTTTTATCGGAAAAATGTTAAAATCAAATTATGAAATATCTTTTTTCTGTCATTGCGAACCGGCCGGCCAACCAGCAGGCGCAGTGAAACAATCCCATCTGATACAAATATGAGATTACTTCGTCCGCTTCGCTCTCCTGCCTGCCGGCCGGCAGGCTCGCAATGACAAATTAAAAAAATTAGTGAATTAAAATATTAATGGCAAAAATCAAGCCGGAAATTTTTAAAGAATACGATATTAGAGGCAAGTATCCCAAGGAGCTGGATCAGAAAACCGCTTATCTTTTGGGCCGAGCTTTTGTTTTATCTTTGAAAGCTAAAACTATTGCTGTTGGTCTTGACCGCCGGCCAGAATCGGCTTTAATTTTGCCGGCTTTTTTGAAAGGCGTTAAAGATGCCGGTGGTCGAATTTTTGACTTGGGTATTAACAGCACGCCGGCGATATTTCTTGCCATCTTTATTAAAAAATTAGACGGCGGCGTTTCTCTGACGGCCTCGCATAACCCAGTTGGCTATGCCGGCTTGAAATTAGCTGACAAAAACGGCTCACTTTTAGGGCTTAATACGGGACTAAAAAAAATCTGGCAACTGGCCGAAAAAATAACTCCGCCTAAAATTAAAAAATTCCCGCCGGTGCCCACCGCTAAAATTGATATCGCCCAGGCCTATTACCAATTGGCTGCTAAAATTGTTGATTTAAAAACCATCAGGGGTTTTAAAATTGTTTTAGACGCCAGCAATGGCTCGGGCGCTCGGCTGGCCGATTATTTTTTTGTCCGATTGCACTCTAAAATAATTAAAATGAATTTTAAGGCCGGTGATAGATTTCCTGACCATAACCTTAATCCGATGCTGGCCATCAATCAGAAACCAGCCAAAGAAGCAGTTAAAAAACAGGCCGGCGATTTGGGAGTAATTTTTGACGGCGATGGCGACCGCTGCCTCTTTATTGATGAGATAGGAAACTTGGTTAATCCTTATTATTTAAATTGCTTATTGGCGGAATTAATCTTAAAAAAATATCCCAGAATCAATATAGTTATTGATGCCAGATTGCAACTGGGCTTAAAAGAAGTGATAAATCACGCTGGCGGCCGGCCGCTTGTCAGTCGCGCCGGTTATGCCAATATCGTTAAATTAATGCAAGAGAAAAAAGCGTTCTTTGGCTGTGAAAACTCCGGCCATTATTTTTTTAATTTCCGTCTAATTGACAAGAAGAAAAACTATGTTTTTGGCGATGCTATTATGCCCATACTCCTGATTCTGGAATATTTAAAAGAAAATAATCTTTCTCTATCTTCGGCCGTTGCTAAATTCAAAAAGAAATATCTGATATCGGGAGAAATCAATTATCAAAAAAATAATTTGGTTGGTTTAGAAAAAAAATTGATCAAAAAATATTCTCAACAGAAAACTAACCGCTTAGACGGACTGTCAATTTATGACCCCAATTGGTTTATTAACATCCGCTCCTCTAAAACCGAACCCTTAATCAGATTGAATATTGAAGCTAAAAATAAAAAGACCTTAAATAAAATAAAAAAAGAGGCAGTTGCCCTTATTAAATAACTATTTAAAAAAATCCGCTCCGCTTCAGCCAGTTGGCAGAAAATCAGAGCGGTTTTTATTTTTCTAATTGTTTAAAAGCCATTTCGAGTGTGGCCTGCAAATCCACCCTTAGCCGGTTAGAAATTATTTTGACTGATTCTTCTTTATTATCAGTCAATAAATCCTTAATTTCAATCGGTTGGCCGATAACTATGGCTACGTGCTTGAATAACCTGGGAAATTTTTTGCCAATCGGCAAAATATCTTCCACTCCCCTAATGGCTACCGGCAGAACCACACCCTGGGCTTCACAAGCCAGAACAGCAGCTCCTCGACGCCAAGTGTTTAACTGGCCGGATTTTGGCTGGCGACTTCTACCACCTTCGGGAAAAATCATCATTGAGCCATTTTGTAATTTATCAACCAGCAGATCCAATTTTCCAATAAAATCACCGCTGCCTCGGTTGATAGGGATGCATTTGGACAAGTCGCACAGCAGAGTGAGCAGGCAATGTTGTTTCATAAAATTTCTCTCTTCCGGCAAATGCCAGGGAAATAAAGACGGCCGCACCATCACTTCCGGCCAATAAACGGCAAAAGTTAAAAACCAACTGTCAACCATCGTCAAGTGATTAGCAATAATCAAACAATTTTTCCTCCAAGGAACATTTTCCCGACCAATGATAATAGTCCGATTGCCAACCTTAATAAAGACCCAAAAAACCAAGCCAGTTAAAAATAAGATTAAATAAGAAATAACAGCTTTAATCTCATTTTTAAACACCACCGTTCACCTCCTTTTGTAAGGTACATTTTTAGATGTGATTAAAACTCTCTTTGCTCAACCAACACCGATTATTTTTTTGACTTCAGTTATAGTTTTAGAGGCGATAGCCTGCGCCTGACTCTGGCCGTCAGCTAAAACTTTATTGACATAATTTTCATTTTTCAGCAAGTCATTTTTGGTCTTCTGCCCAGCGGCAAAATGACGGCTGATACCTTCAGCCAGGACTCTTTTGGTCTCACTCATCTTAGCTGGATTAAATGGGCTTTTCATATCTTCACTAAAGGCCTCATAAATGGCTTGGAGGTTTTTTAGACCCTCTGAAGTGGTCGGGGCTTTTTTAATTTTACTAAAAATAGCGTCAAATGGTTCAGCTACTCCCAGCCAATGCTTGTCACCTAGCGATTTGGACATTTTCTTGGTCGGATCAGTTAAACTCATTATTCTGGCAGCTGGAGTCAAGAGCGGCTTGGTCTCCGGAAAATATTTGGTTTTATATTTATTGTTAAACCACCTGGCAATAGCCCGAGTCAGTTCAATATGCTGTATTTGGTCTTCGCCCACCGGTACAAATTGGCCATGATAAAGTAAAATATCAGCCGCCTGTAAAACCGGATAAGCAAATAAACCAAGATTAATATTTTTTATTTGTCGGCTGGCTTTATCCTTAAACTGAGTCATTCTTTCTAATTCCGAGATGGGAGTCACAGTATTAAAAATCCAAGCCAATTCTGTACAGGCCGGCACTTGTGACTGGACAAAAATAGTGCATTTTTTCGGGTCCAAACCGGCCGAGAGATAATCAATGGCTAAATTAAAAATTTGCTCTTTTTTTTCGCCTGGGTTATAGCTTTCAGTCAGAGAGTGGTAATCGGCAATGAAAAAGAAACAGTCGTATTGGCCGCTGTTTTGTATTTTAACCCAATTTTTCAAGGCCCCCAGATAATTGCCGATATGAAGTGGCCCGCTCGGCTGAATGCCGGAAACGACAACTGGTTTTTTCATAAAGCTATTTTATCAGCAAAATTTAGAAAAAGCAAACTAAAAAGATCTTTATTTCCAGAACCTGGCTCCTAATCACCTGCCTAAACTATCCACAGCCGGCTCTGGCCTTGACAATTATTTTTTTTATCCTATAATTGACTATAAAAGTTCTTTAGAAAACTTTAATTAATTAATAAGGATTAAAAGAAATGAAAATTTCTGCCTTACGCTTGCTTTATAAAAAGCAACAAGCGTGGGGACTGACAGCAAGTATTGACTTGTCTGGCTGCGACCATGAACTCATTCAATCGCCTCAAGCGATAAGAAATTTCGTTAAAAAAATGATTGCTACTATCGGTATGAAGACCCACGGTCCGATGCGTTTGGAAAGATTTGCCGAAGGACATTTAGAAGGTTATTCCGTGATGCAATTTCTGGAGACATCGTCTCTGACAATCCATTTTGACCATATGATCAAAGACCGGGCTTTTATTGATATTTTCAGTTGCCAGTTTTTTGACCCGAATCAGGCCGAGAAATTCGCTAAAAAATATTTTAAAGCTAAAAAATCAAAAGTAAAAACCATTATTCGTTATTAGATTTAATCAAAAGCCGGCAGCGCTAAAGCGCTGCCGGCTTTTGATTAAATTTATTTCCTCTATTTGAAAATTAACTTGGAGAATATATATTGACCGCCAACCTAATTACCGGTCTTATTTTTTTATGTTATAATAAATTAGCTTAACCAAATAATTATACTAACTATATCAAGGTATTCACTTATGCCATAATTAAAAGGCTTATTTAATTACTTATAAATAATATGAAAAAAATCATTCTAACCAAACAATATTATTTTACCAAGATATCCACCCTTAATAAGGTGATGATAACAATCACCACAGTTTTAATAATAGGCGGAATTTTAGTTTATGGTTATTTTATCAATAATAGTATTGATAAAAATCTTATAACCATCGCCACGGTTGCGCCACAGGCAGTTATCACTGACCCCAATACCGCCCAAGACGCTTGGTACCAAACCAACTACGCCAACCATAAATCCAAAGATGGCCAGCCCATCACTCTCACCCGCGGCTACGCGCCATTTCCCGTTTTCCTGGAGGGCTGGCAATCATTACCTAGAAATGAGATTATTGATTACGCTTGGGACTTTGGCGATAATAACGCTTATAACGGCAATCCTAATGAACTTCACGCCTTTAATGGCGCCCACATCTATGAACAGCCCGGTACCTACACAGCCAAACTGACTGTTAAAAATCGTAGTGGTCAGGTTTCAACGGCTTCAATTGAAATTACCGTCTTAGCGCCCGACAACTTAACCTATTATATTGACTCGGCGGTTGGTAACGATGCCAATGACGGCCTCTCGCCCCAGACAGCCTGGCAAACAGCCGATAAAGCGTTTGCCGGAGTAGCCGCCAAATTATACCAGCCCGGCGACCGAATTCTCTTCAAGCGCAGCCAAACATTTGAGGCGCAAAAAAGCTTTACCTTAGGCAATGTAGCCAGCCATTCTTACTCTTTTAGCGCTTACGGCGATGGCGCCAAACCGATTATCCAATATATGGGAACCAGCAGTAATCTCACTTACCTAAACGGCCTTACCCGAAGAGTCGGGCACATCGGTTTTGTTGACCTGAATTTTGAGGGCTTATCAAATAAAAGCACAGCTACCACCCAATATTTCAGCCAGCTGATCCATTTGGTTGGCGGCAATCGCAATTTTTTATTTTTAAGGGTTGAGGGTTATGACCCCTACAATTCCTTCATTAGCGCCGATGGCGTGCCGGATTCGCAATATCCTTCACCTTACCCGCACGGTTTATTCATTTTTGATTCAATTATTGCCAACCGCCAAGCAACCGCTCCTTTCACCAGCATCCAGCTCTATGCTTTGGCCGATCGCCTGGCTCTCGTCAATTCCACTCTTGACCAGTCAGGCAATCATGACGCCTATCTGCCTTATTTAAACAAAGCGCTTATTTATAATAATACTTTTTCCCGGCCAGCTTGCGGCCGAACTGCTTTGCGCCTAGATGGCGGCGATACCAAGCGCTTCACCAATAACGTGGCAATTGTTAGTAATCGTTTCCTGGGTTGGAGAGACAATCTAAGTTCAATAAGTGCCGGCTCGGGACGAGCCGGCGGTTCTCACAACTGCCCGGCTGGTTCTTCTGGTGTTCGCTATAATTTCAGTTTGGTGGAAATCGCTCCTAATGGCGCTTATGGCCCCCCTCACTACTCTTACTATAATTATTCGCCCTATAGCAGCGGTTGGTTTGATCCTATTAACGTTAACTTAGCTCCTAATTTAGACGGCGCTGGAACTTATGCGGGAAAAAAGTTAATAGCTAAAATTGAAGCGATTGATACGGTTAATTTAACAACCAAAATCTCCCTCTATACTACCGGAGCTACGCCAACCACTACCGGCCAATTAGTTTTAGGTCCGACGGCTGTCCCCAGTGGCAGGAATATCCGAGAATTCTTAAAAACAGCTGACAGTTCAGCTTTAATTTCTTCCAATGTGATGGCTAATATTGATAAAAGTACCGGCCAAGTAGCTCTGGAAACCACGCCTAAACTGATGAGTTCAGAATATATTACCTTAGAAAACAATGTCTTTACCAATGCTGAACGCTGGCTTAAAATCGTGGCTACCGATAATGTCACTGTCAGGAATAACCTTTTTATTTCTCCCACTAATTATACTTCCCGCCGCCTTGAAATCGGCGATGCCAGCTGGGAATGGCGGCCGATTCGCCATTTGAAAATAATCGGCAACACCTTTTTAACCAAATCAGCTGCCGGAGGAATTAATGCGCTGCTAAATATCAATTCGCCCGGAGATAATTGGCAGCGATTTTATTTTGACGGCTCGGCTTGCCCCCAGTGGAATAATGTTAATTTTGGCTGCGTCCATCAGGATCTGGTTTTTAAGGATAATATCATAGTTTTAGATACCAGTACTAACGCCGGTAAACTTAAAGTGGCTTATTTAGAAAATGACGGGTTATTATCAGCTATATCCTTTGGCAATAATATTTATTATGTCCCCGGTAATGAATCAGCGCTCTTCCAAAGCGATTCTAATTCTTATAATTTAACCGACTGGCAAACTAAATCCGGCGAAACCGGCAGTTTGACAGCCGATCCGAAATTGGTTAAAAGCTCAACTTACACTCATAGCACGACTGGAGGCTACCCGGCATCAGTAGCCGAGGGATTAATTGAAGTGTCTGGCTATATTGCCAATCTGCGTATTCTGGACTCTAACAGCCCAGCCATCAATCTTGATAAAAGCAGTGATTTCTTGGATTTATTGGCTTTTGACTTTAATCGTCTAACTCGCCCTTATAGCACAGGCCTTGACGCTGGCGCTTTTGAGCTTGATATCAATCTGCCGCCCGTTGCCCAAATAAATCTTTCAACTGCCGCTGGTCCAGCGCCACTGACAGTCAAATTTGACGGTTCGCTTTCAACCGATTCTGATGGTACGATTTCAGCTTATAATTGGGATTATGGCGATGGCCAGACCGGCAGCGGCCAGGTTACAACCCATACCTATAATAACTTCGGCACTTATCTAGCCGCTCTCACCGTTACCGACAATCGGGGAGCAACTGCTATGGCTACCACCACCATAGGCGTAACTGAAATTGAAATACCACCATCATCAACCGCCGCCCCGGCCGTGCTTCATCTTAAATTTGATGACGACCCAGCCGGAGGTGTTATTGACTCTTCAGTTTATAACCATTTAGCAACCGGCCAGGCCGTTAATCTTACCAGCGGTCAGCTGGGTGGAGCTTACGCTTTTACCAGCTCAGCCGGCTCCTATGTTTTAGTGCCCAATCACCCTACGCTTAACGCCACTAGTTCGCTTTCAATCGCGCTTTGGGTTAAGCCCACCAGCTGGAGCGGCAATCCGCGCCTGATGGAAAAAGGCACCACCGGCAAAGCCGATACCCAATACCGCCTCTACTCCAACAAAGGTAAAGATCTTATTTTCCAATTATCTGGCGTCAACTCTTCGGTCTCAATACCGCTGCCGCCAGTAGATGGCAAGTGGCACCATATTGCCGCCACTTACAGCGCCACCGAAAAACGGCTAAGAATTTACCTTGACGGCCAGGAGAAAAAAAATAGCTACGGTACCGGCAACATTGCTATTACTAGTGACCCGCTTTATATCGGCACCAAGAACGCCGCTAAAAACCCAAGTGATACTTTTAACGGCAGTCTTGACGATGTCCGCCTTTATAATCGGACTCTTTCCGCTGCTGAAGTAGCCGGTCTAGCCGCTAGCCAGGATCTGCCATAAACCAAGTTCTATTAGGGCTATTAAGATTCAATGAATTTGACTGCGGTCTTTAGACCGCAGTACCTGCCTGCCGGCAGGCAGGTCTGGGCAAATTCAGAATGACTAGTAGAGACGGGGCATGCCCCGTCTCTACTGCCGACAATATTTTTTCTCACACTGGCCTTCATCCCCTGGCTTAAAAGCCAGGGGTATTCGGCCAGCAACATTATAAAACCGCCCCGATGATACTCTGGGGCGGTTTTTGTTTTCCCAAAGATAAGGTTTCTTTATTAGAGTTAAAAATAATTATACTTCTATAATAACCGGTAAAATCATCGGGCGTTTCTCGGTTTTTTGAAACAAGAATTTACCAATCTCATTTCTTAGTTTCTCCCTGATAATCTGTTCATCTGGAGCGGTTTTGGGGTTATGGTCTTTTAATATCTTTCTGGCTTTTTGCCTGGTCATTTCAATTAATTTTTTATTTTCCTTCATATAAACAAAGCCGCGGGAAATTAAATCCGGGTTATGCACCAATTCTCCGGTTTTGCGAGAAATAGTGGCAATAATAACTAACATGCCATCAGCGGCCATCATCTGGCGGTCACGCAAAATAACATTATGACTGTCAGAAATACCTAAGCCGTCAACAAAAATATAATCAGTTATCGCCTTTTTGTTGCTTATCAGACCGCCTTTTTTACTAAATTCCATAATACTGCCGTTATTGGGCACAAAAATTCTGTCTTTTCTAAGGCCCAGTCCTTCGGCTAATTTGGCAGCTTCTCTTAATAGGTAATGATTAGCATAAACCGGAATATAATAATCCGGCTTGACGGTCTTTAAGAAGTAAGCGATATCATCGCGGTTGCCATGGCCGGAAACATGGATATCCATGATATTGCCGTGAATAACATTATCACACTGGCGGTATAAATTATCCTTCAGCCGCTGGATGGTTCTCTCGTTACCAGGAATAATTGACGAGGATAGAATAATGGTATCGTGTTTTTTCAATTTAATGGTCCGATGGCTGCCGTCAATTATTCGGGATAAAACCGCATTGCTTTCGCCCTGGGCGCCAGTGCATAAAACTATCACTTTATTGTCGGGATAATCCGCCACCTGGTCAATTTTAATAATGGTGCCTTTATGGGCTTTAATATAGCCGAGCTGTTGGGCAATTTCAACATTCATTTTCATGCTATAGCCGTCTAAAGCGACCTTTTTACCCATTTTTTGGGCAATATCAATAATCCAGCCGATTCTTTCAATCTGCGAGGAAAAGGTGCCGATAATCAAGCGCCCGGGGGCTTCAGTCATTATTTTAGTCAAATTTTTCTTCATCTCTTCACTGCTAACACTGGTTTTAGTATTAATAGCTCCCAAACTTTCCAACATTAATATTTTCGGCTTGGGTAAATTAGCCAAATAACGATAATCAATTAAAGAATGATTATTTTTATCCCTTTCCATCGTCCAATCGCCTGGATGAATAATCGTGCCATAAGGAGTTTTTAAGATAAGGCCGACCGCATCCATAATTGAATGCTCAATTTGAAAAAAACTGACTCCAAAAGCGCCAAGTTTCAATCTATCAGTAATTTTATTGACCAAAATGGTTTTTAACTTTTTAGAGCTATCTTTTTTATAATCTTCCAGCCGATGCTTGATCATGGCCAAAGTCATATTGCGACCGATGACCGTGGGATAACCTAATTTTTCCAACAAAATCGGAGCGGCGCCGATATGGTCTAAGTGGCCGTGAGAAAAAATAACGCCTCGGATATTTTTTTCCCGACCTTTTAAATAATCAATATTGGGAATAATATAATCAATGCCCGGCATGTCTTCTTCAGGAAACTGCAAACCCATATCTAAAATCACTATATCATCGCGATACTCAAAAATGGTCATATTGCGGCCGACTTCCTCACAACCGCCGATAGGAATAATCTTTAAAACATCCTCGCCTTTTCGGGCGCCCAAATGCTTGGCAGAAGTTGGTAATTGGGAACTTATCTTCTTTAAGTCAGTTGAAGGAGTTAAATTGGCATTACCCAAAATTTTATCCTGATAACTGGGAGTGGTGGTTGGAGAAGTTGGCTTTAATGGCTCACGGGCTAGCGGCCGGCTTTTGGAATAACGATCTGGCCGTTCCGGCCGGTGTTTGGAAAAAAAGCGGCCCCGAGATTTGATATGCTGGCGTCGGTTTTGGCTAGGCTGACGACTTTTTTCTTCATTGGTCATTTATTTAATGGTTAATAGCAGCTAGAAATAGCTGTCCAATTAAGGAAATTAATTAATTTAGAGATAATTTAATTATCTCTTGAGTCAGTTGCTTAACAACTGATGAGTTGTTTGATTCTGCGCCAAAGGCGTAACAAATGTCGGACAATCTGCCAGTGGCAGATTGGACGTTAACCCGTTTAAGTCCCTTGGTTTAAGATTTTCAAAACTATAGTTAATTGTTAATTGTTAAGAGTTATTATAGTGCCGAAGGTGGGACTTGAACCCACACAGGTTTCCCTATACGGCTCTGAACCGTACGTGTATACCAATTTCACCACTTCGGCGAATTTAGTCATAAAGTTAAAAGTTTTAAAGTTATAAAATCGATTAACTTTACAAACTTTATGGACTTTATAAATTTTTTAACTACTGCCAAACACGCTTAGTTTTTATAAACCATTGAGGCAAATCGGAAAAACGATCGGCCGGCACCGAGATGCTATTTAAGTTAAATCCCTGGATAATTTTATCCTGGGGGTAGGTATAGGTGGCATTAAAAAGAAATATGGCTGGTAATTCTTCAGCAACAATCTTTTGGAATTCTAAATACTTTTCTTTCCTCTCCTCCCAATCATTGGTCTTTCTGGCATCTTCTAATAATTTATCAACTTTTTTATTGGTAAAAACTGCTAAGTTCAGGCCGGGATATTCATTCTGCGAAGAATGCCAGAAAGGAAACGGGTCTGGATCAGCTCCTAAATTTTCGGCAAACAGCAAAGATTCATAATTGCGAGTATTAATCACCTCCTGCAAGACCTTGGATTTGTCAACAATGTCTAAATTAATGCTAAAACCGATCTGCTCCAAAGAGGCCTTGATCAGTTCGGCGGTTTTAACATTAACCAGCTGATCAACAGTTGTTAACTTCAATTCCAGATACCAATTTTTCTTCTGCCTGACTTGCTTGGTTAAGCCATCGCTGGTGGTAGTAGAAGTTAGCTGCCAGCCGTTATTTTCCAAGAGTTGGGCGGCTGCCAAGGGATCATAATTGTATTTTTTGATAGCCGGATTAATGCCTACTCCCGGCAAATTGGGACCGTCGGCCACTCGGCCTTCGCCATTAAAAATATCTCTAACTATAATTTCCTTATTGATAGCCAAAGCGATCGCCCGCCTAACATAATCGGCTTTTAAAAAATCATTGTTTTCTTGGTTGAAGAATAAGGCGGTGTACTGCGGCTGGTCCAGATAATGGTAATTCAAATTTTTATATTTCTCAAAATCATCATTGAATTCTTTAGGCAGATAAGCCAGGCCTTGAACATTTTTGCTTTTTAAAGCATCAACAGCCGAAGCAAAATCGCCGTAAAATTTAAAAATTATTTTATCTAAATATGGCTGATTGCCATAATAACCGGGATTTTTAATTAAAGTATAGGATTTAATCACGCCCGTCTTGTCTCTGGTGGATTTTTCAAATTGCCAGGCGCCAGTGCCAATAGGCGCTATATTAAGTTCCGTTAAATTAGCGTTAGCCGGTGAAATTGAATACCATAAATGCTCTGGTAAAATACCGAAAGTCAAAAGCCCTAAAAAAGGAGCAAAAGGTTCTTTTAAAGTGAAATTAACGGTGTTCTCATCTACCTTTTGCGCAATAATGCCTCGAAAGCTTCTGGACAGCGGGCTGTTAAATTCGGGATCCTGAATAGAAGCAATTGTAAATACTACGTCATCAGCATCAAATTTTTCGCTATCCTGCCAAAAAACATTTTTCTTCAAATAAAAAGTATAAGTCAGCTGATCACTGGAAACATCGTAACTTTCCGCCAGATCGGTAGTCAGCTGCCTATGCTCATCATATTTTAAAAGCCCAGAGAAGATCAGGCGGACTAGATCCCGATCAACATCGGTTTGAGCTAAAATGGGATTAACAAATCTGGGCGAACCAATCAAGCTCTCAATATATTCACCGCCGGGAGCGGGGACGGCAGTTGTGGCCAAAAAATAACCGGCAACGCCAAAAATCAGCCAAGCCGTAAAAGTAATAATAAATAAAATATTAGTTTGCCGGCGCTCTTGAGGCTTTAAGATTTTGGGCAGATAGCGTAATTGCCTCAGAGTCGGAAACTTTGATTTATTTAAAATACTCACCAATTGTCTATCCAAATGGTGCTGCTTTTGGAATTTCCTCAAGCTTTTTTTTTGGTAAGAAAAAAAATTGGTTATTTTTTCCCGCCAGTAAGATAATAGTTCCACATTTAGAATAAGATGTTGATGAAAGCTGTAATAAAAAATATTACCGCTAAGACGATAGTTAATTGAAATAAAACCTTTTCCACACTTCTTCTGGCGCGATAAACATTACCCTCGCCGCCAAAAGCGGCGCCTAAACCCGCACCTCGATTTTGGAGGACGATTACGGTAATCAGCGCTATAGCTACCACTATCTGAATAATGTCAATAATCATAATAAAATATTAATTAGCCGTTCTTAAAAGCACGGCTTTTAACCGGTTGACCTCCTTAACTTAGATTTAGCTTAAGTTATCTCTTATTGTTAATATGATATCACACCTTAAGAATAAAGTCAATGCCTAGTGGTATTGTAGTAACATACAATTAATATTAAAAGGTAATAATTTATTTGGATATGCTATAATTAACTCATATGTTGGAAAACCAGCCAATTAATCCACTTAACAATTATAACTATAACCAACCATTTCCAAGCTATAAAAAATGGTACCAAAAAAAATGGGGTCTGGCTATAATAGTTTTTATTATTATAGTTGTACTTTTGTTAAGTTTATTGGTAATATCAACTCCGGGCTTTTTAAAATCATCGGCTTCTGAAAGCGGTTTAATTATTGATAAAATTACCGCCGCCAATTTACTGGCCCAGACGCCTCAAAGACAATTGGCCGAAAAATTAGATCGGCCACATTTGGGTCAGGTCAACGCTAAACTGGTAATTGTGGAATTTTCTGATTTTCAATGTCCGGTTTGTCAGGCGGAATTTCCCATTATCCGAGAAGTGGTCTCCAAATACCAAAACCAAATACTTTATATTTACCGCCAATACCCGATTATTAATGAGAACTCGGCCCTGGTTTCACAGGCCTCACTCTGCGCTCATGAACAAGATAAATTCTGGGCAATGCATGATCGGCTATTTTTAAATCCCAGCAGTGAGTATTCAACTGATAATTTAAAAAATATCGCCCAGCAAGCCGGACTGAATTTAGAGCAATTTAACGATTGTCTAACCACGGAAAAATATAAAAATATGGTTTTAGAAGATACCCAGGACGGCTTTACTCTGGGAATCAAGGGCACACCGACTTTTTTTATCAATGGCAATAAATTGAGCGGCTTGATCTCCCAAGACAGTTGGGAAAAATTACTTGATCAATTATTAAAATATTAATATATGGTAGAAATCAGAATACACGGGCGAGGCGGGCAAGGTTCGGTAACTGCCGCTGAATTAGTAGCTTCAGCCGCTTTTTATGATGGCCAGTATTCCCAAGGGTTTCCTAATTTTGGTGTTGAACGCCGCGGTGCGCCGGTTACTGCTTTCGTCAGAATTGATGACAAATTCATCCGCTTGCGCAGCCAGGTTTATGAACCAGATTATTTGATTATTCAAGACCCGGGTCTTTTAGAAAACGTCGACGTTTTTGAGGGAGTAAAAAAAGAGGCAGTGGCTTTAATTAACAGCGAAAAACCGGCCAGTGAGTTTAAAGCGCCCAAAGGCCTTAAAATCAAAACTATCCCGGCTACCAAATTAGCGCTGAAAATCATTGGCCAGCCGATTATCAATACCATACTTTTAGGTGCTTTCGCCGGCTTAACCGGCTTGATTAAATTAGCATCGGTTGAGCGAGCTATTAAAGAGAGATTTGGCGATGAAGAAATTATCAGAAAGAATATTGAAGCGGCTAAACGCGGTTTTGAATTAGTTAAAAAATAAAAACCAAATAAAATGAAAATAAAATTAACAGTTCAACCCGGCACCACCGACCAAGTCAAGACCGGCCATTGGCGCGAAATCCATTACCCAATCATTGACCACGAAAAATGCATTGGCTGCGATTTATGCGCCAAAATCTGCCCGGAAGGCATTTGTTTTCCGACCAGCAAAAAAAACAGCCAGGGCAAAATTTTTTATGAAAACGATCTGGATTATTGCAAGGGCTGTTCCCTGTGCGCCGAAATTTGTCCCGTCAAATGCATCACTATGAAAGAAGAGTTTAAATAATTAAAAAAATAATTTCTAATTTTTAATTTTGAATTTATAATTTAAAATTTATTATATATATGCTTAAAATATTAGAAGGCAGTCGAGCCATCGCCGAGACCATTAACGCCTGTAAGCCAGGTGTAATTTCAGCTTATCCAATTACCCCGCAAACCCATATTGTGGAAGAGCTGGCCAAAATGAAAGCTGACGGTGAAGCCGGCTATGAATACATCCGAGCGGAAAGCGAATTTGCCGCCGCCTCCATTGTTTTGGGTTCACTGGCTACCGGTATTCGGTCTTATACGGCCACTTCCTCACAAGGTCTCCTGCTAATGACCGAGGTGATTTATAATATCGCCGGCATGAGATTGCCACTGGTCATGACTTGCGCCAATCGGGCAGTGTCGGCGCCAATTAACATCTGGAACGACCAGCAAGACGCTGTCACTATGCGCGATAGCGGTTGGTTACTCTGGTTTGGCGAAACCAACCAGGAAGTTTGCGACTTGCATATCCTGGCTTATAAAATTGCCGAGAAATTGCAACTGCCGGTAATGGTCAACTTAGACGGCTTTATTTTGACTCATGTGGTGGAACCGGTAGCAGTGGAAACAACGGAAAAAATAAAAAAATTCCTGCCCGCTTATCAGCCGACAGAAATTTTAGATGTTAACAATCCTTTGACTTTAGGCGCTTTTGCCACTCCGACTCATTATTTTGAAATCAGAGAGGAATTGCATGATGATATAGTGGCTTCCAAAGCAGTTATGAAAAAAGAAATGGCCGATTTCAAAAAAATCTTCAGCCGGGACTTGGCTTTAGTGGAATATTACGGTGATAAAAAAGCGGAAACGGTCTTGGTGGCCATGGGCTCGGTTTTAGGAACAATTAAAGACGCGGTGGATGAGATTCAAGAAAACAATAAAACAAAAAAACAAAAAAACAAAATTGGTGTTTTAAAAATTGTGTCACTTAGACCTTGGCCGGAAGAAGAAATACTGACAGCGTTAAAAGACGCTAAAAATATTGCCGTTATTGATAAATCAATTTCCTTAGGCACCGAGGGAATTTTAGCCACCGAGATAAAAAGAACTATCGGCGACAGTAAAAATATCACCAGCTTTATCGTCGGCTTGGGCGGACGAGACGTGACCAAAGAAATGATCAAACATATTTATAAACTGGCTGATAAAAATCAAGAAAAAGCGGTATTTGTCAGTAAATAATTTTAAAATTTTCAATTTTCAATTTTCAAACAATTTCAAAATAATTAAATTCTAAAATTATAAAATTTAATCATTGTTTGAAAATTGAAAATTAGAAATTGAAAATTCCTAAAATATTTTATGCCTCAAGATATTAAAACTAAATACAAATCCCCCCTGTCTCATCTCTTGAACCCGGGCCACACGGCTTGCGCCGGTTGCGGCATGATTGTCGCCGCTCGTTTGGTTTTGGATGCGGCCGGACCCAACACCATTGTTACCAACGCCACCGGCTGCAGCGAAGTAACCACCACCCAATACCCGATGACCTCCTACAAACAGCCCTGGATTCACAGTTTATTTGAAAATCCGGCGGCGGTGGCTTCAGGAATTTTAGCGGCTTTAAAAGTTAAGGGGTTGGCTGATAAAATTAATGTTATCGCCATCGGCGGCGATGGCGCGACTTTTGATATTGGTTTGGTTCATATTTCCGGTATGTGGGAAAGGGGTGAAAATATTTTATATGTCTGCTATGACAATGAGGCCTACCAAAATACCGGTTATCAATCCAGTGGCGCCACTCCGCTGGCTGCTGCCACTTCTACCACTCCGGCTGGCAATAAATCTTGGGGCTCTGACTTACCCAAAAAAGATATGATTAGAATCGCCCTGGCCCACAACTTGCCTTATGTCGCTACTGCTACTACCGGTTACCCCCTGGATATCATCGCTAAAACCAAGAAGGCCTTGTCCATCAAAGGACCGAAATATCTGCAAATTTATACGCCTTGCGTGCCCGGCTGGGGCATTGAGCCCAAAGACACTCTAAGCACTTCGCAACTGGCGGTGCAATCGGGTTTTTATCCAATAGTTGAATATGTTAATGGCGAACTAATTAAGGCGCAGAAAATCACCAAAAAAGTGCCGGTAGAAAATTTCCTCAAGTTGCAAAAAAGATTCAAGCATTTATTCAAGTCACCAGAGGGCCAGAAAGAAATAGCCAAAATTCAGGCCTTGGCTGAAAAAAATATTAGGGATTTTAACTTGCTTTAATTAGGTTAAACTTCAGCAGCCTCCTCTTACCCCTCCTTAAAAAGGAGGGGATTATTTTAATTTTTCATATGTTCATTTTTTATTTATAAAACCCCTAATTTCTTATTTCTTATTTCCTATTTCTAATTACTGATTACCGGCTACTATCTCCTTTTGACAATGAATCAAGGATCAGCTATAATGAGAATTGATTTAATTTAAAGCTCAACTCCTTATGCGAGATAAAATCTCAATAACCGGCGCCCGCGTTAACAATTTAAAAAACATTAATGTTGATATCCCTAAAAATAAATTAGTGGTTATCACCGGCTTGTCGGGCTCGGGCAAATCGTCACTGGCTTTTGACACGATTTATGCCGAGGGTCAGAGAAGATACGCCGAAAGTTTATCATCTTATGCCAAGCAATTTTTGGATTTAATGGATAAACCGGACGTTGATAATATTGAGGGCTTATCGCCGACTATCGCCATTGACCAGAAATCTTCCTCCGTTAATCCGCGTTCTACTGTGGGTACCATTACCGAAATTTATGATTATTTAAGATTGCTCTACGCTAAGGTCGGCTTAGTTCATTGCCATCAATGCGGCCAAGCAATTACCAAACAAACTCCGGCCCAGATACTGGCTAAAATCACTGAATTGCCGCTGGGCGCCAAAATCCAATTGCTATCACCGGCGGTCTCAAACCAAAAGGGCTCTCATACCAAGCAAATTGAAGCCATTAATCGAGCTAATTACGAGCTCCTAAGAATTGATGGCAGTTTTTATAATATTCGCGAAGCCAGAGAATTGAAACTGGATAGAAATATCAATCACACGATTGAAATTTTAATAGACACGATTGTTATTTCTTTAGAAATTAAGAAAAAAAATAAAAATGATCAAGATTTCCAGCAACTGGCGAAAGCTATCGCCTTGGCCTTGGACTTCGGCAATGGCTTCTTAAATGTTTTTTTGCCGGAAAAAGATAAAAATCTGCCATTCAATCTTTATTATGTTTGCCATAACTGCGGCGAAAACATCGCCGAAATTGAACCGCGGACTTTTTCTTTTAATTCGCCTTTCGGCGCTTGTTCTGATTGTCGGGGTTTAGGCATCCGCCTGGTGCCCGATCCGGACTTGATTATTCCCAATAAAAGATTGACTCTGGCTGAAGGCGCCATCAAGCCCTGGTCTAGAAATTTCGCCTCCCAAAATTCCAATTTCCAACTTTTAGAACAAGTGGCCAAGGAAAATAAATTTGGTCTAAATCTGCCGGTCAGCGAACTGCCGGCTAAAGCGCTGGAAATATTGTTTTTAGGCACTGGCGATAAAGTTTATGAGATTAATGGAGAAAAAATTATCTTTGAGGGTTTGATTAAATTCATTGAAAACAAATATAAAGACACTAAATCGGAATACTTGCAAAAAACCTTGGAAGATTATATGCGCACCGCCACTTGTCCGGCCTGCCACGGCCAACGCTTGAAGCCCGAGGCCTTGGCGGTTACCATAGAAAAAAAATCAATCGCTGAGGTCAGTAATTTGGATATTGATAAATTAGTGCAGTGGTTTGAGGAATTGGCTAAAAAGTGGAAGGCCTTTTCTCGGGAAGGAAAAATTTCCAAACAAATTATCAGAGAAATTGTTAAAAAAATCGGTTTTCTGCAAAATGTCGGCTTGAATTACCTGACTTTAAGCCGCAGCGCCAATACTCTGGCCGGCGGCGAAGCCCAAAGAATCCGACTGGCCACCCAGATCGGTTCGGGTTTGGAATCAGTCACCTATATCTTAGATGAGCCCTCAATCGGCTTACACGCCAAAGACAATGCTAAATTAATCAACACCTTAAAAAAACTGCGCGATAAAGGCAATTCGGTTATTGTGGTTGAACACGATGAACAAATGATGGCTTCAGCTGATTATTTAATTGATGTCGGCCCGGGTGCTGGCTCTTTAGGCGGGGAAATTGTAGCTGATGGCACTTTTGAACAAATAAAAAAGAATAAAAAATCCATTACCGGACAATATTTGTCTGGCGCCAAAGTCATTAAAGCGCCAAAAAGTTTCCGTCCGGGTAACGGCAAATTCATAGAAATTAAAGGCGCTAAAGAATTTAATTTGAAAAATATTGATGTTAAAATTCCTTTGGGTAAATTGGTTTGCATTGCCGGTGTTTCCGGTAGCGGCAAATCAACTTTAATGACCGAGATTTTAGCCAAAGCGCTGGCCAATAAATTCTACCGCACCAAAGATTTGCCCGGCCAGCATAAAGAAATTAAGGGCTTGGAAAATCTGGATAAGGTTATTGATATCGACCAATCGCCTATTGGCCGAACGCCTCGCTCTAATCCGGCCACCTACACTGGTGTTTTTACCTATATTAGAGATCTTTATGCCAGCTTGCCGGAAAGCAAGGTGCGCGGTTTTAAACAAGGACATTTTAGTTTTAACGTCAAAGGCGGCGGTCGCTGCGAGACCTGCTCGGGCGATGGCTCAGTAAAAATTGAAATGCAATTTCTGCCTGATGTTTATATGGAATGCGAAGAATGCCACGGCAAAAGATACAACCAAGCCGCTTTAGAAATACATTACGAAGGTAAAAATATCGCCGACATTCTGGCGATGTCGGTGGCTGAAGCCAGGAAATTTTTCAATTCCCACCAGCAAATAATTGATAAGCTATCTATCTTAGAAGAAGTCGGTTTGGGCTATTTGAAATTGGGGCAAAGCGCCACGACTTTATCGGGCGGTGAAGCCCAGAGAGTAAAATTAGCGACTGAACTTTCCCGCCGGCCGACCGGTAAAACTTTATACATCTTAGATGAGCCGACCACTGGCTTGCATTTTGACGATGTTAAAAGATTATTACAGGTTTTAAACCAATTGGTTGACAAAGGCAACTCGGTTCTAATTATTGAGCATAATTTAGATGTGATAAAATGCGCCGACTGGCTAATTGATTTGGGTCCGGAAGGCGGACGAGCCGGCGGTGAAATAGTTGCCCAGGGCACGCCGCTGGAAGTGTCTAAAGTTAAAAAGAGTTATACCGGGCAATATTTAAAAAAATATTTGACCTAAAAAATAGCCTGAAATTTTATCAGGCTATTTTTTATTAAAGAAATATTTTCCTGTTTCATGTTTCCTATTCCCCAGTTATTCTTCTTCGGCTCTCTTTCTGCCTACCTCCTCCCAAACTGATTTTTTAATCCTATCAATCAGCTGGGGATTGTCTTTAAGATATTTTTTAGCGTTTTCCCGGCCCACGCCTAACTTCTCTTCGCCTAATGAATAAGAATTGCCATTTTTGGCGACCACCCCGTAAGCCACCCCTAAATCAATGGCATCGCCGGAAATAGAAATGCCCTCATTATACATAATATCAAACTCGCAGGTTTGAAAAGGCGGCGCCACTTTATTTTTAACGACTTTAACTTTGACGCGATTGCCGATATTCTTCTCGCCTTGTTTGATTTGAGCGCTGCGCCTGACTTCAACCCTGATTGAAGAATAAAATTTCAAAGCCGTGCCGCCGGTGGTGGTTTCTGGATTGCCAAAAAAAACACCGATTTTCAACCGGGTCTGATTGATGAAAATCAAAACCGTATTGCTTTTGGCAATAGCCGCTGTTAATTTCCTTAAGGCCTGGCTCATTAGTCGGGCCTGAAGCCCCATATGCGAATCGCCCATATCCCCTTCAATCTCCGCTTTGGGTACCAAAGCGGCCACGCTGTCCACCACAATCACATCCACCGCATTGGAACGGACTAAGGTCTCAACGATTTCCAAGGCCTGTTCGCCGGTATCCGGCTGGGAGATAAAAAGATCATCAATATTGACACCGATTATTTTAGCGTAATCCGGATCCAGCGCGTGTTCGGCGTCAACAAAGGCCGCCACGCCGCCCGCTTTCTGAATCTCGGCTACAATATGCTGGGCCAAAGTGGTCTTACCCGACGCTTCAGGACCGAAAATTTCAATTATTCGCCCCCGGGGCACGCCGCCAACTCCCAAAGCGATATCCAACGACAAGCAACCGGTAGGAATAGCCGGGACCTGCATCGTCCTGGCCTCGCCGAATTTCATTATTGAACCCTCGCCAAATCTCTCCCTAATCTGGTCAATGGCAGCGCCCACGGCTTTAATTTTTTCATTGATCTCACCCTCCTTCATTTTGGATTTTTGGGACATAATTTATATTCAACTTAATCTTTAAATAATAATTTAATTTCTTTTTCCTGGATTCGGCTATACCTTTTCTTGGCAGTTATCTTAATCAAATTCAGGCCTTTTTGCAAATCAACAATGGTTTCAAAATTGCCGTTATCATCAACAAATATCTCCTTATTATTGACAATCAGCTCCACTTCCTTGGCCGAATGCCCTCTTAAAGTTATTTGCTTTTCACTGACTAGGGAGCCGTCCAGTGGATAACTTATCTCTAAAACAGGCGGTGAAAATATTTTTGCCACTTTCAGCGCCCAAAAGATTAAGATAACAATTATTAACAGCCAGATCGTAATTTTTCTGGTTAATTTTGGCCAGGACCTAAGATGTTTTTTTTCTACCTCCTTATTTTTTTTTCGACCTCTGAAATCAGGATTATTTTTTAGCTGGTTCCAACAATTAGCAAAATCTATTTTCAAATAATGGCAATATTTTTTCAACAAATTATTAATATAAGACCAGGCAGGCAAATCTTTTAAATTATCATGTTCCAAGGCCTCAAGATACCTGAAGGGCACGCCCAAATCCTTGGCCGCCTCATCCAAATGGATCTGCCGGCTGATTCTGGCTTCAGTCAGTATTTCTCCCACTGTTTTGGCTAGGTTGATTTTTTTAGCCATATTTTCTTAAGCTAAGTCCACTCATCCTCGGAAAAAAATTTCTGGCCGCCGGCTGACGGATTTATTTTCTGGTTTTTAGAATCAGTTTCTGCCGGCTCATTTTCTGCTTCTGCAATGACTGACTCCTCCTTGGTTTCACTTGTTTCAACTAAATTTTGATTATTATTTTCTTCTTCATTAGTATCATCTTTAAAATTAGTGCTATCATCATTTTCATCATCTTCATTATCTTCTTCGTCTGGGTCTAACAGATCTGCCGGCACCGGCCGGTTATCATTAAAGGGCTCCAATTCTCCGGTTAAATTATGCTCTCTGGCTGAAAATTCCAAGGCACTGATTCCGCCTAATTTTTCTAAAAAAACTTCCCGCGGTTTGGCTCCGTCAGCCGGCCCGATTAGCCCTTGTTCTTCAAGCAAATCTAAGATCCGGGCCGCTCGGGCATAACCGATTTTAAGACGCCTTTGTAGTAGCGAGGCCGAGGCTTTACCTGACTCGCGAATAATATCCTTCGTCTGGCTAAGCAGCGCCTCTCCGCCATCATCATAAAAACCGCCGCTCAACTGGCTTGGACCGGCTTGCCTTTCCACCACCTCCTCAATATAATCGGCTGTTCCCTGCTGCTTGATATAGTTTATAATGTTGTGGGTTTCCCGGTCAGAAATATAAACGCCCTGAAGCCGTTTGGGCTTGCTGGTCTCCGGGCCGATATAAAGCATATCGCCGCGGCCGACCAATTTCTCGGCGCCCGAGACATCTAAAATCGTCCTAGAATCTATCAATGAGGCGACCGAAAAAGCGATTCTGGCCGGGATATTGGCTTTAATTAAGCCGGTAATAACTTCCACCGATGGCCTTTGGGTGGCCAAGACCAAATAAATCCCCACCGCTCGGGCCATTTGGGCCAGCCGAACAATGCCCGCTTCTATATCATTGGGAGCGGTAGACATTAAATCAGCCAGCTCATCAATGATAAAAATAATATAAGGCAATTTATCATCAGCGGCTTTATTATAAGCGGCGATATTCCTCTGGCCGGCTCTGGCCAAAACCTCAAATCTTCTTTCCATTTCCACCGCCGTCCATTTCAAGGCGTTAATGGTTTTTTTGACATCAGTGATAACCGGCGTTAAAAGATAAGGAATGCCATTATAAACCGGCAGTTCCACTCTTTTGGGATCAACTAAAATGAATTTCAATTCATCGGGGCTGTTTTGATAAAGCAAGCTGGTGATTATGGAATTAATGCAAACCGATTTGCCCGAGCCGGTGGCGCCAGCAATCAAAAGATGAGGCATCTTGTCCAGCTGAACCAAATACGGCTGACCGCTGACATCCTTGCCTAAGACCAGCATTAAATTATTTTCTCTTTCTTTAAATTTCTTGCCGGCCAAAATTTCATTCATCGTCACTTTAGCCGCCATTTGGTTGGGAACTTCCACGCCGACCAAAGACCGGCCGGGAATCGGCGCTTCAATCCTAATGGGATGGACCGCCAAGGCCAGCGCCAAATCGCTGTTTAAATTGGTAATTTTGGACAGCTTAACGCCATCAGCCGGACGGAAAGTGTATTGAGTGACAGTCGGACCGACATTAACATCGCCCATATCAACCTCTATGCCGAAATTGGACAGAGTTTTTTTAATGATAAATTGGTTTGATTTAATGTCGCCGCTGGTGGGCTTGCCCGATTTGCTGACCAACAATTCCAGGGGCAATTCTATTTTTCTGCCGAATTTTCTAGGCTTGGCTATTTTGGGCATTTCTTCATCGTCTAAATCAAAGGCCTTGACATCTTTTCTGACAAATTGCGGTTCTGAATAATCTTTCATATCTTCTCCCGCTTTGGTTTCACTTTCAAGTTCTTCTTCAATTTCAGCCCGGTCTTCTTCCTCTTCATAATCATCATCCATCTTTATTTTTCTCCTTTCAGTCATCTTGGCAAATCGACTATAGACAAATTTAAATAATTTGACCGGCCACATCAGGCCGTAGAGCGAAGTTTCAAAAGTTAAAAGAACGCCGATTAAAAAAATAGCCAAAGACACCACTAGCGCTCCCCAAAAACCCATAAATTTAAGAAGTGGCCAGAATAAAATCAGACCGACATAGCCCCCACCCAGGCCTTGGTTGGCGGCGAAAACGGCTTGCTCCATATTAAACGGCAAATGCCAGAGAGTGGTTAACCCCAAGATTAAAAAAATCGCGCCCAGATAATTTACCACTTTCACTTGGTATTTATCAGCCCGCAACATAAAGTAGCCAAAAAGCAAAGCCATGACCGGAAACAGCCATTTTAAGGCCCCTAACAGCCAAGACAGGACTCTAATTATCATCTGGCCAAAATCGCCGGCTAAATCAAAAAGACCTAAAGAGCTTAAAGCCGCCAAAACAAATAGAACGATGATTATAATACCTTTTTTGGTCTCTGATGATAGACCCCAATCTAAACCAAAACCGCCTCGCAGATTGCGAACATCAAACTGGTTTCGGCTTCGCCTTCTTCTTCGGCCGGGCCAAGCAAAAACATTGTTTTTTCTTCTTCGATAAACCATAAAATGAGAATTTCAAGTAAATTTTAACTTATTAAGTTTAATATAAAAAAAGGTTTTTGTCATTCCCGTACCCTTTTATCATTCCCACACCTTTTTGTCATTTCTTTCCATACTGATATCTTTTGTCATTCTAATATCCGTTGTCGTGCCTGTACCTTTTTGTCATTCCCGTACCCTTTTGTCATTCCCGCGGAGGCGGGAATCTAGACCCAAAAATAAAAATCTTAAACAATACTTATTTTTTCAGATAAATCTTCCCGAGTTGAATTTTTCTCTTCTATAATTCTTAATTTCCATAATCTATTCCATTTTTTAATTCTCTTTTCATAACCAATAGCTTCATTCACATTTTCAAAAATTTCATAATAAACTAATTTATTAACATTATATTTATTGGTAAAACCTTTAAAAATTTTATTCTTATGTTCCCAAACTCTTCTGACTAAATTATTGGTCATCCCAATATATAAAGTGCCATTGCGTTTACTAGCTAAGATATAGACATAATAATATTTGTACATAATTTTGGTGAATTTTATCACTGGTTCCCCGCCTTCGCGGGGATGACAGGAGATGATCGGGGATGACAATAGTAAAATGGCGCTTCGCTCGGAATAGTGTCACATTCATCCTCTGTCTTAAAAGACAGGGGAATTCTGCAACTTAATTAAATAGCTACAGGTTCTTCAACCACCGGAACAGGTTCAGACACAGGTTCGGTCATCGGGGCTACAACCGGTTCAGAGTCAGGGACAGAATCTATGACAGGAATTATTTCTGGCCGGGGCTCAATAATTTCAAGAGTGGAAGGAACAACGATTAATTCGGCTAACGGATATTGGCAAGAGCCGTCATCGGCTGTGGCTGATAAATTATAATTACTGGCCGTTGGATCGGTGCAACCACTGATAATAATTTCAAGAGTAGAAGAAACGACCATTGGTTCGGCTAGCGGATATTGGCAAGAGCCGTCATCGGCTGTCGCCAGCGGATTATAATTAATAGCTAAAGAATCAGTGCAGCCGACAGTAACACTCTCACCCGCCACCTGTGGCAGTAAGCCCTCGGCCTCATTTTCACCTTTAACCGCCAAAGCGATCCAATCAAACTTAATATCTTTATTCATCATCGGGCTCATATTGAGCCGAAAACCCTTGGCGGTCTTATCGGATATCCAAAAATTCTTGCTCTCTAAATTATCTTGAGCCGTAGCCACAAGCCGAGGAACCGACCAATACTCATTCTCAAAAATTACTTCAGTGCTGGTGGCAAAAGCCGGAATAACAACGCCACCGGCCTGGTCTTTAGAGGCATAAATCTTGCCCTTGACTTCAATATCACTGGCAAAAGTCACTTTACTGATAAAGCCGGCTTCGCCGACAACCATGATTGTGCCATAAAAATTAGCAACCTGCCTAACAGCCAGTGTTTCAACATCCGAAGTGTAATTATCAACCACCTGAATAAATGTTTGGCTGGGAGTTGAAGAAGCGGTAGAATTAATTTTGGCTTGCAAATCGGCTATTTCTAATTGCTGATCTTGGATGGCCTTGGTTAAGAGAGCGGCAAAATTGCCATAATGTAAAGCGTCTGGTTGACCCTGTTGGTCAAATAAAACCAGCCGTGGTTCAACTTCGGCCACATCTTCCGCCACAAAGCCGATGAATTCTTGGCCGGCATGGTCGGTATAAGAAGCTGGCTTTAATTTATAAAGCAAACTGCCGTCAATGCCGTTATAATTGATATTATATTTATATCTTTTGGAAGAAGTGGAACGGAATAATTTACCGGTGGAATCAATATAGACATTAGCGGCATCGGCAGTGGTTTCATTATAGGTCTGAACGGTCGTCAGCCGGCCGGAAGTAGTAGCGTTGCCACCCAGATACAAATCACCGGCGCTGGCATTAAAGCCAGCTGGATTGGTGGTACCGATAACTAAATAACCGGAAGTGGTAGCATTGCCATAGACATAGAACGAGGCGTTTTTTTGACCGGCTGAATTGCCGATATTAACCGTGCCGTCGTTGGCATAGCCGGAAAAACTCTGACCGCCAGACACCATGGTAATCGTGCCGCCAATTCCGCCAGTTTCACCAGCTTGGGAAGCATCTGAATCACTGCCACTAGCTAGAGTAATCGTGCCACCGGCGCCACCATCATTATCACCGATGCCAGTACCCGCCACACCACCATCGCCAATACTCACATCTCCTCCTAGACCGCCAGAGCTGCCAGAGCCAACTCCAGAGAAGCCTTTTGATATGGTAGTGTCAATTTTTACAGCTACTGATGGCCCCATATTTATATCATTGCCTTGAACATATAAATCGCCTCCCATTAACATATCACCAGCCGATAAATTAAAAGTTGGATTAGTAGTGCCTACAATCATATAGCCGGAAGTAGTGGCGTTATCGCCAACTATCAAGCCCTTGGTGAACATACCGGAACCGATAACGGTTAAAGTAGAAGTAGGCGCGCCCCAGGCGGCAGTCGTGCCGACTACTAAGCGTCCGGAAGTGGTGGCGTTACCAGAACTGTCAACGCTAAAGTAGGTGCCAGCGCCAATACTGCCGGCCTGCAACAAGAAAGAGGGAGTGGAAGTACTAATGCCGACATTGCCGGTAGCGCTGACAGTGATATAATCGTTGGAACCCAGCTGTGATGAACCGGAAATCTTAAACGCGGAACTTTGACTCACGTCACTGCCCACGGCCCAGTCAACCCCCTCGCTGTAGTAGACCGTAAAGCGGATATGATCAATGTAGGCGATTCTGATATTAAAACACTTGGCTGAAAACGCCAAACCAAAGTCAGTCGCATTGATATCGTCATAAGTCCAGTCCTCGCCCCAGAGGTCATTAGGACCGCCATAAGTGGTATAGGCCTCAGAGGCAGTGGCGGGCCATAGGTTACTATCTGATCTATCCGTACTGCCAATAACACCGTCCTTAATTATTTTAACGGCGTTATCATAACAGTCAACTCCTGAACTATCACTTTTTTCCACCTCAACTTGGATGCCCTTAACCACAGCAGTACTGGGAAGAGAAAAACCAGTGGAAGTAGCAGTTAAATAGTGAGAATATTTCCATGAAGCAATACCTTGAAGAGCAACACTCGCTCTGCTGTTATTACTAGTAAAAACATTAGTTTCATCGCTCCAGGCCGCCGTACCAATTAAAGCGCTGGAAGTGGCCGCGGCTGGATTATTCGGCCCATCACTAGTCAAATCATCTTTAGTTTCAAAGCGAATAACAGCATCACTAAAGGCCGATAAGTGCAACATCTGCGTTGGATTGGCAGTGCCAATACCAATGAAGGCGTTATCAGCCGCTGAAGAATCATGTTGGATAACCAAGGTTGACGTGCCGACGGTGAAGTTGCCGGTGGTGGTGGTATTACCCTGAACTCTAAAATTATTTTCAATAGTTGAACTGGCCTTAACGAAGATGCCGGCTGAAGTGGAAGTTGGAGTTAAATCCACTCCCCAAGATGTGCCAACCCAATTTTGCAAACTACTACCGCCTGTCGGCCAAGCGGTTTCACAATCGTTATTAAGACAAAGTTCGGTAACGGCTAAATGAGAAGTAGTAGCATTACCACCCACCCAGAGATTGCCTTGAGTAAAGAGACCTAAAGTAGTCGAAGCCCAACCCAAGACCGTCAGATTGCCAGAGGTGGTCGCATTCCTGCCAACATAAAGATCCCCAGCTCCGATATTAGAACCTAACAAGCCAACTACATTAGTCGTGCCGACATTGAGCCAACCCGAAGTAGTGGCGTTAGCGGCTATATCCAAACCATTACTGGAAATTGTCAAATTGGTAGTGTTATTGGTTATCAATTCCAAAGAATTAGTAGCGTGTCTATAAAGAAGGCGCCCGATATCAATATCATCTTTATCGCCAAGAAAAACTTGAGAATTGCCAGCCGAGCCACCGACAATAGCAATACTCGCTCCGAAAGCATTACTCCAATTCCTTTGAAACAAAGCGACTTCCGAGCCGATTAGAGTTGGATTGCCTTCTTCCACCCCATCAACGGCGTGGACCCTTAAAGGCAAACGGTTGGTGCCAGATGTTGTAACCGACCTAATAATTAAAGAGGAATTTGTGACACTACTGTCCGTTACAACTGACATCGTATTACTAAAATAACTTGTGCCACCGACAATTAATTTTTTACCATCCGCTTTAGTGGTAGTAGCCACTTTCAAGTGATCGGCAAAATAACCAAAAGTGGAAGTGGCTTGAGAAGTAGTGGCAAAGGAGGCCCATAAGGAACCAGCCGCTAAATTAATATTAGGATTGACAGCGCCTAAAACCAAGTAGCCGGAAGTGGTGGCGTTGCCATCAATTGTCAGATTACTGCCATAATGGCCATTGCCTTGAGTGAACAGACCCAAAGTAGAAGAAGCATAACCACCAGCATAAAAAGTTCCGGTAGTGGAAGCCGATGCTAAATTAGTAGTGCCGCTAACTGTCAAATTGCCAGAAGTCGTAGCGTTTCGACCGACATAGAGATCCCCAGCGCCCATGGTAGCGCCCAGATTAGCGATGACATCGTAAGTGCCAATGTTTAACCAATTAGAAGTAGTAGCGGTGTTAACCACTAAGTTAGTGATGGTGGAAGAAGCAGCGTTAACCAAGATGCCGCGGGTGGAGGTGGGACTTAAAGCGGTAGCGTCAAAGGCGTACCAAGCGCCGGAAGAACCACTGCTACTGCTTGGCCAAGCGGTCTCACAATCATTGCCAAGACAAAGTTCAGTAACGGCTAAATGGCTGGAAGTGGCATTACCGCCCACCCAGAGATTGCCTTGAGTAAAGAAGCCCAAAGTAGTAGAAGCGTAGCCACCACCATAGAAAGAATCAGTGGTAGTTACGCCATTCAAACTTAGGCCTTTATTAGTATCCAAAGCCAAGAGTTGTCCAGCAGTAGCGGTGGTAGTGGCGTGCAAGCCATCAACAGTGTCAGCATTGAAGGCGTAAGGCGAGGAAGTGATTCTTTTTCTGGGCGAGAAGGTCTCTTCAAAACCGCCATCGCCATCAGCGTCAAATTTAACTGACAGGAATAGAGAATTGGAATTGAAATCAACAGTGGAAAGCGAAGTAGAAGTGCCTAAGTTAATTGAGAAGACGCCTCGGGCGATACTAACTGCTCCAGCGGTGGTAGTGGCGGTCCAAGTTTCTTCCCAAAGCAGAGTGCCGGCGCTGGCCTCGTCATAGAGTTGGAACTGGAAACCATAATTATTAGTGGAGACCGAAACGCCGGAAGAATTGGCTATCTTGCCTTGATAAGTTATTTGTTGGTTGATGCCTAAGGCGGCGCT
>MHIM01000023.1 GCA_001817505.1 Candidatus Buchananbacteria bacterium RIFCSPLOWO2_01_FULL_39_33 | reverse complement strand
CCAAATTATACCGTTTTCATTACAAGTATAGGTATTTGATGGGCAGTTATTATTTTTTGACACTTAAATTTTACCTAAGATTCATTAAATTAGTTAAATCAAAAATATCATGAAAATAGCTGTTTTTTCCTTTGATTTTGATCGGACCTTCGGTACTGGTAATATCGCTTATGAATATTGTTTTGCGCTATATAAAAAAGGTATTGATTTTGTTTTATTCCTTCCTGACATACCAGGTGATGGTAGATCCACTAATCGTGAAGATCTACCCTTTAAAGTTAAATATATTTTACCTAAGCCGATTTTAAGTTTTAGGGAATCTAGGGGTCAAAAATTGTTTTTTTGGCAATGGTATATTTGGCAATATTTCAAGATCATAGATTTATCCGAATTCAGTTTAGTGCACTGTCTTTTTGAATACCCATTGTCCTTTATGGTGGCTAGATGCGCTAAGAAAAATAATCTACCTTTTATTATGGGTGCACAAGGAACTTATGCAATAACACCACTCGCCCAGTGGCCAGCCAAGTATTTATTAAAATGGTCTTATAATCAGGCCAAAGAAATAATCGTTCCTAGTCAATTTACTAAAGATAAGATTAAGGAATATTCCAAGGAAGATTATAATATTTTTATTATCCATAATGGAATAGATTTTTCTAAGTTTGCCAATCAGCTGGATATGGCTGACTTAAAAAATAAATATGCTAATCATGAAATATTACTAACTGTTGGTAAATTAATTTCTCGCAAGGGCCATGATTTAGTTATCCAAGCTCTAGCTAAACTAAAAGACAGATATCCAAATATTAAATACCTGATAATAGGTGATGGTAAAAAGGAAAGTTTTTTAAAGAAAATGACAGAAGATTTACAATTAACTAATCAAGTGGAATTTCTGGGTAGGATTGAACATGATAATATAATGAAATATTTTTATTTATGCGATATTTATGTTCATACGCCAAAATTTTCCCGTGATCTTAAATTTGAGGGTTTTGGCCTAGTTTATTTAGAGGCCGGAGCCTGTGGCAAGCCAGTTATAGCTGCTGATGCTGGTGGTATTCGAGATGCAATAGTTGATGGTCAAACCGGATTGATTGCTAAAAATGAAGATATTGATGATATTTCTAATAAAATCTCCCAACTATTAGATGATGATAATTTAAGAAGAAAGATGGGCGAAGCTGGCCGGGAATATGCTAAACAACATAATTGGTCAATCATTATTGATAAATTTATTGATAAATATAAGAAATATAGCTTGTAATTTATGTCTTTAAATAAGTTGTTAAAATTGAAATATCATGAAAATAGCGATTTTTTCCTTTGATTTTGATAGGACTTTTGGCACTGGCAACTTTACTTATGAATATTGCCAGGCGCTTTATAAGCGGGGTATTGATTTCGTTTTGTTTTTACCCCAGACGCCGGGAGAAGGTCGGTCAACTATTAGAGAAGATATGCCATATGAAATCAGATATATTTTGCCCAAACCGATTTTAGGTCTTAGTGATTCCAAGGGTCCAGGCTGGGCTATTTGGCACTGGTATATTTGGCAATATTTTAAGATTATTGATCTATCTGAATTTACTCTGGTTCATTGTCTCATTGAGTATCCCTTGTCTTTTATGATAGCTCGTTGCGCCAAAAAAAATAATCTGCTATTTATAATGAATGCTTATGGTACTTATGCCGTAGCTCCTCTGATTCAATGGCCGGCTAAATATTTATTAAAATGGTCTTATGACCAAGCTCAAGAAATAATCGCCATTAGCCAGTTTACCAAAGACAAAATACAAGAATATGCTAAAAAAGATTACAACATTTCTGTTATTCATGGAGGAGTAAATTTTTCTAAATTTGCTAATCAGCCGAATGTGGCTGAATTGAAAAATAGATATACTAACAAAAGAATATTATTAACTGTTGGCAAATTAATTCCGCGCAAAGGCCATGATTTAGTGATTTACGCCTTAGCCAAAATAAAAGATAAATATCCAAATGTTAAATATCTGATAGTTGGTGATGGCAAGCATGAAGGATTTTTAAAAAAATTAGTTAAAGATTTAGAACTGGGTAAGCAAGTGGAATTTTTGGGTCGAGTCAATGATACAGATATAATTAAATATTTTCATTTGTGTGATATTTATGTCCATACGCCTAAATTAAGCACCGATTTAAAATTTGAGGGCTTTGGCATAGTTTATTTAGAAGCCGGTGCTTGTGGCAAACCTATCGTGGCGGCAGCGGCCGGCGGCGTTAGAGATGCGGTCGTTGATGGTCAGACGGGTCTAATTGCTAAAAATGAAGACATAGATGATATTGCCAATAAAATCTCGCAATTATTAGATAACGATAGTTTAAGGCAGCAAATGGGTGAAGCTGGCAAAGCTTATGCTCGTGAACATGATTGGTCAAATATAGTTAATAAATTTATTGATAAATATAAACAATATAGTCGTTAGAATATTCCCACGAATAGATGAATCAATTTTCAATCTACTAATAATATGAATCTAAAAAAAATATTATATATTATCAAGCAAGATATTCTGTCATTGGCAAAATATCCGATAAGCCAATTAGATAATTATTCGGTTAGTTATGATTATTATTGGAGTAAGAAAAGGCAAACCGGCGAACCAGTTTTGTCAGCCTGGCAAAAAATGAGAATGGCCTATGTTCTGGAAATGATTGAACCTGGTTCCAGTGTTTTGGATTTTGGCTGCGGAGACGGCGCAGTTTTAAAATACCTAACTGATAAAAAAAATATTAAAGGAATTGGTGTGGATGTCAGTGAAGATATTTTAGCCAGGGCCCGAACGTTGGGCATCGAAACAATTAAAATGGACATCACTAAATTAAATGAATTGGAAAATTTGCCGGCAGTTGATTATATAACTGGTTTTGAAATAATTGAACATTTATCCAATCCGGAAGAATTTATCAATAAAATAAAAAACAAGGCCAGAAAAGCCATGATTTTTTCAGTTCCTAATTCCGGTTATTATATTCACCGGCTTCGTTTTTTGTTAGGCCGGTTTCCTTTGCAGTGGATTTCTCATCCCGGTGAACATTTACGTTTTTGGACAGTGAAAGATATGAAATGGTGGGTTAAAGCTCTGGGCTTTCAACTTGACCAATTAGTGATATATGGCGATCTTATTTTACTGAAAGATATTTTTCCCAAACTATTTGGCCGCGGCATTATTGTTAAAATCAGCGAGAAATAATTTTTTTTAATTTAAGATAATTTCTAAAAAATAAATGAAAATACTTTTAATTAGAACTCCATTTGAAGTAGAAAAACATTATTTTCCAAGATTCATTGATGAACCACTTGGCATTGAATCTTTGGCCGCTTTCATATCTCCATATCACGAAACAAATGTCATTGACTGTATTTCTAATGGTTGGAATAAATATTGGGAGCTAAAAGATTATCCAGATAAAATATTTCAAGGTATAAAATTATCAGAAATTAAAAAGAAAATAAAAAAATATAAACCCAATGTTATAGGGATAAGTTGGTTGTTTTCTACTCAAAGTAATAGTGTTAATATGGTTATAGATTCCATCAAGGATATAGATGCCAATATTAAAATAATAGTAGGCGGTTCGTATCCGTCAACTCACCCACAAAAAGTTTTAAATGATAATAAAAATATTGATATAGTGGTTTTTGGTGAGGGAGAAATAACTCTAAAAGAAGTGTTAGATAACTTAAATAATTTAGATAATATAGATGGAATTGCTTATAAAAAAAATAATAAAACAATAGTTAACAAGCCAAGAGAATTAATAAGAGATTTGAACATATTGCCAATTCCATTTAGGGATGTAAAATTGTATAAAAACTACTCTAAGCAGAATGTATTTAAATATATTTATTCATTGTTTAAAAAGAATAATTTTAATTACAAATTCAGTATTATTTCCGCTTCATTTGTAACATCATTGCCATTAGTTTGCGATATTTATTATTATTTTTTTAATCAACACAGAGAAAATAAAATGCCCATAGCTGACATTTCTACTTCCAGGGGCTGTCCTAATAATTGCACTTTCTGTGCTGTTAAAAATATCTGGGGTAGGAGTTGGCGTTTCAGAACAGCCGAAAATGTTTTAGAAGAAATAGATATACTGGTTAAAAAATACGGAATAAAACACATTAATATTATAGATGATAATTTCAATGTTTCTAAAGACAGGATAATAAAAATTTGTAAAGGAATAATTGAAAGGGATTATAATATTACTCTAAGTGATACTTCTGGCATTTATCTTCCAACCTTAGATGAAGAAGTGCTAATTTGGTTAAAAAGGGCTGGATTAAATGATATTAGAATAAGCATTGAATCAGGTAGTGATAGAGTCCTTCATAATATCATTAAAAAGAATATTGATTTAAGCAAAGTAAAAAATATAGTTGATATTTGTAAAAAGTTAAATATACATACAGAGGGTTGCTTTATGTTCGGTGTGCCTGGGGAAAAAATAGAAGATATGGAAGAAACCCTATCTTTCGCTAAAAGATGCGGTTTTGAAAGGATAGTAAGGTTTATTTTTCAACCATTTCCCAATACAGAATTGCACCAAGTATGTATAGAAAATAATTATTTAACTGATGATTATAATGAAAGTAATTTGTATGTTACGGGTAATAAATGTTATGTCAAGACGGAGGATTTTTCACCAGAAGATGTTTTAAAATTCGTTAATCGCAAATTTTAAATTAATGCAATATTTAATAACTATCAAAAATTTTTTTAATTATTTTTTTCAACCATTTTTACAAAAAGAATAAAATTAATAATACGGCTTATAACTCTGGCCATAATTACACCCATTAGACCATAAAAATAAACACCAATAAACATAACAATAATTTGTGTTATCGGTGTTATTAGATTTAATTGCCAAAGTTTTTTAGTATTTGCTTGCGATTGTAAAAAGGTTATTGGCAAACCAGCCGGTATGGTCAGTAAAGAAAGGGAAAAAATCTGGGAATAAAATACAGCATCTAAGTATTGGGGAAAGAATAATTTAAAAATATATGGAGCGGTAATTATATAAATAATAACAACTGGGAATACTATCACAGAAAATTTAAGCATTTTAATCAATATCGTCTTTCTATTTTCACGATGAGTACTTTGAGTAAACTTAGGTAAGGCTAATGTTTGAATATTGTTTAGTAAACCCTTGATTTGTTCTGGCATAGCTATAGCAAAGGAGTAGATGCCCAATTCTATAGCCCCTAAATAATTAAAAATTAGAATTTTATCTAATTGAGAAGCTGCGGTGCTAATAACATTCATTAGGCTTAAATGCTTGCCATAAGAAATTGTTTTTGGATCTTGTTGATGATTTAATTCTATTTTATAAATAGTAATTTGCAAAAAAATAAATCGTAAAACTGTGTAGAGAATAAAATAGGAAAAAATAATTAAGAAGATATTTTTAGTCAGATATAAAGTACTAATCATTCCAATTGTTGCCGCTGCTTTCATTATTATATTGTATTTAGTGGACGTCTTAAAAAGTTTTTTTCCCACTAATATGGCCTCATAAGAATTAAACGAGTCCATGAATGGCAGAAAAACGGCGGCCATTAAAAAACTGATAGTTAAGGTAGTGTCAGCTTGGTAAAAATAATAACTGGCCAGTATTAAACTAGCTAAGGCGCCCAAAAGTCCCCATTTAATTCTGGCTTTTACGGCTGGTATAAATGAACCGTCAGATCCGCTGGCTATGGCTTGGGCCAGGGAAGTGGTCATGCCTGAAAGTGTCGGAATAGATAAAATACTGGCTATAGATAAAACATATTTGTAGGTGCCATAAGTTTCTTTGGGTAAAAGATTGGCGAAGGCAATAGATAATAAAAAAGCGGACAAGGAGGAAAACATTTGTCCGGCAGTCAGCCAGAAGCCGCCACGAGAAAAATAAACCATATCAGTTTTCAGCCACTTCTCGGTCCAGCGTAGGAAATTGTAGGTCTTGACTTTTAAGATTTTTACCATAAAATTAATGTAGTTGATGAACTTATTTTACACCTTTTATTGGTTTTTTTCAATTATTAAGATAATTTATTTATAAAATTAATAAGATGTTATTTTCTGTTGTTGTTCCCGCTTATAATGCTCAAGAGACCTTGGCCAAGTGCCTAAGGTCAGTTTATAAACAGAAATTTTCTGATTATGAAGTCATCGTTGTTGATGATGGCTCAACTGATAACACCGCCCAGATTGCTAGTGATTTTTTAGCTCGAGTAATTAAACAAAGCCCTAATGTCGGACCGGCGGCGGCCAGAAATATCAGCATTAAAGCGTCTCAAGGCGAGATAGTTGTTTTTATCGATGCTGATGTGGCTTTTCGCGACGATGACGCACTGGCTAAATTAGCTGAAGTATTTAAGGGCCGAAACGATATTGCCGGCGTGATTATGATAAAAGATAAGGTGCCATTAAATCCAGGCCCGACGCCTTTTTACTGGGCGCTTTATAAATATTATTTATGGAATAAGCCGGCTGAATACCAAACTTCCTTTACTACCGAGCGTTCAGCTGTCAGAAGGGAGATTTTTGATTCGGTTGGCTATTTTAATGAGAAATATAAGAAAGCTGATGTTGAAGATTTCGAATTCGGCTATCGCTTAAGCGAAGCCGGCCATAAGCTATTGATTGTCAGAGATATTAAAGTGATGCATCACTTTGAGACCTTCCAGCAAACTACCAAAAAAACTTTAAAAAGAAGCTGGCAGTGGATCAGATTATTTTTAAAAAGAAAAAAATTTGATCCGGTTTACTCTTCCCAGGAAAGAGGCATTAAAACCTTGATAGCCGCTGCTTTAGTACCCGTTTTCTTATTAGCCATTGTCTGGCCAATTTGGCTTTGGTTATTATCGGCGCTATTTATTATTTATCTTTATTATAATTTGGGCTTTTATTTATTTTTAATTAAAGACAGGAAATCCATTTTTATATTGCCTTTTACGATTTTAGATATTTATATCTGTTTTTTAACAGCTTTAGGCGCTGGCTCCTCGGTTATCGTTTTATTGATTAAAAAACCATTGGAGATTATCAGAAGCAAGATTAAAAATAAATATGTTAATGGATTGAGGGGATTATTTGCCAAAACCCCAACCTATATAATTTTATATGTTACTGCTCGTTGCAATGCCAGATGCAAGATGTGCTTTTATTGGCGTGATATTGATTTAGCCGATCAAAGACAAGAATTGAGCTTAGAAGAAATAGAAAAAATTTCCCAATCTTTCGGCTTTTTGCAATACTTAACTCTGACTGGCGGCGAACCAACTTTAAGGAATGATCTGCCGGCCATAGCCAGGATTTTTGATAGAAACAATAATCTGCAGTTTTTAAGCATACCGACAAATTCTGTTTTAGTTGATAAAACCAAAGAAGTGGTTGAGGAAATTTTAAGGACTACCAATAATCTTTATTTAAAAATGTGCCTGTCTTTAGACGGTTTGGGCCAAACTCATGACGATATCAGGGGCGTGCCAGGTTTATTTGCCAAAGCGCTTGCCAATTATAATAATCTGGTGAAATTAAAAGAAACAGTCAAAGATTTTGAGATTATGATCAATATGACTATTTCTTCTTACAATGTCCATCAAGTTAAAGAGGTGATGAATTTTGTCAGGACTAAAATGCCTAAAGCGGTTTTTGACGCCTGTTGGACTAGGGGTGATGCCAGGTTAGAGGAGAGCAAATCCCTGGCCGCTGAAGATTATAAAAAAGCCATGGATTTAATCAATCAGGATCAAAGGAATTTCAGCTCCGGCTTTTCTTTAGCTAAGATTATGGTGGCCAATAAATTAGTGGCGCGCGATTTGATTTATTTGATTTTATCTGGTAAAAGGCGGATTTTCCCTTGCACAGCCGGCAAAAAAATGGTGATTATTTCTGAAAGGGGAGAAGTCAAGCCCTGTGAAATTTTGCCTTTCAGTTTCGGCAATTTGCGCAATTTTAATTATGACATTAAGAAAATTTTAAATTCCTCAAAAGCTAAAGAGGTCTTAGACCATGTTAAAAATAAAAAATGCGTCTGCACTTTTGAAAATGCCATCCAAAACAGCATTGTTAACAGCCCCAGCTTATGGCCTAAATTATTAATGAAAATTATTAAAAACAAATAAATATTTATTAAAATATGAAAATAAAGTATGCCCAATTGGCTTTAGACGAAATTCCCCGGCTTTTATCCAGCCAGGATCGCAATCCATTTTCCCCCTCTTACGGATCATTCAATAGGGAATTTTGGCATACTAGAACTAAATGTTTTCCAGATTCAATAGCTCAATTCGGCACCTTGTCTTTGGCTCTTATTTTTGCTCATAAGTTTCCCGGCGGTGAAGAGTATTACCAGAATAAAGAAATTAAGAAGTGGACTTTGGCCGGCATCATAAATTGGATGAAAATTCAGCACGCTGACGGCTCCTATGATGAATTTTATCCCAATGAAAGGGGTTGGGCTGGTCCGACCGGTTTTTTGCTTTATGCAATTTTGAGAAGTTATGAAGTTTTGGAAAAAAATTTCCCGGCTAATTTAAAAGATGATTTCTTTGAGGCGGTTAAAAGATCGGCCTGGTTTTTAGCTACTCGGGAAGAATCGGGAGTTTTAGCCAATCATCATGCGATGGCGCTTTTGCCGATTTATCAAAGTTATTACCACTTAAAGGATCATGATCCTCTTTTTGCCGAAAAACTGCTCCAAAAATTCAATGAGCGCTTAGCTGTCTTTATCAGTTATTGTTATGATGAGGGTTGGTGCTTGGAATATGATGGGGTTGACCCGGGCTATCTTTCAGGCACAGTCAGCTTCCTTTCTAAGATGCAAAGGTATATGACCGGCGAAGAACCTTGGACGGAAAAAATCCAGAATATCATAAATAAAGCTGTGGATTTTTCCAGCTTCTTCTTCTATCCCAATGGTTCATTTGGGGGCACTTTAGGTTCGCGTCAAACTTTGCATTTTTATGCCCACGGCTATGAATTACAAGCCCAGAGAAACGGCTTAGCCAGAGCCATGGCTAATTTTGGACTAGAATCATTGGCCCAGGGCAAGGTAGTGCCGCCCACTATTCAAGATGACAGGTATTTTTTATATCGTACCGGGGAATTTCTTGAGGCCTATATTGATTATCAGGAAAATGATAATTTGCCACAACTGCCTTGCCAGAGTCCGGCCAATTTTGAAAAATTCTTTCCCCAAGCTAAAATTTTTATAAAAAATACGCCTAAATATTATATATTGCTTAACTTGGCTAAGGGTGGAGTTCTTAAGGTTTTTAATAAAGAATCTAAAAAATTATTTTTTTCCGATGATGGCTTAGTGGCTACTTTAGATAATGGCCAGAGGATGAGCACCCAGTGGATAGGCGAGGAATATAAAATTAACCGTTCAGATAAGACCTTAGAAGTTTCAGGAAATTTTCACCAAATCCCTTACAAATATTTTACCCCTCTGACTTTCAGCGCCTTCATTATTTTTATGGTTTTAACTGGCTGGAATGCCAGAGTGGCTGATGTTATCAAGGGCGTTATTAGGAATCTGTTGATGACTAAATCGTCGGCATCAACCATATCTTTCACTAGAAAATTTATTTTTGCCGATGATAAGATAACAGTAATAAATGATTTAGCTTCCAGAGTAAAAGTAATTTATTTAAGGGTTGGTGGACAATTTGCTTCTCGCTATGTTCCTCAATCGCGCTATTTTCAACAAGAAGAATTAGCCAATAAATATTGGGATATTAAAAATCCTGATTTTTCCCAGCCAATTGAGGTCAATTGTAATTTCATTACCACTGATATATCATTAAATCAGGATTAATTAATCTACCAAAGATGTTGATAAAATTGCAGAGGACCTTTTTTATTATCTGGCTATTAGTTATTTTTATAGTAGCGATTTTATTTTGGTATTCCCCGGTACTGTTTAAAGGTTATCCGGCGCAAAACATAGATTCTGAAGGGGTGATAACTACGGCTAGGAATTATTCTCAATATAATATTTTAGGTTCGGAAAGTGATTTAAATGTGGTGGTAGCGCCAAGCTTAGTTAAGTCATTGGCTAATAAGACCTCACTGGGTAATAAGCTGAGTATTTTCGGTTATGCAGCCATTTTTAAGTTATTCGGTCAATTAACTTGGGATCAGGTAGCTATTATTTCCCTTATATTGCATGCCTTAGCTTTAGTATTTTTTTCAATTACTATTTTTTATCTTTTTGGTCTAGAGGTCTCAATAATTTTTTCCTTAATCTATATTTTATTGCCGATTAATTGGCAAACAGCTTATTTTATCGGCAGTTATGAATTTGCTTTATTATTTCTTTCTCTTTTTACTGTTTTATTTTTTAGTTTTAGAAATTATAAATATAAATGGCCATTTTTAATCCTGGCTGGAATTTTTTTGGCCCTGGCCGGCTTAGCCAGGGAAGCGCTGTTTTTATCATTTCCGGTAATTCTGATCTGGCTTTGGTTTAATAAAAAAATAAAAGAAACCATTTTAATTTTTGCCCCAGTTATTTTATTATTAGCAGTTTTTTGGTTGCCTAATTTTTTAAATGGCAGTAGTGATTATTTTAAGCTTTTTGTAACCAACAATAGTCAAGAAAAATCATCTGCTGATTTCCATTTTTATAGCCATATCTATCCCGATCCTTATACTTATTATTTTGATAATCAGAGTATTTTAAACCCGACCCCAGATAATATTAATGGCAATAATTCCGGCTGGCTTTATAAAATCGGCCGATTGAAATCCGAAGCTAATCTGGGCCTTAAACAGGTTAATATTTTTGAAAGATTGGTGGTTGGGACCACTAATTTAGCCAGGCAAATCAGCAAGTATTTATCTTTGGAAGATATCGGCGGTCCACTTATTTTTATGTTAATGCTGATCGGACTTTATCAGCTGAAAAACAAAAACCGGGGAATTTATTTTCTTTTTATTAGTTTATTAATAGCCATTCCGCTTATTTTAAGTTATGTGGTTTTAGGCCGGCGCAGCCATTTAATGGATTTTAGCTGGATAATTGCTAGTTTAGTAGCCATTGGACTGGTTAGTTTAAAACCGCTTTTAAGAGATTATTATCAGGTAACTAAATATCTTAAGGTTATTTATCTTATGGTAATTATTCTGGTTTTATATAATTTGGTTTTAGCCGATCATGTTTATTGGAGTAAGGCCTATGACAGCACCAAATATCTGGAAATAAAATATCTGGCTGATAAAGTTAACAACTATCCGACTAAAATTGATGATTCTAATGTTATCGCGGTGGCTAATTCAGGGCTTCATCCGTCTCTCAACTATCTTTCTAATAAGTCTGTTGTCTTGTTTAATCCCGTTACTATTGCCAAATTAATTAATAATGGCGGACTGCAAAAAGCCTTTGATGATTTTGGCGTTAACTATATAATCGGTTATGACCAAGAGTTATCTAAGTCAATCATAAAAAATAGCGACGTTATAAATATTTCTAATTGGCCAGATAAACAGGATTTGCAAATTCCCTTAAATTATAATAAGAGCTGGCTGCTTAATCTGGTGAAGTAAATATTGAATTAAAAAAATCCCCGACAATGGTCGGGGATTTTAATATATTTAATTATTCACCATTCAGATTTAATTTTAAGGGTTTCTTCAACCAGCAGATAAAGCCGATCAAGCCATAAAGCAATGACATAAAAAGAATTAAGAGAGAAAAGGTTATGGTTTTTTCCGAGTTAATGTTAATTAGGGAAAATAAAAACAGTAGGGCAGCGTCGCGCGTACCCAAGCCATAAATAGAAATCGGGATAAGAGTGACAATAGCGGCAATGGTAACTGACATGGCTAAATAGGTAAAGGTGATATCTCCCAAATCAAGGCTTTTAGCTAAAAAAAGCATTTGTAGGTAATAAAAAAACCAAGCCAGGGCGGTTAAGGTGAATAGAATTAAATAGTTTTTAAATCTATAAATTTTAAAGTCAGCTATTAAATCTTGGAAATTTAAAGTCAACGATGTTTTATATTTAGTCGGAATAAACCACAAAAATACTTTATTAATTGATTTTTTAAACAGTTCATTCTTTAATAATAAACCGGTAATAATGATTAATAAAATAATTATTGTAATGATAATTATTTCAGCCATAAAAAATTTAGCAAAGAAAAGCATGCTTAAATAACCGATAGCCAAAAGAAATATAAGATCAGCTAAGCGGTCAGCAATAACACTGACTGACGATTTGCCGGTAGAATGCCCGCCACTCTTTAAATAAAGAATTTTTATCAAGTCGCCTAATTTCCCAGGGGTAATTGTGCCAAAGTAAATTCCAGCGCCATAAATTAAAAATGAATCTTTGAAGCTATAATGGATATTTTGGATTTTTTTCAGGTAATTCCAGCGCCAAACTTGGATTAAAAGCATAATAAAAGTGAGAATTATTGCTGTTAGGATAAAAATAAAATTAGCGCCTAAAATTATAGTTTTTATCTTGAAAAAATCGATTTTATAAAAAATTATGTATAAAAAAATCAGTAGGCCGATAAAATGATACCATTTTTTTTTGATGTTTTTAATTATCATTATTTGGTTTTAAAAATTAAGGCCAGGCCCATTTTCGCCTGGCTCATTAGGTGATCCCAACTCTTAACATCTAAAAGCTTTCTGATGATAAATGACGGACGGAAATAAAATTTTCGGTCGGCTAATTTTACCAAACTATCTATTTCTAGTTCGGATAATTTTTCTTTAGTCAAAGAGGGCGCGCCATTAGTTTCTTGGCCGACCAAAAAATCCTGCCAATAAGTCGAGCTGATCTGGTTTGTCTGAACAGCGTAATCAAAAATTTCCGTGCCCGGAATTAGAATCGTTTTACTGAAGATGGCAAAGGCCGGGTTAATTTTTAAAGCTAAGTCAATGGTCTTTTGAATAGTTTCTTTGGTTTCTCCCGGCGCTCCGATCATATAGTAGCCGTAGATCTCAATCCCAACTTTTTTACAGGCCTTGGCTGAAGCCAGTGACTGTTCAACGGTTATGCCTTTTTTTAGAGTTTTTAGTACTTGATTATCGCCAGCCTCAAAACCGAATCTGATCCGATAACAGCCAGCTTCTTTCATTTTTCTTAGCACTTCTTCATTGACTAAATCAACTCTTTCTCGGCATTCCCAAATAATATCCAGTTTTTTGAGCCGGTCAAAAAGCTCGTAAGCCCAATTTTTATCAACAATCAAATTATCATCAAAAAACATAAATTCTCTAATGCCATATTTGGCTTTAATGTCAGCTATTTCATCAGCGATATTTTTTGGGCTGCGAACACGCCAAAGTTTGCCCATGCGGTTTTTGCGATCGCAAAAAGTGCAATTAAAGGGGCAGCCTCTGGTGGCAATAATAGTGGCAAAATGCTTTTGCCTGGAGAAAACATCAAAATATTTTTCCATAGGTAAAAGGTGTCTGGCCGGGAAGGGGAGAGAATCCAGGTTTTCAATTAAAGGTCGGGGTGGCGTAATAATAATCTCACTGTCTTTTTTAAAAGCCAGTCCTTGGATTTGGTCTAAGTCCAAATTATTTTTACCCTCTAATTTATCAGTTAATTCAATTATAGTCAACTCGCCCTCGCTGATTACCGCAAAATCGAAATTACCCAGTTTTAATGAGAGTATTGGCATGGAAGTGGCATTGGGGCCGCCTAAAACCGTAATTATTTTAGGATCAATCGCTTTTATTTTATCAGCCAGATTTTTGGCCAATTTAAAACTCCAGGTCATAGCATAAAAGCCGACTAATTGCGGTTGCCATTCTTGAGTGAGGGATAATATCTTTTCTTCGTAGTTTTCTTCTACATCACAATCAATGATTTTGACACTATGGTCAGCTCTTTCTAAAACAGCGGCAATATAAGCCAAACCCAGTGGCGGATAGACGCCTCGTTCTTTTTCCAATTCCTCCTCGTACTGGCCGGTAGTGGCCTGAAGCAAGCTGGGATTAATTAAGAGTATTTTCATCTGACTTTTTGATAATTTTTAAATAGAAAGAAGTTTTAGGCGAATGCAATCCGATATTGGGGACATTTAAATCGGTAATCAGGTAATTTGGACCTAAGATTATTTTTATTTCATCAATAGATGTGGTTTTCATTTCTATCGGCGAGAAAAAATGTTCATAAAACATCTGTTCAACGTTTTTACCGCCAACTAACTTAGCTTTTTTGCCCAGCAGCATCTTAATAAGTGGAAAGCTGATAAACGATAATATTTGAGATAATTTTTTCTGATATGACCGGGGAATAAGCCGGAAAATTTTTCTGATTTTTTCGGTCAGATAAGTAATTTTAGTGGCTCTGACAAAATCAATTATTAAAAAGCCATTAGGTTTGGTGATTTTGGCTAATTTGTTCAAATAACTTTTTAAATCTGAAGCATAGAAAGAAACTCCGCGAGAAAAAATAAAATCAAAATAATTATCCGGCCAACCAATTTTATCCAAATCAGTCATTAAAAATTTTACCTTATCAGCTTGATACTTTTTCTTTAAAATTTCAGCTTTTTGGATGCTGGCCGCGCTGATATCTAAGCCAACTACTTCTTTAGCGCTCCAAAGACCAAAGATAAGGCTGGCCAAACCGATGCCGCAGCCGGCGTCTAAAATTATTTTATCTTTTATAATTTCCGGAGTCAGATAGCTTAACAATAATTCTTTCATTTCTGCCAAAGGCGGGTCGTAATTTTTACCTGACTCATCAAAAAAAGAACTTAAATCTTTATTGTAAAAATCCATGATTTATTATTTTCTCTTAAAGCTAATTTGATCGGCCAAAAGCCCAAAGAATATTATTTGGAAGCCGACAATAACTAAAATTGAAACCGAAGCGTCGCCAAAAAAGGCGCTTTGATTGAAAGTCAGATAAAGAGCAGCCAGCAGTCCCAAAATCAGACAAGTAATCCCCGTATAAAAAAAGAATCTTAACGGTTTGAAATGAATATACATTCTCAACATTGTCGGAATGACAATACTGGGATATTTGAAACTGAATTTAATAAAGGACTGGCCGCTTTTTCTTTCATTAAAGATGGTAGAAACTTCCATCACTCTCATATGTTTGCCCCAAGAGTCAATAATCAATTGCTGGGTTTCATTGTAATCTTTAATAATATTAAATACTTGCAGATATCTTTTGTGGCAGGCGATTAAGCCGGTAGTGGCGTCTGTCACTTTGAGTCCGGTAATGAAAGAGGTCAGCCAGGCAAAAAATTTATTGCCAAAGTCCCGGTAAAAAGGCATTTTATATTGCAACTCTCCCATAAGTCGTGAGCCGAAAACGCAATCAGCCCGATCTTCTAAAATCGGCCGCACTACCTTTTCAATTTCTTCTGGCGGATTCTGCATATCAGCGTCGATTTTAACGGCAATATCAGCTCCCATTTCTAAGGCTGCCTGAAGCCCCATACGTGTAGCTGCTCCCAAGCCTCTTTTTATTGGTTCTTGAATGATGTGACTTGCACCACTCTCACGAGCGATTTTTACTGTTTTATCTTGAGAATTACTATCAATAACAATAATATCAACCACATAATCTCGTTGATTAGATCCCTGGTATGATTTTTTAATCAAGGAAATAATTTCTCCGATAGATCCCTCTTCATTATAGGTGGGTATAAAGATTACCACATAAGGCAAATGAAATTTTTCCATATATTTTTATTAATTATTTAAGATATATAGTCACTCAAAGCAATAATCAGTGGGTTTATTTTCACACCTCTTTGTTTGATAACTTCTTTTAGATTATCATTGCCAATAATTTGTAATTGTGATGAATCGATTTGTCCAGATAATAATCTAGCCATTTCATGTTCTTTACAAGTAATAAATCCAGAGAATTCATTATTTGGAGTAAATTTTTTCCATCGCTTCAGCCATTCTTCGTAGGAAATAGTGGGAGTTATTCGCCATATTAGATCACAACTCTTGCCTCTCATTTGGGCCGGACCTATAAAACTAATATTAGATATTTCTTCAGGTAATACAAGTTGAGTTTCTTCGGCGGCTTCTTTAAATAAATTATCGATTAATAAATTATCGCTCTTTGGTAGAGGATCAACATAACCATTAATTGGTAAACTTACCGTTCCGGGCGAACCAAAAGTCTTTTTTGAGCGAATACCTAATAAATTGATTGGCTTATCGGGATTAAAAGTAACTATCGCTCCAACCGAAGCGGCATTAGCAAATAACTCTCTTGTATGCCATTCATTGTTTGAGATTTTTTGATATGTTTCTGTAGGTGATTCGGGAATTCCTTTAAGGGTGTAGTTTTCATTAGTATAAGCAATATCAGAAAAATCAATGCCCTCGCTTAGATGGATTTTAAGATTATTGCTATCAAATTCAAGGTCATTTATTCTTATTTTTTTGTCTCTAGTAGCTTGAGGATGAGTTTTAAGGAATTTCTGCCAAAATCTATCCATCTCTGTACGGTTTTGACCATGAATATAATTTGGTGGCAGTGGTTCTATGATGGATATAACTTTTTCAAATTTTCCCAGAAATTCTTGCTCTGATTGTTGCTTATGTTTTTTTTCTAGCCTTTCTATTCTATTTTGTAACATAAAAATTTTTATTGTTTTTTAAGCATTAATTCAGCTATTTTTAAATCCGATTGCGTATTTATATTTATATAATCTTGATTGGGTATAATAAATAAAGATAATTTATGGGGTGACTCTTTGTTAATTATTTCAAATAAATATTCAATACGCCATTCTTGAGATTTAGTATCAATTGGCAGTAAATTTAATTTTTCTTTTAACCATTTTTTGTTTAAAATAGATATACCAGTTGTTTCTGGTTCAAATTCAGGATTATTTTTAGCTTGTTGTGCTTTAATTAAGCCACTTTCTTTAATACCAAAAGAAACCAGTAAGTCATTTTTAATATATTCATTTATGGCAGCTTTAATTATATCTGGTTTAATTAAACAAGAACTATCCGGATGAATAACTATAATTATATCATGTTCAATATTTAATATTGGTAATGCAGAAGCCAGACCAGCGGCATTTCCTTTTTGTGGAACACAATCTGCAACACATTTTATATTTGGTCTAATTTTATTAATAGCTTGGATATATAATTCATCTTTATTTTTTGGAATAGAAACAATTTGTTCAGTAATACCGATTTCATCTAAAAGTTTAAATGAGTACCAAATTATTGGTTTATTATTTAATTTCATTAACGACTTAGGAATATTTGATTCCATTCTTTTACTTTGTCCCCCCGCCATAATTAAACCGATAACATTTTTATACATAAAATATTTTAATTGAATATTGCTGTTATTTTATTAGTTTGTTCAATTATCTGATCCAAATCATTTTTGGTTAAATCCGGAAACATCGGCAGAGTTATTATTGACTGGGCTAATTTTTCTGTATTAGGCAAATCAGCACTTTGATAATTTTTATAATAGGCCTGCTGATGGACGGCCGGTGAGAAATGAACCGAAGCGCCAAGGCCGTTATTTTTTAATTCCTCAACTAATTCATTTCTTATCTCCGGCCGGACTTTAATGGTATACATTTGGTAAACAGGCTGACAATCTTTTGTTTCAATAGGGGTAATAATTCCTTCTTTTAAATTGTCAGACAGATATTTGGCATGTTCGCGCCTCCTATTATTCATTTCATCTATTTTCTTAAGCTGGACAATGCCCAGACCGGCTAAAATGCCGCTCATTCTTAAATTATAGCCAGCGGTTACCGCTTCTCTTTGCCAAGCAAATTTAGTGTCAGTGGTCTTATCAATGCCATGGGAAATTAAAACTTTTATTTTATGAGCCAGATCTTGGTCACTGGTGGTAATCATACCGCCCTCGCCGGTTGTTATATTTTTGGTAGGGAAAAAAGAAAAACAGCCTATGCCGAAAGAACCGGTTTTTTTATTTTTATAAGTGGCGCCAATGGCTTCGGCTGAATCTTCAATCAAAGCTAATTTATGTCTTTGGCAAAGTTCCATAATTTCAGCCATTTGGCAGCTTTGACCAGCAAAATGAACCGGTATTATGGCCTCGGTTTTATCAGTAATCAACGGCTCAATGGTTTGAGCGGTAATGTTTCCTGATTCATAATCAATATCAGCAAAAACCGGTTTGGCTCCAGCCAAAACCACGGCGTGAGCTGTAGCCACGAAAGTAAAACTGGGAATAATAACTTCGCCGGTGATGTTTAGCGCTTTTAAAACAATAAACAAAGCTGAAGCGCAGGAGTTAATAGTTTGAGCGTGATTAACTCCGATATAATCAGCGAATAATTTTTCAAATTCTTCATTGTAAGGGCCATGGGTCAGCCAGCCGCTTTTTAAAACCTCGGCAATTTTATTTAATTCTTCTGGCCCGATTGAGGGCCGGCACAAGGGTATCATAATTTAGGGCTTAGGTTTTTAATATAGGCCACATATTCCCTAATGCCATCTTCCAAGGAATATTTAGGTGAGTAGCCCAATATCTCTTTGGCTTTCTTAATGTCTAGAGCGCCCCTGACTGGCCTGGTCTGATCAGCCGGCTTGATGATAGTTTTTAAATCCGGAAAATATTGCTTTAAAATATCAGTGAATTCTTTTAAAGTCCGGCCTTCACCCCGGGTGATATTAAAAATTTCATTTTTAGCTTGGGGCGAGAGGGCAGCTAAAACAAAACCCTGGGCGATGTCATCAATGTAGGTGAAATCTAAAGTTGCTTCACCACCGCCTTCTATAACTAATTCCTTACCATTAAAAGCGCTGTCAACGAATATCTGGCTGACTCTTAAATTGGCATCGGTTGGCCCATAAACTGCTGACGGTCGGATAATAGTATAATCAATGCCAAAACGAGTGCCAAAGCCCTTAATAAGGCTTTCACAAGCCAACTTGGTGCCGCCATAAACATCAATCGGGTTAGTTGGGTGGTTTTCATCGGCGGGTGCGTATTTGAAGTGGCCGTAGACAAAACTGGAAGAAGAATAAACCAAACGTTTGATAAAATCAACTGCTCCGATGGCTTTAATCAAAGAAGTCAGGCCGTTAATGTTTATATCCAAGGCCTCACCAGATAATTTATTGGAAACGGTAGCCAGTGGTATTTGCGCCAAGTGGATTATGGTATCCGGCTGGTTTTCTTTTATGGTTTTTAACAGATTAACATCATCGCGGATATCGCCATAGACGATTTTCACTCCTGGGCAAAGGTTATTTAATCTTTGACGCAAGTAAAAAACGTATTTGTCTTTTTCTGATTCAATGAAGTTATAAAACTTATCATAAATAACAACTTCCTGGCCCAAATCAATAAGTTTTTTGGCCAGACGGGAACCAATAAAACCGGCTCCGCCGATAATCATAATTTTGTGTTTTGGGTTAGTGCTTTGAGTTATTGGCAGTTCCGGCTGTAGTTCGGTGGCTGCTTGGTTTAAGGCCATGTTTTCCCTAGCTGGTTTATCTTTCATCTCCTCGGTTTTAGTTATAGGTATCAATCTGTTTTTTATTTTAAAATTATTTTTTATAATTTTCACTAAGCCCTCATAAGAATTTCTAAGTTCGTAGCGGTCTAATTTTTTCAAACGTCTTAAAATATACTTAGGGCGAAAATAAAAACGGCGGTAGGCCTTATTCAAATAAGTTTTTAATTCTTCGGTGGAGAGGGAAGTGGCATTCATCATTAAATCGTCATAGCGGATAGCTTCCATGCTGCTATCTAATATCCAATTATGGGCCTCGGCTTGTTCGCGCAGTTCGGTGCCGGGGAAAGGGGTGGTAAAGCCGAAGTAAGCGTAATCAGTATCTAATTCAACGGCCAAGTCAATCGTTTGTTCAATAGTTTCTTTGGTGTCATAAGCATTACCGATCATGAAATTGGTCACGATTTGCAATCCAACTTTTTTGGTTAAATCAATAGCTTTTCGGACTTGCTCTAAAGTTATGCCCTTTTTCATCCGATTTAAGATTTCCTGATTGCCCGACTCTACGCCATAAGTGATGCTGTAACAACCAGCTTGTTTCATTTTTCTGAGCAAATTCTCATTGATATTATTAACTCGGCCATTGCCAGTCCAAATTAAATCATAATTTCTGGCGATTAAGAGATCGCATAATTTTTCCAAATTTCTATCTAAGGTTAATTCTGTGTCTTTAAAAGAAATTTCTTTAATGCCGAAATTTTTTACCAGATAATCAATTTCTTCAATAGTCCTTGCCGGTGATTGGCAGCGGAAGGTCTGGCCGAACATTTTCGGATTGCCGCAAAAGGTGCAGTTATAAAAACAGCCCCGGCTCCTGACCATGGAAATGAACGGCATTCTCTTGGCGTAGGGGCTTTTATATTTTTTAAGATCAAACAAGCGATAAAGGGGGATGGGCAGTTCATTTAAATTAGGAATCAGTTCTCGGCGCGGTGTGATAATAACTCCATCATTTTGCCTGAAGGCCAGGCCTTTAATTTCGTTAAGGGGACGGTTATTTTTTAAAGCTGCCAAGAGTTCAATAACAGTCAGTTCACCCTCGCCGACAATCGCGATATCAATATTCTTATTGCTTAAAGTATGTTCCGGCCTAACGGTGGGATGAATACCGCCGACAATAATTTTAATATCAGGATTATATTTTTTTATCTTGTCAGCTAAATCAAAGGTCTGCCCGATATTGACTGACATAGCAGAAATACCGACCAGATCCGGTTTTATTTCTTTTATTTTTTCAATTAAACTGGTGATACTTAAGTTATCAACGGCAGCATCAATTAAACTCACTTGATAGCCATATTTGTCCAAGTAAGTGGCTAAAGCTAATAACCCCATCGGCGGATATTTGAAAGAGGTGATTTCTTTGGCGCCAGTGGGTGGTTCGATTAAAACTATGTTCTGATAGATTTTTTCAGTAGTCATAATATGATATAGTTTACTAATTTTTTGATTTTTTTTCAAGAGTCGGCTGAGTGGTTTAAATTTGTCAAAATAACTGAAAAAATCCAAAAAACGTTCTCTATCCAATAGCTTGGCAACACTTTTGAAGAATTTGGGAAGGAGTTTGTAAGTTAATGCCCAGATGTAATCTTTCTTGATTA
>MHIM01000022.1 GCA_001817505.1 Candidatus Buchananbacteria bacterium RIFCSPLOWO2_01_FULL_39_33 | reverse complement strand
GACAAACTCTAGGCTTCAAAAAACCTTATCAGGTTTTCCATCAATTAATTAACAGCGCTGTTGCGCTAAATTCTGGAAACTAAGTAATTTGAATATATGAATAATAAAACTTTAATTATTATTATCACTCTGATTATCATCGTTTTTGTCGGTTTGGTAATCTGGAGCCAATCATTGCCTAAAGATACTTCGGCCGTACTTGGCACTAACGATAGTCAGGGGTTTTTATCAGCTGATGAAACCAGCTATGATTTTGGCACTATTTCCATGGCCAATAAATTAGTCAACAAGGTCTTTAAAGTCACTAATACCACCAATCAAGAGGTGAGTATAGATACCATTGTCACTTCCTGTATGTGCACCACTGCTTATTTGCAAGGTGCTGAAGGTGAACTTGGGCCTTTTGGCATGCCTGGCCATGGTGGTTTAGCTGGCAACCGAGTCAATGAGACCATTAAACCTGGCGAAACCAGGGATTTGAAAGTGGTCTTTGATCCTAATGCCCATGGCCCAGCCGGCGTTGGCGCTATCAATCGATCAATTACTTTAACTGGCAAAGGTGGCAAACTGCAATTTACTATTGAAGCGGTGGTAACGCCATAAAATTATGAAACGATTAATTATTATTTTAGTGGTTATCCTGCTGGCGATTTTAGGTATCGAATTTTTAAAAAATAGCTCCTTAACCGCTCAATTGATTTGGAATTTGAGTGATGGTGGCGTCTGGCTTTTGCCACTGGTTATAATCTCTTCGCTTTTAGACAGCGTCCATCCCTGTTCTTTTTCCATTTTACTTATTACCATCGCTTTTCTTTTTGGCCTGCAAATGAGCCGCCGAAAAATTTTACTTATCGGCGGCGTTTATGTAGCCGGCATTTTTATCGCTTATTTCTTTATCGGCCTGGGCATCCTGCAAGTGTTTCATTTGTTCAATACCCCGCATTTCATGGGCAAGTTGGGCGCTGGTTTGTTGATTATTTTCGGACTGATCAATTTAATCAATTCTCTTTTCCCCCAATTTCCGATTAAATTTAAAATCCCGACGGTCAGCCACCAGGCGATGGGCCGGCTGATAGAGCAAACCTCAATTTTTGCCGCCCTGATCTTGGGCTTACTGGTAGGCATCTGCCAATTTCCTTGTATGGGTGGGCCTTATTTGATGGTTATTGGCTTATTGCATGATCAAGTAACTTACTTTAAAGGTGTTGGTTATCTATTTTTTTATAATCTGATTCTGATTGTGCCCTTAGTGGCAGTTTTGTATCTGGCGGCTGATAAGTTGCTGGTGGAGAAAATGGAGGAATGGAAAAAATCAAATTTAAAGCAAGTCAGATTATGGGTGGGGCTCTTAATGATTATTTTGGGCTTTTTAATTTTCTTTATCTAAATTTATGAATAACCAACTACCAACTTTCAATGAGTTTTTAGCTAAAATAGAAGAGTTGAAAAATCGATCCGGTGTGGATTTAGTGGTGGCCGAAGATTTAAGCTTAGCAGTAATGAACCTGGTTAGTTTGGAGGAGCATTTCTTTTTTACCGGAGTCAAAACCGATCAAGCCAAATATTTTGACACCTCTTTAGAGATTCGCGAATTACGCAAGGAATTAATGGCCAAGCTAATGCCCAATCATGAAGGCGAAACCTGGTGCATTACCAAGCATCTACTCTCGGCGGCTATGCGTTTAATTGAGATCGGCAATAAATTCCAAGCCGAAGGGCAAAAAGACGAAGCCGAAGCGATGTTCAAACGGGCTTATAAAGTTTATTCCATTTTTTGGGCGCTCAAATTAAAGCTGATTGACGCTAAAAAAATAAAAACCGCTGCCCAGAACAGCTCGCCACTGGAAGATTTGGTCGATCAGTTAGCCAATTGCTGCGATGAATAAGGACTCTTGACTTAGTGATTTTATCCACACTTAACTTGTGATATACTACTTAGAGTAGTAATAACTTATTATATGGCCAGGAAAAAAATCATTCATCATCAAGTTTTGGGCGAGTTAGAAGCCGAAATAATGGAAGTCATTTGGAAATTAAAAAGCGCCTCCGTGCGCCAGGTTTGGACTAAACTGAAAAAACGCCGCCAGCTGGCTTATACTACGGTTATGACGGTTATGAGCCGCTTAGTTTTAAAAGGGATTTTAAAACGCCAGCTCGATGGCGGCGGCGCTTATATTTATGTTTCGGCCCAAGAGAAAGAAAAATTTTTAGCTGATAGTTCCAGAAAACTGATTAAAAACTTGATTCAAGAATTCGGCGAGGTGGCAGTGGCCCAGTTTATTGGCGTAGTGGAAGACAGCAACCTCAAGGACTTGATCAAGTGGCAAAAGAAACTCAAAAAAATAAAATGAGATAGTTATGTTAAGAAGTGATTTAGCTAAAAAAGCTGATCTTACTTTTTATCAGCTCCTGGGTCTGGGGCTGGGGTTTTTATTTATTTTGTTTTTTCTGGCCTTTAAAATTTCTTCTTTAATGCTGTTATTGGCTGGGTTATTCTGGCAGCGCTTAGCGGCTACCTGCGATTGTCTTAATCATTTATCCTTAGCCAACCATCCTCTGATTTTAACTTTTCTAATTTTTGTCGTCCTAGTTTTGGCCGGGCTGTTATTTTTAATAATCGCCAAAATAATAAAATTAAAAATACTGACCAATAAATTCATTGGCGCTAATTTAGCCAATAAAAGTCGAGCTCTGGCGCCGATTTTAAATAGTTTGGCTAAGGAAACCAGCCTGGAAAATAAAATTATTGAAATCCAAGATGCCCAGCCGATTATTTTTTGTTTCGGGCTGATTAAACCAAAGATCTGTCTTTCTTCTGGTTCGGTTGATAAATTGTCCCGGTCGGAGCTAAAAGTGGTTTTACTTCACGAACAGCACCACCTTTTAAGCCATGAGCCGCTCAAGCTGTTTATCGTCAGGGCTCTGACTAAAATATTGTTTTTTTTGCCCGGTCTCAAATATTTAGCTAACCAGTATTTGGTTTTTTCCGAATTGGCGGCTGATGAGTGGGCGACTGACTATTTCCAGAATAAAGCTTTTTTGGCCGGCGCCTTGTACAAAGTTCTAAAATGGAAGAAACAGCTGATAAAAAAGAATGAATTAGCCATATCTTTTTTTGCCGACCAAGTTATGGAAGAAAGAGTTAATAAATTAACCAATAACAACTACCAACCCCGCTTTAAAATTTTTAATTCCCATTTAGCTGGTGGCCTTGTTTCGTTAAGCTTAATTTTTATTTTCGTTTTAGGTTTATTAGTTTTAAGCAATTCAGCTTTGGCCAGTTCAGCACAGAGTTCCTGCTCTTTAAGCAGCCAAAACCTGACCAGCCAATGCCAAATCTCCGTTAAAAAGACAATTTGCCAGCTGGAAAGTTACGGTTTTCACAATTCAGTTTGTACTGATTAAAATCAAATTGAAATTTCCTGTGGATAACTGATCATTTGACGTTTCTAACAGTGACTACTACAATATGTAGTAGATATCAATATTTAATTATTACTAATTTTAATTTATTTTATGGCTTGGCAATCAGCGCTTCAACCTAAAAAAATGTTTTCTCTGGCTAATATTATATTATTGGTAATTTTAATTTCTTCTTTAATTATCAATCAGGTTTTTATGACCCAAGCGGCCGAAGTTATGGGGCTTAATTTGATCGGCCTTAGTCAAATGGGCGGTTTTATAGCCGGGACTAATCACCCCGGTTCTGGTGGCGGCAAGCTGACTGGTGAGGTCACTGCTGACGCTATAAAATTAGTTATTTCCAGCGGCCAGCCGGTTATTTACGGCTCTGAGCTTAATGTTTCTTTTGATACCGTTCAGGCCTCAATGAATACTATGAGTCAAATGGATCCGACTTATGGCCGGCAAAAAATAACTTTAACTGGCGACGCTCTGCAGCGCTATATTACAGTTGGCTTAAAAATTGCCTGTGAATATTGTTGTGGCGCCACCGGTTTAATTGACAAAAAGGGCCAAGCCGCTTGTGGCTGTGCTCACTCTCAAGCCATGAGGGGCTTATTAGCTTATCTGATCCAAAACCATGGTAGTGAATACACTAATGATCAATTGCTGCGCGAACTGGCCCGCTGGAAAAGCATGTATTTTCCCAAACAGATGATTCAAAAAATGGCCAGCCAGCTGCCAGGGGCCAATTTTACTCCTGATACCGCTTCTTTGCTTTTGGATGTCAAGTTGCCAAATTATGGTCAAGGTGATAAGAGCGCGCCCCTGCCCTCGGATCTTAACAATCTGCCCAATATGGTTGGCGGCTGTTAATAAAAATATTTTAATTATTAATTAACAATCAATTATGGAAAAAATAAAAGAGTTGGAAAAATTAAAAAATGAGATTTTAAGCGAGGTTGGCTTGGCCAAGAAAGAAAGTCAGTCCCTACCCTGGAATAGTTTGGCGGTTTATGTGGTTTTAATTGTTTTAACCTTTTTTTCTATCGCTCAGACAGTCCAATCGGCCGTTATCTTAAATAAAATTAAAAGCGGCAATATCCAGACCGCTAATTCCTCTACTAATAATAGCTCCGCGCCTTTGCCGGATAACTTGCAAAATCTGCCCGACATGGTTGGTGGCTGTTAATAAAATCAAGCAATCTTATGATGGAAAAAAAATTCAATCTGACTCTTTCTTTAGCGCTGATAGCAGCCGTGGTTACTTTATTGTCTTTGATTTTGGGCATGGTCATCGCTTCACAAACTAATTCTTTTTTGAATCAAGGGATAGCCAAAGCTAAAGCCAGCAACCGGCCAGCCGAACTTAATGTTATTTTACTTAAAGATTCCAATTGCCAGGATTGCTTTGACTTGACGACCGCGCTCTCAACCATTGCCGAGGCCAACGCTAAAATAAATTCGCCTAAAACAGTTGAGATTTCTTCATCAGAGGGCCAAGATCTGATTGCCAAGTATGCCATTACTAAAATTCCTTCTATGTTGGTTAGTGGAGAGTTAACTAAGAATGATAAATTACAAACCATCTGGTCGCAGTGGGGCGAAATTAAGGATGGTACTTTTGTTTTAAGGCAAATCGGTGCTCCTTATTTAGAGGTCGCTACCAGCAAAGTCCGAGGACGGGTTAAATTAACTATGTTGACCGATACTAGTTGTAGCCAGTGCTATGATGTGACCCAACATGAAGCTATTTTAGGGCAGTTCGGTTTTGAAGATAAGGCAGCTAAAGTTTTAAGTGTTACCTTAAATGATGGCCAGGAATTAGCTGATGAATACAATATTAAATTATTACCCACTATAATTTTAACTGGTGATCTTGAGGCCTATCCGTCTTTGATTAAGGTTTGGTCGCAAGTCGGCACAGTTGAGGCGGATGGCGCTTATGTTTTTAGGGAAGGTGTTAAACAAATGGGAACTTATAAAAATTTAGCCACTAATAGTGTTATAAAACCTCAGCCAGCCGCTCCAACCGTCCAAACTGCCCAGTAAGCCCAAAAGTTATTAAAATAACTTATTATGACGGTAAGTAAGCTAACTTTAGCAGTTAAATCTTTTAGGACAGTTTTTGGTCGGGTTTTTTATTTTGGCCTAGTATTTTTTTTGTTTCTCATATCTCTTTTGGTTAATTTCCTGATAAGTGCCGTAGTTTTAAATTATGATCTTTTAATCTTTACTCTGACTTCCGGCTTGTTTAGCTTTAAAACCCAAGCCGGAATATTTTTTAGTGCCTTGGCTTCAGTGGCGGCTCTACCCCTCATTTCATTAACCGCCATTATTATTTTGTCGGCCTTGTTAGCCATTGAGATTTCTCTCTTTATTTTTTATTTTAAAAAGCAATTAGCTTTTAAGCGGGAAACAGGTCTCGGCTTTTCAGCTATAGCCGTGAGTTTTTTAGGCCTGGGTTGCAGCGCCTGCGGTTCCCTAATTTTGTCTTCACTGATCGGCTTGACGGCGACCACGGCGGTTATTGACTGGCTGCCCTTAGAGGGTTTAGAATTCGGCCTCTTAGGCATTTTTATTTTATTGTTGGCTATTTATTTAACAGCTTATAAAATATCAGCTCCCAATGATTGTAAAGTTTGATTAATAATTTAAAATTATGAAAAATAAAATAATTCTTATTTTAATTATCCTGGTTCCAATATTTTTAATAGCATTGGTGGTTTATTTGCCTCGTCATATTGCAGCTAGAGAAAATAAAAATTATTCAGTTGCCAATGATGCCGATATTAGCGCCCAAAATCAATCAGATACTATCAAAGGCCCAGCTATTAAAATTAGTCCGGAAACCTATGATTTGGGCACAGTGATTTACGGCGAGATTGCCAAACATATTTTTACTATTGAGAATATAGGTGATGAGCCACTAGAGATTTTGAAACTTTCTACTTCCTGTGGCTGTACTAAAGCTTTAATGGCAAACGAAAATAAGATTATCTCTCCTGGCCAGAGTGTTGAACTGACAGTAACCTTTGATCCGGCAGTCCATAAAGATGATACTGATTTAGGCGATATCAACCGGATTATTTATATCACTACCAACGATCCCAATCAGCCAAGATTGGAAGCAGAAATTACCGCCCAAGTCATTAAAAGTAACCAATAATTTATGTTTGATATTCTCTTAATTATTTTGAGAAATAAAAAATATTTGGTTTTGGCTGTTTTGACAACTGCTATAATAGCTACTATTTCCTATTATTTGATGATTTTCAATGTCTATCAATATAGCTTGTGGGTTTATGCTGATATGAATGGAATAATTTTTACCATCGTCACAGTGGTTTTAGGCCTAATTATTTCTATTTTACTGGGTGGCCACATCGCCCTTTTGGTTTTTAGAAGAGATATTATCCAGGCCAGATCAGTTGGCAATAAAATGGCGGGCGTTGGCGGAGCATTGACTGGCTTAATAGCTTCCGGCTGCCCCACTTGTGGCGCTCCTTTGTTGGCTTTGATGGGCTGGCCACTGGGCTTATTCGCCCTGCCTTTTTATGGTTTAGAATTGAAAGTTTTAAGCGTCATTTTTCTGCTCTTAGCCATATTTTTAATTTCTAAAAATATAAGAAACAATTTAACTGATCAGTGTTCAATTAAAAATCAACCGACAAAACAATGAAAAAATTAATTATTGCTTTGCCTATTTTGTTGGGTGTGGCGGCTATAATTTTATTATTGGCAGTGATTTTAAAAGCGCCCGCTCCCCAAACAGCTGTTTCTTCTTCAAATTTTCCTGCTGGTAATTTAATTGACTCCCAACCAGGACCAGAGGTTTTATCAGCTTCCCAAAAAGGGGTGGATTTGACGATTAACAGAGTTAAGCGGGAGAATGATCAGACCGTTATTGAACTGGCTCTTAATAACCATGTTTATGATTTGTCAAAATTAGAAGTTAAGAGTCAATCAAGTTTGGCCGGTATCAATCCCAGTGGTTATAGAATTATTAACTCGGCTAGTGGCGGCCACCACCTTGAAGCGCAAATGGTTTTTCCCGGTAATCTAAGCGGAGCGTTAGTGATAAAATTCGGCGATTTGCTGGTTTTTAATTTTAATATCTAAATTAAAATTTTCAATGTTTTTAGTTAAAATAAATTATTCTCCGGTGAGGTGGGGCTTTTTAGGCGCTATTTCAATTGCTCTAACTTTTTATTTAGTTCAGGTCTTGGGCATGCAAAGCTGGTTGGCTCCCGTTTACTTTATGAAAGTTAAGTGGTATTTTGTTTTGCCCTTAATTTTAGCTTTTGGTATTCAATTAGGGTTATTCAGGGTTATGTATCAGCAGGCCCAACGAGCTGGTGGTGTGGTGGCGGCAACTGGTGGTGTTTCTATCACTACTATGATCGCTTGCTGTTTGCATAATTTGGTGGTGGCTTTGCCCTTTTTGGGACTGACTGGAGTGGCGGTTTTTTTCTCGGCTTATCAAGATTACATTTTTACCTTTAGTATTTTATTTGCTTTAGGTGGCATAATTTTTATGTGGCAAAAATATCAGAAGCATCGTCTTCATTGCCGATTAAACTTTTGACTTGGCCTGGGATTTTTAGTATCTTTAAGTCAAGTACCATAATTTATTTATGTTCAAATTATTTGGTCAGAAGAAATGTCTTATTTGCGGGATGATTGCGAACTCAAATTTTATTTCCCGTTATGGCGAGAAATTTTGTTCCACCGGTTGTTTAGCCCAATACGAAAAACAAAATAAAGTTGCTGACCATCAACATAGTGGTGATAAAAATGGCGGCTGTTGCCATTAATTTTAGTATTAAAATAATATGCAATATGCTTGGTTGATTTGGAGTTTGCTCCTTTTAGTAGTTTGGGCGATAGTTTATTTTTCTCTTAATGGTCCGGACCAGAAAAAAGAAATGTTAATTGTCAGTTTTTGGACATCTCTTTTGGGTTTAACTGAACCCTTATTTGTTTCAGAGTATTGGAATCCACCCTCACTGTTTAATTTAGCTCAAAATACCGGCTTTGATTTGGAAAGTTTAATATTTTCTTTTGGCATTGGCGGTTTAGCGGTTGTTCTTTATGACAAGATTTTTTCTCGCCAATATCAAACCATGATTTTAGCCGAAAGGCATAATAGTCGTCATCATTTTCATTTTTTTATTTTACTTTCTGCTCCCTTAATCTTTTTAATTTTATTTTTATCTACCAATCTCAACCCGATTTATTCGGCAATTATAACTCTCTGGGCCGGTGGTTTAGCTACTTGGTATTGCCGTCCGGATTTAAAAGTAAAAATGTTAGTTAGCGCTGTTATCTTTTTAATTTTCTATTTTATTTATTTTTTGACTTTAATTTTTATGTTTCCCGGCTATGTTGAGGCGGTTTGGAATTTAAAAGTCATTTCTGGTATACTGGTACTCGGCATACCCTTAGAAGAACTGCTTTTTGCTCTTAGTTTCGGTTTTTTCTGGTCCAGTGTTTATGAGCATTTGACTTGGCGCAAAATAAAGGCAATTTAATTTTATTATTAAATTATTAATTTTATGCAAATCATCGGTGTTATTTTGATTGCGGTGGTTATCGGTCTTTATTTTTTGTGGTTTTGGTATACCAAAAATCAAGAAGGGGCGGCGGCTAAAAGTGAAAGCGGTGTCCAGGTTTTTAATATCTTAGTTAAAGGTGTTTATTCACCTAATAATCTTAAGGTTAAAATGGGCCAGCCGGTTAAGATTAATTTCCGCCGGGAAGAATCCGCCGATTGTTCGCGCTATGTCAGTTTTCCTGATTTAAAAATCCGAAAGGAACTGCCCGAAGGCCAGACGGTAGTCATTGAATTCACACCAACAAAACCAGGAGAAATAGCTTTTGCCTGTGATATGGGCATGTATCAAGGTAAAGTGATTGTTGAGTGAAATAGCTTGGTAACTATCTTAAAAATCCGTGATTAATCACGGATTTTTAAGATAAAATTGACAGCTTGTCAATTTAAAGTTAGGATATACCTATCCCCCAGGTATAAATAAACAGCTTGAGATGGTTTGGCAAATATCTTATTAATATCGCTCAGTCAGAGAAAAAAATCAATATCTCTCTTAAAAAAGCTCAAAGTTTAATTTCTAAAATCATTAAAATGCATGATAAAAATGAATATTGCATTGATATCATGCAGCAGAATCTGGCAGCTATTGGCCTCTTAAAATCCGCCCATCAGATGATTTTAGAGTGCCACCTAAACAGTTGTTTTAAGAAAGCGATGGCCACTAATAATAGCCAAAGAAAACAAGCCATGATTGAGGAAATTTTAAAAGTCAGCAAATTAGCCAATAAATAATTTATCAGCCATGAGTCAGCAGACCAAAAAAATATTTATTAGCGGTATGCATTGCCGATCTTGTGAATTATTAATTGAAGACCAGTTAAAAAAAATTCCCGGAATAGCTTCAGTAAAAGCCAATCAAAAAACCGGCCAGGTAGAATTGTTCTATCAGGGCCAAGAACCGAATAGTGAGACGATTGCCAAAGAGATAATAAGCGCCGGCTATCAAATGGGTAAGCAGAGCTCCTTGCCCTGGTTATCTAATGACTATCGGGATTATCGTGATCTCTTATTGGCAGTTGGTATTTTAGCGGTAATTGTTTTCCTGATCAGCCAAACCGGAGTTTTTAATTTTTTCAACATCAGTGTTAATGAGACCGGATTATTTACTGCTTTAATTGTTGGTTTGGTAGCTGGCGTTTCCACTTGCCTGGCTTTAATTGGTGGATTGGTTTTGGGTTTGTCATCAAGGTATGCCGAAGCTCATCCAGAGGCCTCCGTTAAACAAAAATTTATGCCCAATATTTATTTTAATTTGGGTAGAATTTTAGGCTTTGGCTTTTTTGGCGGCCTGATCGGCTTACTGGGTATGGCTCTGGGTTTGTCTTCTAATCTCTTGGGCCTTTTAACTATTTTAGTTGGTGGCGTGATGATTTTTTTGGGATTAAAGCTAATAGAAGTATTTCCGGCCCTGCGTTATAAAACCATTACCTTGCCCGCCAAAATAGCTAAAGTGATAGGTTTAAACAAGTCATCAATAGAATATAGTGTTAGAAATACTTTAACTATGGGAGCACTGACTTTTTTCTTGCCTTGCGGTTTCACTCAAGCTATCCAGCTTTATGCTGTCAGTACTGGCAGTTTTATCGCTGGCGCCCTAATAATGATGCTTTTTGCCCTGGGCACAACTCCCGGCTTACTGGGCATTGGCGGATTAACCGCTATTTTTAAAGGCCAGACAGCTCGAGTATTTTTTATGACCGCCGGCTTGTTGGTGATAATTTTAGGAGTTTATAATATCACTAATGCCAGCCAATTAATTTCTTTTAGTTCAGTTAATGGTTCAAAAGTTCAAAGTGTCAGAGAACCACAAATTATCAGAATGACTCAAGGCGCCAATGGCTATAGCCCCAATGTTTTCACTATTAAAAAGGGCCAGCCGGTTAAATGGATCATTACTTCTACCGATCCTTTTACTTGTGCTTCCAGTATTATGATTAGGGAGTATGGCCTTAGCCGCGGACTTAAAAAAGGTGAGAATATCATAGAATTTACGCCCACCAAAGCCGGTGAAATAAAATTTTCCTGCACGATGGGCATGTATACCGGAAAATTTATTGTCAAAGAATGAAAATAAAAAATTAAAAAATTAAAAAATTAAGAAAATAAGAAATTAATATATGGAAAAAAAGGACTATAGTATTGCTGGCATGCATTGTGCCAGTTGTGCTCTGACCATAGAAAAAAATATCAAAAAAATTCCCGGTGTTAAAAATATCTCCGTTAATTTTCCTTTAGAAAGGGCAACAGTAGAATATGTCGGCGATGGTCTTGATGAGAAGATTATGACAGTAGTCAAAGATAGTGGTTATCAAGCCACACCGGTTGATGACCAGATAAACAATCATGAAAGCATTTCCCGGGAACTGGAAATCAAGAAAGAAAGAAATTTATTTATTTTAAGTTTAGTTTTATCTTTGCCGGTCTTAATTTTAGCGGCAATTTTAAGGGATAAGTCATTTAATAGCTACCTGACCCAAGCGTTTTTGGCTGGTCTTGTCCAATTTTATATCGGCTGGCGGTTTTATCGGGGCACTTATTATGCTCTCAAGAATAAAACCGCCAATATGGATTCTTTAATTGCCGTTGGTACCAGCGCCGCTTATTTTTACAGCTTGGCTACTACTTTTTTAATCCCAGGCGAAGTTTTTTATGAAACTTCCTCATTGTTAATCACTTTTGTTATTTTAGGCAAATGGCTGGAAGTGCGGGCCAAAGGCAAAGCCGGCGAAGCTATAAAAAAGTTAATGGGGCTACGCGCTAAAACTGCCCGAGTAGTCAAAAATGGTCAGGAAATTGACGTATCCCTTGATGAAGTGAAAGTTGGCGATATTATTATAGTGAAGCCGGGTGAAAAAATTCCCGTTGATGGCGAGGTTTTAAGCGGCCACTCCAGCGTGGACGAATCAATGGTCTCTGGCGAGAGCATCCCTTTAGAAAAAACCACCGGCGATTTAGTTATTGGTGCCACCATCAATAAAGTTGGCAGTTTTAAATTCCGGGCAACCAAAGTTGGCAAGGATACAATTCTTTCCCAAATCATTAAAATTGTCGAAGAAGCCCAGTCGCAAAAAGCGCCGATTCAGAAATTTGCCGATAAGGTTTCCAGTGTTTTTGTGCCGGCAGTGATAGTTATTGCCCTAATAACTTTTATAAGCTGGTATTTCTTACTCTTGTCTCCTTTTGTCAGCGCTTTAATGGCTTTTACCGCTGTTTTAGTTATTGCTTGCCCTTGCGCTCTAGGATTGGCTACGCCTACAGCCATTATCGTCGGCACCGGTAAGGGCGCAGAAAACGGCTTATTAATTAAAGGCGGCGAGTCGCTGGAGATAGCCAATAAAATTAAAATCGTGGTTTTTGATAAAACTGGCACTTTAACCAAAGGGCAACCGGAAGTCACTGATTTTATAACTTATATTTTTAAAGAAGACGAACTTTTATTATCAGTGGCTTCTTTGGAAAATGTTTCCGAACATCCGCTGGCTGAAGCTATTGTCAAATACGCTAAAAGTAAAAATCTAAACTTTTTGGAACCGACTGATTTTAAATCCTTATCGGGCCAAGGTGTGTCTGGTCTGATTAATAATCAGGAAATTTTAATCGGCACTGATAAATTGATGCAAAATAATGATTTGGCTATAACTAACGAAATAAAAAATACCAAATCTCAATTGGAAAATGGCGGCAAGACAGTTATGATAGTAGCGGTGGCTGGTCAAATAGCTGGTTTAATAGCGGTAGCTGATACGGTTAAGGAAACCTCGGTTGAAGCCATAAAAAATTTACAGCGCTTGAATATTAAAACTATTATGATAACCGGTGACAATCAAAAGACCGCTCAAGCGATTGCCAAAAAAGTCGGCATTGACGAGGTGCTCTCGGAAGTTTTGCCGGAAGACAAAGCTAAAAAAATAAAAGAATTACAAGTTGGCGGCTTAAAAGTGGCGATGGCTGGCGATGGTATCAATGATGCGCCAGCTTTAGCCCAGGCCGATTTGGGCATTGCTATGGGCGGGGGCACGGATGTGGCCATTGAAACCGGCGGCATTATTCTAATTAAAAATGATTTGCGTGATGTTTTTAAAGCCATTAAATTAAGCAAGCAAACTATGAGTAAAATCAAACAGAATATGTTCTGGGCTTTGTTCTATAATAGCGTTGGTATCCCGATTGCCGCTTTAGGGCTTTTGCGAGCGGAATTTGCCGGCTTGGCAATGGCTTTGTCATCTGTTTCGGTGGTGGTAAATTCCATCTTGCTAAAAAGGAAGAAATTGTAATATTATATTATTAGATTAGGGGTTATTCATTGTCTATATTATTCTATCTGTCATTGCGAGGAACGAAGCAATCCTATATTTATATCATCTTTACTATTTTAAAAATATTTTATTTATAAATTAATTTTAACATATGGAAAAATATATCTGCCGTATTTGTGGTGAAATTTATGATCCGGCTAGGGGTGATCCCGATAGCGGCATTGCGCCGGGTACGCCTTTCTCCGAAGTGCCAGCTGACTGGGTTTGTCCGGTCTGTCAAGCCCCAAAAGGCGACTTTGATTTATACGATGAATAAAAATATGGAAATTAAAAATGACCTGTTAAAAGGCATTAATTTAATCAATAGCCATTTGCCGGAAATTGAATTGGAAGTTTATTGGCATGAGCAAATCAAAAAAATAAAATTATCCGATTACCATAGCAAGTGGCTGATTCTTTTCTTTTATCCGGCCGACTTTACTTTTGTTTGCCCAACCGAGTTAAAAGAATTGTCAGAAAATTATAAAAAATTTCAGGACTTAAAGGCGGAAATTGTTAGTGTCAGCACTGATACGGTTTATGCTCACAAGGCCTGGCATGATAGCTCACCAGCCATTAAAAATATTAAGTTTCCGATGGCAGCCGATCCGACCGGCCAACTGGCTAAAGTACTGGGTGTTTATTTAGAAGATGCCGGCTTGGCCTTAAGGGGCACTTTTATTGTTAATCCCCAAGGTTTTATCAAAGCCGTAGAAATTAATGATAACAGTATTGGTCATTCAACCTAGGAATTATTGAGAAAATTACAGGCGGCGATTTTTGTGGAAGAACATGGCGACCAGGTTTGCCCAGCCAGTTGGCAACCAGGAGAGACAACTTTAAAACCTGGCCTGGATTTAGTGGGTAAAATATAAGTCAATAATTAAAAAAGCCCCGGCGTCAGCTGGGGCTTTTGGGTTTTTATTTTTCGGTGACGATTTCACCTAAAGTGTTAATAGTAACTTTAACTATTCTTTTTTTATCATCAACCATCTTGACTATTTTAGTCCAGGCCAGGCCTTGTTCAGCAAACGGCCCGTTTTCTAAGCCGCGCAGTTTGTAAGCTGGCCGGCCATCGGGTTTGATATGAAAATGTCCGCTGGCATCTTCGGCTTGCGCTAATTGGCAGCGAAAGTGCCCGACGTGTTCAAAACGATTGGCATAAGCCGGCTGGCCGTCAGCGGTAATATGGAATTGACCCTTTTCATCAATAGCATCAGCTAAGCCCTCAAAAAATAAGCCGACACTCAAGAAGCGATTGGCATAGGCCGGCTGACCATCGGGCCGTATATGGTATTGCCAAAATCCGGAATCATTTCTGACACAGGCCAGGCCTTCTTGGAATCCGGTCACTTGTGGGAATACATAATTATAGGCTGGTTGACAAGTGATCGGGTCAATATGGAACATGCCTCCATTTTTTGACCGGCTAGCCCAAGCTAAGCCGGTTAAAGGATTATAACCGCCAACACGATAATAGCCACGATGTTTGCATAAGTATCGCGATAACTTTAAAAAAGTGCGCTCGTCCATTTTCAGACCTCCTTAATTTGTTTTGTATTGGCAGGTTAGCAAATAAATCCGCCATTGTCAATTGATTTAGATTAATGGTTTATAATTTCTTTGGCTTTTATGTTATAATATTTACAAGATGGTAGAAGAAAAATATCAAAAAATTTGGGAGCCGATTGATTTCACCGTTTATTTTAAATTCATTAAATGGCCGGTTATTATTGGCTTAATTTTGGAAATTCTTTTTCGTTTTTGGGCCGTCAAAATCGGCTCGGGAATTTTATACGAACAAGTGGAGATTATTTCTTGGATTATTCGTCTGGGTATTTTTGTGAATTTAGCCATCAGGTCAACTAAACATTTCGGCTTCAGCGCGCCGATCGCCATGATTTCCGGTGTGATGAGCGGGGCCCTAATTGGTTTTATCATATCTTTATACCGTTTTATTGATGGTGTTAAACTCTGGAAATTTTTTAACATTATTACCGAGACCTCAATGGTGGCCGTGGTGGGTTCGCTGGTCGCTATACTAATTGTTTATGTTTCTAATCTAAAGAGATAAAATATAAAAACACAGGAATATAAAAACCTAAAAATAATTAATTTAAAAAATTATGGCTCAAAGTAAAAAAATCACTCAAGAAGAAAAAATCTGGGCGGCTATCAGCTACCTGTGGATTTTATCATTAGTGGCGTTAGTAGCCAGAAAAAACAACGACTATGTGCGCTTCCATGCCAATCAGGGCTTTTTACTTTTCATCCTGTCTTTATTTTGGTGGTTTCCGGTTTTGGGCTGGCTGTTAAGCTTAGTCATTTTGGTCTTGGTAATTGTTGGCATTATCAAGTCCTTTCAGGGTGAAGAATGGTCCTTGCCGCTTATTGCGCCAGCTGCTAAAAAAGCCGGCCATTGGTTTGTCAAAACTATTAAGTTGTAAACACAAAAACACAAAAACACAAAAACAAAATTTTATATTATTTTATTTTCCCGCCAGAGGCGCTGAGTCGGCTTCTGGTATGAGGTCCGCCTTTGGCGGATATATTCCTGTATTTTTATATTTTTAGGTTAACCCTGTTAAATAATTTTAAATTTTTTTCATGTATTATATTTATATTCTTGAGTCAAAAAAAGATAATAAATTTTATACAGGGTATACAAAAAATTTAAAATTAAGATTTGAGCAACACTGCCATGGTTTTGTGGAATCAACGAAGGATAGACGTCCACTAACACTTATTTATTATGAAGCATGCTTAAATCAACAGGATGTAACACATCAAGAGAAATATTTAAAAACATATTTGGGTAAACTATTCTTAAGGAATAGGCTCAAATCTTATTTAACAGGGTAAATGAAGCGAACTAAAATTGTGGCGACTATCGGTCCGGCGACCGAAAGCAAAACGATGATGGAAAATTTAATTTCCGCTGGTTTAAATGTGGCTCGGCTTAATTTTTCTCATGGCACCTATTCTCATCATCAGCTACTGATTGATAATTTAAAGTCAGCCGCCAAAGATACCAAAGCCAATCTGGCGATTATGGCTGATTTGCAGGGCCCGAGAATCCGCATTGGCGAGGTGGCTGAAGAAGGCATTAAGGTAGAAAAAGGCGAGGAGATTATTTTGGTACCGGAAAATTATGTGGTGCCGATTAAAGCCATTAGTTTGTATGTGCCGATTCAATATCCGTTGTTGTATAAGGAAGTTAAAGCCGGCCATAAAATTTTAATTGATGACGCTGCTATTGAACTTCAGGTTACTAAAATAAAAAAGAAAGCAATTTATGCTAAAGTGATTACTGGTGGAGTTATAAAAACCCATAAGGGCCTGAATTTTCCGGATTCCACTATTAAATGTCCGGCCATTACCGCTAAAGATTGGCAGGATTTGGAATTCGGAGTAAAAAACGGCTTGGATTTTGTGGCTTTATCTTTTGTCAAAGATGCCAGCGATGTCATTAGATTACGCCAAAAAATATTTTTATTGGAAAGAAAATATCGCCACAACAAAGCCGTTTCCCATTACCAATTGGAAAAGCCCAACGCTCGTGGCAAAATCGGCGGCGTCCATCTGCGGGTTATCGCCAAGATTGAAAGGCGCGAAGCGGTTAAAAATTTTGACGAGATTTTAGAAGCGGCCGACGGCATCATGGTGGCGCGCGGCGATTTAGGCATTGAAATGCCTTTTGAAGATTTACCTCTCATTCAAAAGAAAATTATTGATAAATGCCGCCTGGCCGGCAAGCAAGTGATTGTCGCCACTCAAATGCTGGATTCTATGATCAGAAACCCGTTGCCGACTCGGGCCGAGGTCTCCGATGTGGCCAATGCGATTTTAGACGGCACGGACGCGATTATGCTCTCGGGCGAAACGGCCAGCGGCCAGTACCCGTTAAAGGCGGTGCAAGCGATGACCAAAATTGCCCGGGAAGTGGAAAGCCGATTAATTGAAGAGCAGGAAACTAAAGAAGGGGAGTTTAAAAATTTAAGTTCTATCACCCAGATTATGAGTTTTGTCGCCCAGGACTTAGCCGAAGATGTGGCTCACGCTAAGCTAATTGTTTGCGCTACCACTTCCGGCTTTACCGCCCGAAATATTTCTCGTTTTCGCTCTAAGGTGCCGATAGTAGCGGTGGCGCCAGCCCAGATGACGGTCAATCAGCTAAGTTTGAGTTGGGGTGTGACAGCTTATTATATTCCTTTCACTTCTTCTTTTAATATATTACTTAAAAAAATCAAGCAAGTTTTATTGAAACATAAATTAGTGGAGGTTGGTGATACGATAGTGGTAGTAGCCGGACACCCTTTTGGCTTTAAGGGTCAGACCAATCTAATGAAGGTGGAAACTATTTAAAATTTTATTTTAAAAATCGCCCAAATAACAATTTTTATTATAGTCCTAAATTATAATTTATTATGGCTAAATCCAATAAAAACATCCTCTGGTTTAATCAAACCACCATCAAAGACATTCCCAAAGTCGGCGGCAAGAACGCTTCCTTGGGCGAGATGTATCAAAAGCTCACTTCTCAAGGAATTAGAATTCCCAATGGCTTTGCAGTGACCGCTTCGGCTTATAATGATTTTTTGGTTTATGCCAAAATCAAAAAAGAAATTTTTTCAATCTTAAAGAAGACCGCCAAAAATAATTTATCGGTCAGTTCAAAAAAAATCCAAGCCCTGATCTTAAAATCGGAATTTTCCGATAAATTGAAAGCTGATATTTCTTTGGCTTATAAAAAACTTTCCAGCGAGTATAAAACCGCCAGAGCCGATGTGGCGGTGCGTTCTTCGGCTACCGCCGAGGATTTGCCTACCGCTTCCTTTGCCGGCCAGCAGGAATCGTATCTGAACATCAAGGGTGATGAAGAATTATTTTTAGCTATTAGAAAATGTTTCGCTTCGCTTTTTACCGACCGCGCTATTTCTTACCGCATTGACCAGAAATTTAAGCACGAAAAAGTTTCCATTTCCGTGGCTGTCCAGAAAATGGTCAGAAGCGACTTAGCCACTGCCGGGGTGATGTTCACCATTGATACGGAAAGTGGCAACCCTAATGTCATTTTAATCAATGCCGCTTACGGTTTGGGCGAATATGTGGTCAAAGGTAAAATCAATCCCGATGAATATTATGTTTTTAAAGAAACTTTAAACCAAGGTTTCAAACCCATCACTTCTAAACAAATCGGCGACAAGGCCCACCAATTGGTTTACAGCCATAATCCCAAATTTCCCACCAAAGACCAGCTAGTTGAACCGTCCAGGAGATTAAAATACGCTTTGAGCGATCAGGAAATACTGACTTTGGCCAAGTGGGGCGTGTTGATAGAAAAGCATTACAAGCGGCCAATGGATATTGAATGGGCCAAAGATGGCCAAAGCGGCCAGTTATTGATCGTCCAGGCACGGCCAGAAACTGTCGGTAGCCAGAAAAATTTAAATGTCTTGGAAGAATACCGCTTTTTAGAAAAACCCGGCGAACCGATTTTGGTCGGCGATAGCGTGGGTGTGAAAATCGGCAGCGGGCCGGCCAGAGTGATAGATAATATTAGTCAGCTGAAAAATTTTAAAGCCGACGAGGTTTTAATAGCCGATATGACCGATCCTGATTGGGAGCCGATCATGAAAAAAGCCGCCGCTATTGTCACTAATGCCGGCGGTCGGACTTGTTTTAGCGGCGATACTTTAGTTTTAACTAATGGGGGTTTTAGGACTTTTGAGCAACTTGGTGATTTGCTCAAAAAAGAAAAAATTTTTATCCCTTCTTTAGATAAAGAAAATTTAAAAATAGAATGGAAAGAAATTTATGATTGGCAAGAGAAAGTCGGCCAACCGCTGTTAATAGCTTTTTCCCAAACTGGCAGACAGACCAATAATTGTTTGAAAACAACCAGTGATCATAAATTTTTAACTTGGGACAATCGCTGGCTGGTTGAAAAAACTATTGGTGAAATTTTAAAAAAACAGGAGATGGTTTTAGTTGCTAAAAATTTAAAGAATTTCCAAGTCAATAAAATTGACAGTAAGTTGGCGTATTTATGGGGAGCGATTTTTACCGATGGCAATGTTTATTTAACCAAAACTCACGGCGAAGTCCAATTTATTCAGAAATTTATTCCGGCCAAAGAAAAAATGATTGAAACAGTACAAAATTATTTTAAGGAAATTTTTAATAAGGATGTAAAATTAAGCCAGAAAAAAATCAGTCAGGGTTATATTAGGGGCAAGAAAGTTGTCGGCCAGGCCTCGACTTTAAGATGTTACAGTAAAGAAATCGCCCAGAAATTTTTTGATTGGAAAAATGATCTGGACAGTTATCTTTTAGATTGTTCTTCAGATTCAAATTTGGCTTTTTTGGCCGGTGTTATTGATGGCGATGGTTCTTACTCTAAAAATAGAGCGCAAATTTATTGTTCTGATGATAATTTATTGAAAGGCATAATAATCAGCTGCTTAAAAAACGGTTTTTTACCGCCAGTTACTAATAACAGGAATATTTATAATATTCAAATCGTTGAAAAATTAGAGGAAATATTTGTTTATACTAAAAGAGTCAAGGGTGAATTTAATCAAATTAATACGAGAACAGTTTTCTATTCAGCCAAACAGCTTTTGGGCGATATTATTGATAAAGTTAATTATCGCGGCCGAATCAGACCTTATATTGAAAAAAATTTATTAATTGATAGCAACAAAATTAGGAATTTTTTAATTCCTATGATTTTTGGACAAACAGCTAATCATCAGTTGACTGATATTATCAATTCAGATGTCAAGATGATTCGAGCTAAAAAAATTAGTGTTTTAGCCAGTCAAAAAGTTTATAATATTTCAGTCAAAGATAACCATAATTATTTGGTCTTTACTAATCGACTGACTCCCTTAATAGTTAATAATTGTCACGCGGCGATTGTCTCGCGCGAGCTGGGAGTGCCTTGCATAGTGGGGACTCATCAGGCCACCAAAAAAATAAAAACCGGTCAAGAAATAACAGCTTCTTGCGCTGAAGGCGAAATCGGCAAAGTTTATAATAAAAAAGTAAAATTTGCCATCAGACGAGTGGATTTGAAAAAATTAGCCAGGCCCAAAACTAAAATCATGATGAATGTCGGCAATCCTTACGCCGCTCTGTCTTTTTCTTTTATACCTAACGACGGTGTCGGCCTGGCCCGGGAAGAATTCATTATTTCTAATTACATCAAAGTCCATCCTTTAGCCCTATTGAATTTTTCCCAGCTGAAAGACCAAAAAGCCAAGCAAGAAATAATTAAGTTGACTGCCAATCACCATAACAAGCCGCAATTTTTCGTGGACAAATTAGCCGAGGGTGTGGGTATGATTGCCGCCGCCTTTTATCCCAAATCGGTCATTATCCGCTTGTCCGATTTCAAATCCAATGAGTATGCCAACTTGATTGGCGGTGCGCAGTTTGAACCGCCAGAGCCCAATCCAATGATCGGCTGGCGCGGCGCTTCCCGCTACTACGCCGAGCAGTATAAAAAGGCCTTTATTTTGGAATGCCAGGCGCTCTTAAAGGCCCGCGAGGATTTTGGCCTGAAAAATATAAAAATTATGATACCATTTTGCCGAACCGTTGAAGAAGGCAAAAAAGTCATTGCTATTTTAGCAAGTCATGGCTTAAAACAAGGCCAAAACGGCTTGGAAATTTATGTGATGTGCGAAATACCTTCTAATGTGATTTTAGCCGATGAATTTTCCCAGATTTTTGACGGTTTTTCCATCGGTTCCAACGACCTAACCCAATTAACTCTGGGTGTGGATAGGGATTCGGAATTAGTGGCTCATGTTTATGACGAAAATAATCAGGCGGTCAAAGATTTGATTTCCCAAGTTATAGTTAAGGCCAAAAAACACAAAAGGAAAATCGGCATTTGCGGCCAAGCGCCATCGGACTTTCCTGACTTTGCCCGTTTTCTGGTGAGGGAGAAAATAGATAGCATTTCACTGGTGCCGGATACGGTGGTCAAGACCACTTTGGCGGTCTTAGCCGAGGAGAAAAAGTTAAGGAAATAACCTTATTGACAATTAAAACCTTAATTGCTAAAATAGCCATTACCACTGATTAAAAAGAAGAAAGGAGGTTTGAGGCGAGTTTTTTCATCGCTTTTACCTTTAATGGTTGAATTAGTTACTTAACCAACAAAGGAGGGGAACTTCCCAGTGGCTTTAAGCAACAGGCAAAAGAGAGTTATCAGGTATCAGGATTTAAGAGGGGTTGAGCGAACCAAGAATTGCGGCAGCGCTGAAAGCGCTCGCCAATGCATTTCTTGGCTGAAGCGAGAGGGGTTTGAATTTATCAGCCAAGAAATAATTGAGAAAGAAACGGTTACTACCAAAACAAAGCGGCCAAAAATGCGCCACCCTGACGACTAATAGTAGTCAAAAAATATTTAGGGCTTCTTTTAGAAGCCCTTTATTTTTTTTGTTAATAAAGTTAGAATGGATACATGAACTTCTTACACACTTACCTGCCTGACCCGATTTTTTGGCAATTCAGTTTTATCGCTATCAGGTGGTATGGACTCTTGATTTTTCTGGCGCTGGTAACGTGCTTATTTTTGGTTTTATATTTGGCTAAAAAAAGAGGCCTCAAAGCCGAACAAATTTATGATTTGGCTTTTTGGTCGGTCTTAGGCGGCTTAGCCGGCGCTCGGCTCTATGAAGTTTTTATTTTGAATTGGAGTTATTATTCTGCTAATTTATCAGCCATAGTTAAAATTTGGGAAGGCGGTTTGGCTATTCATGGCGCGATTTTAGGTGGAGCTATCACGGTCTGGCTTTGGGCTAAAATTAACCGTCAAGATTTTTGGCCGCTAATTGATTTAATCGCGGTGGCTATGCCGCTGGGCCAAGCCATTGGCCGCTGGGGCAATTATTTCAACCAGGAATTATTCGGCCAGCCGACCAATTGGCCGATTGGCATTCCTATTGCCAAAAATCTGCGGCCGCTGGGCTGGGAAAATTTCATTTATTTCCAGCCGGCCTTTTTATATGAATCGCTTTTGAATTTAGTTTTATTTTTTTCACTTTTTTGGCTTATCAGAAAAAAACCAACTCAAAACGGCGCCATTTTCATTTTCTATCTGATGGGTTATTCAGTCATTCGTTTTCTGATGGAATTCTGGCGTCTGGATCAGACGCCGATGATCGGATTTTTGCGCTGGCCGCAAGCGGTGAGTTTGGTAATTTTTTTCTTAGCCCCCCTGTTCTTATTTAGAAGAAATATTTTATTAAAAATAACTTAGTTTCCAGAATTTAGCGCAACAGCGCTGTTAATTAATTGATGGAAAACCTGATAAGGTTTTTTGAAGCCTAGAGTTTGTCTGGGTCGG
>MHIM01000021.1:2055-8145 GCA_001817505.1 Candidatus Buchananbacteria bacterium RIFCSPLOWO2_01_FULL_39_33 | reverse complement strand
AGAAAAGGAACTTAAAGGGACCGAGAAAGAAGTAAAAAAGTAATTTCAAATTTCAAATTTCAAATCAATAACTAAATATCAAATATCAAATTTTTACCCTATAAAAGAACCCCTTCAGGGTTACCGCCAAGGGCGGTATTACACAGAGCAAACATTTGGATTTTGGATTTGATTTGATATTTGACATTTGGAATTTGAAATTATCGAAAATATATAATAATGGCTTCCAACAAGATTAGTCCTGTTAAATCCAGCCAAGCTGGGCCGTCCAAAACAGTATTTAAAGAAATTCACCCTGTTAAACTTCCCCCAAAGGAGGACCACAAAGCGGTATTCAATAGGGTTCACCCTGTTAAATCCGGTGAAACCGGAGTTTTCCCAAAGGAAAAATTATTTAACAGGGTAAACAAAAACAGAAGAAATCTTCTTAAATTTCTGCTGATCGGCGGGGGCGCTCTTTTATTGGGAAAATTTTTGAGTCCTAAATTTTTAGAATTTTTTTCCGATGCAACGACTGAAAACAATTTTGTCGGTTTCCAGGTTGTTCAAAAGGGGAAAGAGTTGACTATTTACGATCGAACCGGCGAAGCAATATTTATTATTGATGATAAAAAAGAATAAGAGATAATAATAAAATCAGTTTGGCTCTAAATTTGTCCTTTTTGACTACAACCGTGTCAGGTTATCTCTCCTTATTTCACTCAAAAAGTCCTGAATTTACAGCTAAATATAATTTTGCAACCATCTAATAAAAAAATATGGCGATAAAAATTTCCCGCTTCCGGATGGATCTGGGCAATAAGCCGGTGCGGATAGGAAAAATTTCCGGAGCTGATATAATGACCGACCAAACGGTGGCGGGCTTGACTATGACTTTTACGGCCGGAGCAGCCCTGGCCTTTGGTGATGTTTGTTATATGGGCGCTGATGGCAAAATGGAAAAAGGCAATGCCGATGTGGTAGCTACAGCTTTTGTTTTTGCTATGTGCGCCGATGCCACTATCGCCGAAGATGCCGACGGTAATTTCCTGTTAGTCGGCTTCGCCAGAAATGACGCCGGCTGGGCTTGGGCCACTTTGGGCCAGCCGCTTTACTTAGACGCCACGACTGCCGGCACAATGAATCAAACAGCCCCAGCGGGAGTAAATGATGTCATTCAGATTTTAGGGATTGCCGTAACCGCCGATATATCTTATTTTAATCCGCAATTGGTGCAGGTGGAACACGTCTAATAATTTCAAAGTTCAAATTACAAATGTCCAATCAAATTCAAAATCCAAATGTCAAAAAATACGATTTAGCGGAAAGAACAGCGAAGTATGGCGAATCAGTGATTGAATTTGTAGCTAAACTTCCTGACTCTCCGGTAGTCCGCTCTTTAATCAGCCAAGCCGTCCGTTCTGCCACCAGCATTGGCGCCAATTATATGGAAGCTGACGGCGCGGAGTCCCGAAAAGATTTTCAGCACAAAATCAGTATTTGCAAAAAAGAAGCCAAGGAAACGATGCATTGGTTTAGAATGATTGCCAAAGCCAATCCGACAAAAGCTGGCGAATGTCGAAAACTATGGAAAGAAGCCCACGAGTTAACGTTGATATTTTCTTCAATAATAAACAAGCTTTAGTCATTTGGATTTTAGTCATTGATTTGAAATTTGAAATTTGAAATTTTTACATGGTTATGAAAAAATGCGTTCACACCATCATCGTTGATAATTGGTTTCCGGAAATGTGCGCCATCACTCTGCCTTTAATGAAGGCCTACGCCAAGAAAATCGGGGCGGATTTGAATATTATTTCCAAGCGGTTGAATCCGACTTGGCCGGTGAACTATGAAAAAATGCAAATCTGGGAAACCGGACGGGGCTATGACTGGAATATCTATATTGACGCCGATATAATCATTGATCCGGTCAGGATGCCCGATTTTACCGAGCTGTCCGATCCCCGGTTTTTTTATTACGAAGCGATTCTGTCGCCCAAAGACCAATATCAGTCCCATCCCTATTTTATCCGCGATGAGCGGAATCTGGGAATTTCCGATTGCTTTATAATGACATCAGACCTGACCCACGACTTATGGCATCCGGCTTTGTGCGATTTTGACACCGCCAAGAGATTTTGCCAAGGCAATGAAAGAATAGTCAGCGAGTTTAATATCAACCTGAATATCGCCCGCTTCGGGCTTAAGGGCTTGACCCGAATCGGCTATGACGACAAGCATTTCCACTTGCAAACCACCGACGACTATAATCGCCAATTTAATGGTGGCAAGTGCGATATGACTAAAGCTGAACACCTGGCCCGAGCTCTGGAAAAAGTCAAACAAATGGAGATAGATTTGCCTTATTTCCAAAAACAGTTTAGAGTTGACGATTTATCAAAATAAGGTCAAAACTTGCTTAACTAAGTTAAAATGTTGACGGATCTGGAAACAAAAATAAAAATACTAAAACATAATTTTCGTATTTTAAATAGCGATGATGATGAAGTCTCGGCCCATATTTATACCATACTTAGCCATGACATCTTATTTTTCTTGCAAACAGAGGCGGCCAAAAACCAGCCAATCTGGGATCAAGAATCCGCCGATTTTATTGAGCTGTTTAATTTTCTATACAACCATAAAATTATCGGCTTAATCACCGAGGGCGAAGCGAAGGCCTTGTACTTTTTAGCCCAAGCAATGAAGAATAATCAAGAGCCCATAATTGAAATCGGCGCGCATTTGGGTTTCAGCACCATTTTTTTAGCCAAGCATAAATTAGTCCAGACAATTGATAATCAATTTAATGATAAACTGCGAGAGGCTGATCCACTCTGGCGGATATTTTTTGCCAATTTTTATAATGATGAATTTTTATTCGCTGATATCCGAGACCACGAAACAAAACTGGAGATTTGCCGCCGGCATTGGCGACTGGCGGGAGTTTTTGCTAATATAAAAACGATTTGCGGGGAAGCGAAAGAAGCCGCCGCTCTTATGCCCCGAGCCTCAATGGTGTTTTATGACGCTGACCATGATTATAAAAGTGTTCACGATTTGGATGCTTATTTTTCCAAAATTGTCAGCCACGGTGTTATCGCAATTCATGATTTCAACGAAAAAACACCAGGCGTGATCGGCGCGGTCTATGATTTTTATCTTAGAAATAAGGTCAAGTTAGACGGGCCATTTTTAATTGATTCACTGATCTGGTTTAGAGTAAAATGATAAATCAAAATAAACCCCGTTCATCTCCGTTATTATTCCGACTTATGAACGGTCAAACTTTTAAAAATAGCTGAAAAATACCAGTAGAGCTTGAAGAGCAAGAAGAAAAAGAGGAGAATGGAGAGAGATAATATAAAAAACGATACCTAAAAATATAGCCGGCGATTATAGCAACTGGACGGGCTGGATTATTAATGTTTAGTAAAAAATACATGAACTTAGTGTTCACCATCGCTATCGGTGAAAATTACAAAAAAATAGCGGACTTGACCGCGCCGACGATGATCGCCTATGCTGATAAAATCGGAGCGGAATTCAAGTGCTTGACCGAGCAAAAAGTTGCCTTAACCTACCCTTACTGGGAAAAATTTATTGTCGGCGAGTTTTTAGAATCATACGAGAAAGTTCTGTTTATTGATGTTGACGCGATTGTCAGATCTGATTGCCCGAATTTATTTGAATTGGTGCCGGCTGATGAAATCGGTCTATACAACGAAGGGTTATTGACTACAGAGGCGGAAAAAGCGGAGCATTTTTCCGTCATGCAGAAGACGTTTAAAGAATATGATCAGCCCTGGCCCGAAGCTTATGACGGTCGATTTTATAATTCAGGTATCATGGTTGTTCCGCGAAGCATGAAATGGCTGTTTGTCAAGCCCGAACATGAGATGTTTGATAATTTCAGGGAGCAGGCCTATCTGAATATGATGTTAATTATTAGCAACAGCGTTGCCAAAGTTTTTGATATCGGCTATAAATTCAACCGGATGTATTATGTTGACCCCAAAGTCAAAGAGCACCGGCTAAAGAGCTATATCGTGCATTACGCCGGCATCCAGGATCTCAATTATGGCATAAAATGCGATTTGGAAGCGTGGGGCCAACAGGGGAATGTCAAATTTCAAATTTCAAATCAATGACTAAAAATCAAATTTCAAATTAAGGTCGCCGTTTTTTTGACCTTGGGATTTTGGATTTTATTTGACTTTTGACTTTTGAAATTGTTAAATATTATGTTAGACCTAAAATACCTCCAAATCAAAAACCGGGAAGAACTGCCTTATCTGCTAAAATATCTGGGACTTAACGGCCAGGGCATTGAAATCGGCGTCCAGCAAGGAATATATTCGCAGTGTATTCTGGAACGATCTGATTTGAAGCTGCTTTACTTATGCGACCCTTGGCGGCAGCTGGACAACGGCTGGGAACCAGCCAGCAATATCAGCGATAAATTATGGCAAGCCGACCTAAAGACGACCATCAAACAGCTAAGTAGTTATGAAAACCGCTACACCATCTTAAGAAAAACTTCCCTGGAAGCCGTCAATGATTTTACCGACGAATCGCTGGATTTCGTCTATCTTGATGCCGACCATCGTTACGAATATGTTAAAGAAGACCTCGCCAAATGGTTTCCCAAAGTTAAGACGGGCGGGATATTTGCCGGCCACGATTACCATGACGGGAATCCTGATTTGCCAAAGGAGTACTATGGAGTAAAACAAGCCGTCAATGAATTTTTCGGCCAGCGCCAATTTTTTGTCACCAAGGACAAATGGCCAAGCTGGTACCTTATTAAATAAACTCAAAACCCAAAACTAATTTAAAGTATGCTTACCAGCGGCATTTTAAAATTAAAAAATTTAAAGTTTTGACTTTTGACTTGCAGTTTTGACTTTTGACTTTGGCGTTTTGAATTTTATGAAAATGGCTTATAAGACAATCACTACAAATTTCAAGGGCATGGATATTAGTTTCCAAGTCAGGTTAAATACTTGGGATGAGCAAATCATCGGCTGGATCCAGAGAGAATATGAAAGGGCCTTTGATTTGCCTTTAAACGGCCTGCCCATAATAGACATAGGCGCGCATATCGGAGCGTTCAGCCAATTGGCGGCAGTTACCTACCCGTCATCCAAGATCTATTGCTACGAACCTTATGCCGACTCATACCGGCTGTTAGCAGAAAATATGTTTGGCCGAAATTGCGAACTTCATCAGGCAGCAATTTCCGGCGGCCAAAAATACGGCCGGTTGGCAAAAAACATAGAAGTTGGTCAGAATCAAGTAATCTGGGAAGATGTCCCGTCCAAAGGATTATGGTGTTATGATTTGGAAACTGTGGATTGTATTCCTATCAACTCCGTTTTAGACCAGTTGGCGGAAATTGGCTTGTTAAAAATGGATTGTGAGGGCTCGGAACTTGGCTTTTTGCCGCATTTGTCAAACGCCAATAAGCAGAAAATACGCTTTATTGTCGGCGAAGTCCATCCCGAGAAAAAAGAAATATACCAATTGATCTCGCCTTATTCCGATGGCGAGATAATCCGGCAATTTTTCAGGGGTTTTAAGATATTCATAGACGAGAAATTATTTTTCGGCTGGAGAAAAGATATTGAGTATTAAGCGGGCAAAAATGGGATTTTTAATTAAACAAAACAACAAAAAATGCCTCAAAGAAACCAGACAGGTCAGCGAATATATTTTGGCTCGAAATATGGCGAGATTCGGCCTGAAACACTCCGGCATTTTAAAGGATTTAAGTCAGCATTTTTCCCTGATGTTCACCACTTCGGGAATGTCGGCGGCTGAAGCGGTGGAAAAATTGAATAATAAATTAAAGGAGTGGAGGAAGTAAATATAATGTCAAAGTTCAAATGTCAAATCAAATCAAAAATCAAAATGTCAATTCAGAAATTTCAAATCCAAAATTACAAATATCAAATAAATTACAATGTTCAAAATCCAAAATTACAAAACGTTTGAAATTTTGAATTTGATATTTGAGATTTATTTGGAGCTTGATATTTTGAATTTGTAATTTAATTTTTAGTCATTGATTTGATATTTGACATTTGAAATTGAAAATTTTATGAA
>MHIM01000021.1:0-2029 GCA_001817505.1 Candidatus Buchananbacteria bacterium RIFCSPLOWO2_01_FULL_39_33 | reverse complement strand
ATTTGAAATTGAAAATTTTATGAATAAAATTTTATGACCAAAGCTGTTTTCGTCGTCCGAGTGGACAATTTTCTGCCGAAATTATGCGTTTTAACAATTCCGACTATCAAGGCCTACGCGGATAAAATTAAAGCTGATTATATTGAAATTACCGACCGGAAATTTCCCGATTTCCCGCCGACCTACGAAAAAATGCAGATTTACGAGCTGGGAAAAAATTACGATCATTGTCTGCTTATTGACGCCGATTTCTTGATTCACCAAGATGCGCCGGATTTCACGGCTGGCATATTCCCGGGCTACGTCGGCTTTCTGGATGGCTTTGCCGCCGATTTGTATTTTGAGCTGGATGAGTATTTCAAGGCGGATGGGCGGAATGTCGGACTGGCCGCTAATTTTGTGCTAACCGACCGGGCGACGCATAAATTATGGGAACCGTTAGCTGAACCCTGGTCAGTCGCCAGAACCAAGACCAAACGGGAATTTATCATAGATGAGTATTGCCTAAGCCGGAATCTGGCCAAATACAAATTAAAATTTACAGGCCTTAATTATTCTGATAAAATTAAGCATTATTTCCGGCATCTGGGCGTGGGCGGCGACGGCCAAACGGGTTATTTGGAAAAAGCGCGGGAAATACTGGAGTTATGGAAATGAGGATAGAGTCAGCGAAACTAACTAATCAGCAACAAATATGAGAAAAATCCATTACAAATCAAACAACGCCTATCTGGGCATGGCTTCTTTTGAATCAATGTCAGAAGATACTTTGTACTTTTTGCAAATGCCGGATTATGTTTTTGTCGGCTTGAATACGCCGATTGAAGGGAATGTGAATGTTATGAATTGCCAGTTAAGGAATATCCCGGTTGTCCGGTCGGCAATTTTGGGCCGGAGTTATTTGTTTGAAGCCGGCAAAAATCTCTGGATCGGCCTAGCCTCCAAAGAACAAATTGAAGAAGCAATCTTGCAGGAAATATTGATTGACGCCTTAAAAAATATCGGGGTGGAAGCGACAATCAGAATCAATGATATTTTAGCCGGCGTCCAGCAACTGGGAATGACCGCTCCCTCGCTAAAAATCCCCGGCGGCTTTATGGTGGCCGGCCAGATAACTTTTGACGCTGATTTTCAGAAAGTGGAAGAGTGCCTGGTTATGCCTAATGACAAATGGGTGGATAAAGCGCCGGCCACCAATATTGGGGACTGGATCTTGCCTTTGTCAAAGTTAACCCCCACCACCATTAACCAGTTTGTTGAAGCAGTTACGGTCTCAACCGCTAAAATTTTAAATATTGACATAAAAGACGGGCAATTCAACCAAGAGGAATTGGCCGAAATGACAAGGTTAAAAGGAGAATATATGAGTAATGATTGGTTAAATCCCATTGGACATTTTGGACATCTTAGGCCAGGATTATATTAAATTTCAAACTATGAAAAACTTGGTTTTCACCATTGCGGTCGGGGATGCCTATCAAAAGATGGCCAAGTCCACCCATCCGAGTATTAAGGCCTACGCCGAGAAAATTGGCGCGGATTTTTTTTCTTTGGACACTAGCACCGCCACCACGCCTCATTGGGAAAAATTCAACCAGATTTTTACCCTGCTCAACCGCTACGAACGGATTATTTATCTGGACACCGATATTATCGTTCGCGACGACTGCCCCAATCTGTTTGACCTGGTGCCCAAAGGCGATTTGGGTTTGTTTAATGAGATGCCTTTCACCGACCGGCGAGATTTGTCTTTGATTGAGAGCTGTAAGGACTACGGCCTTATTTTAAATAATTGGGACGGCAAATATTACAATACCGGTGTCATGGTCATTTCGCGCCAGCATAAACAGCTATTTAAAAAACCCGAGCGCGAGATTTTTAATTTTTACGAGCAGGGCTATTTTAACGCCAATCTGGCTAAGGTGCTGGAATCAGTCGGCAACGAGATGTCGGTTTTTAATCTTTCTCATTATTACAACCGGATGGCCTGTATGGATAAATTTACCGGCGAAGAGCGGTTTGCTTCCTA
>MHIM01000020.1:22972-23572 GCA_001817505.1 Candidatus Buchananbacteria bacterium RIFCSPLOWO2_01_FULL_39_33 | reverse complement strand
CTTGTACTTCAAGTGGAAACTTACATGGAAACTTACAAGAGTGGGGATGATCATCAGTAAGATACCGACAATCGTTACTGTCCAACCATAATTAGCCGGTTCATTTTCTATAAATCCAAGAAACTGGGTAATATTTTCCCTTGCTAATAGTAATGCGCCAACGACAATGGACAAGATGCAGCAGAATAAGTAGAGCCGCTGTTTGCCACCAATTTTGAAATCATGGTGGCGGAAAGTATCAAATACCGGCTCCAACATAATTTCTGCCAATCCAACGGAAAGAACCGCATAAGAGACAATTACTGCATAGATCCATAATGTTTCGCTGGTCAAGCCAGAAATCACGTTAAACATCAACGATAGTAAAAATGTAAAGAGCAATACTTTTGTTTTCCAATTCCAATTCATTGCCTATCTCCCTTTTATGCCCTAAAACAGGGCTTTTCGTTTTTTCCACAGTTGCTTACACTTTGATAATTATAGCATACTTTACTAATTTTGTCAAGAGTTTTGACCTTATTATCTGATGGGAGTAAAATACCGTCAATAATAAGTAAAATCAGTCGTTTTTAACTAAAATTGTTAAAAGTTAATTGTTAA
>MHIM01000020.1:0-22943 GCA_001817505.1 Candidatus Buchananbacteria bacterium RIFCSPLOWO2_01_FULL_39_33 | reverse complement strand
TGAGCAAAAATTAGGCCAAAAATTGGCCTTTGAAGCCCCTTTAGCCGATAGAATGCGCCCAACTACCCTGGGGCAATTTTTTGGCCAAAATGAGGTCATTGGCCCAGGCAAAATGCTTCGCCAGCTGATAGAAAAAGACGATATCCCTTCCATAATTTTTTGGGGGCCGCCGGGCTCGGGCAAGACCACTTTAGCCCGCATTATTGCCAGTTTGACCAATGCTGATTTTATTTCTTTCTCGGCGGTCAGTGCCGGTGTCAAGGACTTAAAAGAAATTATCATAGCCGCTAAAGACAAAAGGCAATTTAACAACAAAAAAACCATTCTTTTTATTGATGAGATCCATCGCTGGAACAAATCCCAGCAGGACGCGCTCTTGCCTTATGTGGAAAACGGCATTGTCACACTAATTGGCGCTACCACTGAAAATCCCAGTTTTGAAATTAACTCCGCTCTATTGTCGCGCACTCGAGTTTTTGTCTTGAATCAATTAAAGGAAGAGGATTTGGTAAATATTTTAAGACGAGCCATTGGTGATCAAGAAGCTGGTTTGGGTGTCTATAAAGCTGAAGTTAGCGATGAGATTTTAAAATATCTGGCCAAGTTGAGTAATGGCGACGCCAGAGTGTCTCTAAACGCTTTGGAGTTTGCCGTTAAAGCCACAAAACCCCAAGAAAGTGGTATAATTGAATTAGACGCTAAAATTATCAAAGAGGCCTTGCAGAAATCCCATCTCTACGACAAGACCGGTGAACAGCATTACAATATAATTTCGGCTTTGCATAAATCTTTGCGCGGATCAGATGCTGATGCGGCCCTGTATTGGTTGGCCAGGATGTTAGAAGCCGGTGAAGATCCGCTTTATATCGCTCGGCGTCTGGTGCGGTTTGCTAGTGAAGATGTCGGACTGGCCAATTCACGAGCTCTTGAGCAAGCGGTGGCTGGCTATCAGGCAGTTCATTTTATCGGCCGGCCGGAGTGTAATGTGATTTTAGCTCAAGTGGTAGTGTATCTGGCTAAGTGTAAAAAGAGCAATGATTTATACACGGCTTATTTAAAAGTCCAGCAAGATGTCAAAAATACTATGGATGAGCCGGTGCCGCTGCATTTGCGCAACGCGCCGACCAAACTGATGAAGGACTTGAATTACGGCCAGGATTACAAATACAGCCCGGACTTTAATTACCAGGAAGAACAGGATTATCTGCCAGAATCTTTAAAAGGCAGGAAATATTTTAAGTAATTTTAAAATTTTCAATTTTCAATTTTCAAATAATTTCAAAATGATTAAATTTTAAAATTTTGAAATTAAATCATTGTTTGGAAATTGAAAATTCTGAAATTGAAAATTAATTGTCTATGATCAGAGAAAAATCAGTCGGCCTAATTATTTTCCGCTATAATAACCGCGAAAAAGAAGTCCAATATTTGGTTTTGTATCACCGCGGCACTTATTGGAATTTCCCCAAAGGTAAGGTTGACCCAGGCGAATCGGAAGTGGAAACCGCTAAACGGGAAATAATGGAAGAAACCGGTATTGCTAATATTCAAATAATCAAGGGCTGGCGCCAGCAAACCCAATTCTTTTTTAAGGAAGAGCGGGCTGGCAAAAAGGAATTGATCAAGAAAGATTTTATCTTGTACTTAGCTAAAATGCCTAAAGGCGCGGAGGTAAAAATTTCCGGCGAACACAACGGCTATGCTTGGCTGAATTATAAAATTGCCGGCCAATATCTGAAATTTAAGAGCTTGAAAGAAATTCTCAAAGAAGCCAACTCTTATGTCAACCAGCGGATTGAAGAACATCGTAGGAATAAAAAATAAAAAATTAATAAATTAAAACTAACCCTAATTTCTAATTTCTTAATTTAAATATTATGCCAGACGAAAAAGGCCAACTACTTGGCCGAGTCACTCACTATTTCAATAAAATCGGCGTCGCCGTCATTGAATTGACTGCGGGCGATTTAAAAGTCGGCGACACTATCAAAATCGAGCGCCACGAAGGTGACTTTGACCAGTTAGTCAATTCTATGCAGGTCAACCACCAAGAGGTTCAAAGCGCCAAAACCGGTGAGAGTTTCGGTCTTAAAGTTGATCAGCCAGTCAAGGCCGGCAACTCGGTTTATAAAATCAGCTAATGAAACCCCGGTTGCTTTTGCATACTTGCTGCGCTCCTTGCAGCGGTTACTTAGTCAGCGCTTTGGCTGACAATTTTGAGGTAACCGTTTATTATAATAATCCCAATATCTATCCTTTGGAGGAATATCAAGCCAGGCAGAAGGAAGTTAAAGATTTTTTTACGAAAATCGGTGTGGAGTTTGTGGAAGCTGAATATGATCACCAGCAGTGGCAAGAAGTGACTAAGGGTTTAGCTAATGAGCCGGAAGGGGGCAAGCGTTGCGTTTTATGCTATCACTTAAGGTTAAAAAATTCCGCTCACTACGCCAAAAATAGGAATTATGATTTTTTTGCTTCTACCATGTCCATTTCTCCCCATAAAAATTCCCAAATTTTAAATAATCTGGGCCGAGCCTTAGCCAAGAAAATTGGCATTGAATTTTTAGCCGAGGATTGGAAGAAAAAAGACCGCTTTAAAAAAGCTATGGAGTTTTCCCGGGCCCAGGGCTTTTACCGGCAAAATTATTGTGGCTGCGAATTTTCAGTGCTCAATAAGGTGTAACATCTAATTATAATTCTCCGTTAGATCTAAATATCAGGCCTTAAAAAGTTGATTTATTAAGCGTGATTATTGTATAATTACCTAAATAATTAGCGAGCTTAATATATATGTTGCCGGAAAAGTGGGAACAAACCAAAGGCCATATTTTAGACACTTTTGCCGATGTTGATATCAGCCGGCAAGAACTCCAAGAACCGGAAGTGGGCAGCAAAGAAATCGTAATTTTCAATGGCCCCTTGGGCCAGATGAAATTAGAGTATATCAGTCGGCCGGTAGTTTTAAGCAAAAGAACCCATGGTTCCAGGCGAATCGGCTCGCACACCGAGGTGGAATACGTTTATTCAACTGAAGAATTCAGCCATCAATTGAAAGTGTCCAAATTAGATCCCGAGACCGATGACTGGGTAGAGATGGAATTGGCCAGAGGCGATTTTAGCTTATAAATTTTAAATAAACTTTTAACTAAAACACCCATGCTTTTAAATTTTTTTAGCAAAAAGAAAATCGACCGACAGGAATTATTTAAACTTGGAGCCCTAGCTGGTTTATTGGAAATAATTTATATTGTTTTAGTGGCCGGTTTTATGATTTTAGCCCAGTCGCTTTTCCCCAACGACTCGGCTGATGCCATTATTGGCATCACGTCTTTTTTGATAATTTTTGTTTTTAGCGCCGGAATTTCCGGTGTCTTGATTTTCGGCCTGCCTTTTTACTTTGCTGTTCAAAACAAGTATCAGGAGGCCTTAATTATTCTGGCCTCGTCGGCTGTTGCCATGATTGCCATCCTGATCATTATAATTTTAGGTCAAATGATTATTAATTAGCCAAGAATCAAGGGGTTAGGTCTATAATTTCTGCTTAATCGTTTAAGGCAACCAATTTTTATTGTTATTTTTAAAATAATTTAGCGAGTTGAGTTGGCAGGCAGACAACAATATTATTATAAATTATAAATCATGAAAAAATTAACGGAAAAAAGGCCATCGGCCAAAGCTATTGCTATTATTTTAGCAGTTTTTGTTTTTTTAGCCGGTTTAACGGTATCTTTAGGCAGTTATTATGGAGCCAATATCGGCCGGGTAGCGGGTGAAGACGACCTGGCCAAGCCGCTTGAATTAAAAGAAGAATACCGTCAAAAATTTAACCAGGCCTTTCAAAATTATTTAATCTTGGAAGCGGCGGCGGTGGCGCTTGATGATGATTTTTTAACTAAGACGATCTCTATCAAGCAAAATCTTTTAGTCCTGAAAGTCCCGGGTGAATTGAAAGATGGGCATTTACAAGCGGTTATTGCCTTGACGGAAATTGAAGATGGCATAAAATCAAAAAATCTGGACTTGGTTTTGCCTAATATGTATAAGTTGCGGGAAATAATAAATAATTTCTAAAATTTTTTAATGATTTTTGTTTTTATTCGGCTGTCGCCATTTTTAATTCCCCTGCTGTATTTTATTATGCTGGAGGCCATGTTTTATTTTGACAATTTCCGATTCTGGCCTTTTTTGATTTTGCTCTTGTTCAATGCTTTGTATTTCTTGTCCATATTTTTTAAAAAAAGAAAAAATGAAGCTCTGATCTTTCTTTGGCATTCTTCAATTTTATTGTCAATTGGCCTGGCCTATCCCTTGATTTTAGGCAGTCAGTTGTTTATCAATTTGTTTATAGTTATTTGGCTGTTGGTTTATTTGGTTTATCTTGAATCAACTTTTCATTATTTTTACGGAACCAAAAAAATTTTATTGATGGATTTAAAGAATGTGCTGGCTTATGTTGATCTGTTGACTATTTTTTTTCTGTCGGTCTTTTTGATCAATCTTTACGTTTTTGTTAATTTGGCCGCTTGGCTAGTTTTATTGGTGGTTTTTAGCTCGGCTTTCTGGCTTATCTTCAGTCAGTTAAAAATCAACCAAATAGCCATCAGACCGGGCTTGGTCTACGCCTTGGTGCTATCTTTATTATTAACCGAAGTATTACTGGCTGATTTATTTCTTTCAGTCAGTTTTTATGTTTCAGCAGTTTTGATAGCGCTTTTATATTATCTTTTGGTTTCATTGTCAATTTTGAATCTTCAGGGCAGTTTAACTCGGGGCTTGGCGATACGGTACTTGGTTTTTACTTTAGCGATCATTTTAATTGTCGCTTTAACTTCGCAGTGGCTTTAATAAATTAAGCATTAAAAAATGAAAATAATCAGGACTGAAATATTATTAATGATAGTTTTGGCGATGGCTTTAGGATTTTTATCGGGGATTTTGGGTTATATTTTTATCGGGCTGGGCAATAATCGTTTGCCGTTTTTAGGGCAGATAAACATTGGCGAAGGCACTGATAATAATCAAATTTTCATTGACCGACCAAGAAACGTAGTGGTTGAACAGGATATCCAGTTAAAGCAAGTGGAAAATGAGGTTTTACCAACCGCTGTCAGCATCTATTATTTAAAACAGTCGACTAATCCGCTTAATCAGGCCTATTTGCCAACTGAAGCCCTGGGTGAAGGAGTGGTTATTACCGCTGATGGCTGGTTGATGTCGGTTAGAAGCGCCATTCCCGCCTTAATAGGCAATTATGAGATTGTCGGCTATCAATTGAAAAAGTACAAAATTTCCAAATTTATAGATGATAAGGTCACCGGTTTGGTTTTTGGGAAAGTTGAAGCGCAAAATTTGCCGGTGGCCAAACTTAGTGATTCCAGTAATTTGCGCATTGGCCAAACCTTGGTGGTTGTTTCTCGGTCCAACGGCTTAATATTGGCTAATGTTGAAAAAATCGGCTATCGCTTTAAAACTTCTCAAGATATAATCACCTCTTCTGAAGAACTAAACAAAGAAATAATTTTAAATGTTGATTTTGGTCCAGCCTTCAACGGCTCGGCTGTAGTTAATCTTAAAGGAGAAATCGTCGGCATTATCAGCGACGGCAAAATTATTCCCGTTGATTATTTTAAAGGTCTAATTAGCCGGGTTTTAGAGGGTAAGGAAATTACCCGGCCGGCTTTAGGCCTTAAATATATTGATTTGTCCCAGGTTGACGGGTTAATTGGCTGGGGTGAGAGAGGGGCGTTAGTTTATGGCAATCCTTTGCGCAGCAGTCCGTCTTACGGCAAACTTTTAGATGGCGATATTATAAAAAAAATTGATGATGTGGAAATCAATGCCAATCGGAGCTTGACTGAATTAATAAATAGCTATAAAACAGGCGATAGTCCCGAATTTCTTGTTCAAAGAAATGGCCAGGAAATAGTCGTAGATATTATCTTGAAATAGCTTTAAAATTAATATATGAATCTTAAATTAAAATGACTAATTGGAAATTTTTCCGTTTTCTGGCTGCTGAGCTATTGACCGAAACCATTTGTATTTGAACCGGCTGTATCTTATAATAAATTATAAGATTCTTTAAAATAAACCTCTTGGCTATGGAGGTTTTCTGTTTTTTGCTTTTGTTTTTATCATAAATTATTTTTAATTTTGCGTTTTAATTTTTTAGTTTTTCCGTATGTCTTTTGTCCACCTACATACCCATTCCCACTATTCTATGCTTGACGGTTTGGGGAAAATCAACGATTTGGTGAAAAAAGCCGCCGATTTTAATATGCCGGCTCTGGCTTTGACTGATCACGGGGTAATGTACGGCGCTGTTGAATTTTATAAGGCAGCCACTAAAGCGAAGATAAAACCGATAATCGGTTTGGAGGCCTATGTAGCCAGAAATGGCCATCAGAGCAAAAAATCTTTGGCCGATGCCAAGCCCTATCATTTGATTTTGCTGGCTAAAAACGAGGCTGGCTACAGGAATTTGGTTAAATTGACAACTATTGCCCATTTGCAGGGCTTTTATTACAAACCCCGGATAGATTGGGAGTTGTTGCAAGAATATGCCAGCGGGTTGATTTGCCTGACTGCCTGCTTAAACGGTGAATTAGCCACTTATTTGATTAATGATCATATTGACTTGGCTCAAAATATGATTGGACGTTATCAAAAGTTATTCGGTGAAGATAATTTTTACCTGGAAGTTCAAGACCGTCCAACTCTTAGGCGTCAGCAGCTGGTTAATGAAAAAATTTATAAATTAAGCCGCCAATTCGGAGTGCCCGTAGTGGCCACTAATGATGTTCATTATCTTGAAAAAGATGATAATGAAATTCAGGATATGCTTTTATGCATTCAAATGAAAAAGGTTTTGTCTGACCAAGACCGGTTGTCAATGATGGGAGAAGATTTTTCTTTTTCTGCCCCGGCTGAAATGAAAGAAAAATTTGCCAATCAGCCCGAGGCCATAGCTAATACTCTTAAAATCGCCGCCAGTTGCGATTTTGAGATGAAACTGGGCGGCGTGGTTTTGCCCCATTTTCCCGTTCCTCCGGAAAAAAGCTTGAATGATTATTTGAGCGACTTATGCCAAATTGGCTTGGAAAAAAGATTCAAAGGAGCGTTGATTAGCCAGACAGTCAAAGATCGGATGGATTATGAACTTGGCATTATTAAAAAAACCGGTTATGCCGGCTATTTTCTGATTGTGGCTGATTTCATCAATTGGGCGAAGGACAATGGCATAGTTGTCGGGCCGGGCCGGGGTAGCGCCGCTGGCAGTTTGGTTTCCTATCTTATCGGCATTACCAATATTGATCCCATAAAATACGAGTTGGTTTTTGAAAGATTTTTGAATCCCGAGCGTATTTCCTTGCCTGATATTGATACCGATTTTGCCGATGCCCGGCGCGATGATGTTTTAAACTATGTGGCGGAGAAATATGGTCGGGATAAAGTAGCGCAAATCATCACTTTTGGAACTATGGCGGCCCGAGTAGCGGTGCGCGATGTCGGTCGAACCATGGGCTTGCCGTATAACTACTGCGACCGAGTGGCGAAATTAATTCCGATGTTCACCAAATTAGATGATGCCATTTCTTCGGTACCGGAGTTAAAAGAAGTTATGGCTGAAGAGCAAGGCAAAAAACTTTTAACTGCCGCTCTGCGGCTGGAAGGCGTGGTCAGGCATGCTTCTACCCATGCTTGCGGTGTGGTAATTACGCCGGAGTCCTTGGATAACTACAGCCCCAGGCAATTTGGCACCAGCGGCGATAATTCAATCGTTGTCCAATATGAAGGCAATTCAGTGGAAGCTTTAGGGCTTTTGAAAATGGACTTTTTGGGTCTGGCCAACTTGACTATTATTGAACAAACCCTGGAAATCATTGACAAGATACATGATTTTAAAATTGACATTGAAAATATACCTTTGGATGATAAAAAAACTTTTAAGCTTTTCCAACAGGGCCGAACAACGGGCGTTTTTCAATTGGAATCAGCTGGTATGAAAAGATACTTAAAGCAGTTATTGCCAACTGACTTGGAAGATATTATTGCTATGGTGGCTCTGTATCGCCCGGGGCCGATTGAATACATCCCTGATTATATTGACGGCAAGCATGGCCGTAAAAAACCCAAATATTTGCATCCTAAACTCAAGCCAATTTTGGAGAAAACTTATGGTGTGGCTGTTTATCAAGAGCAGTTACTACAGATTGCCAGGGATTTGGCCGGCTTTAGTTATGGCGAAGCCGATATTTTAAGAAAGGCGGTAGGTAAAAAAATCAAGCATTTGCTGAATGAACAAGAAAGCAAAATTATCAAGGGTCTGGTCCAAAATGGCCTGACGGAAGGAGTGGCGAAAAGCATTTGGGAATTTATTTTGCCTTTTGCCGCTTATGGCTTTAATCGTTCCCACGCTGCTTGCTATGCCCTGATCGCTTACCAGACGGCTTACTTAAAAGCCAATTATCCGGCTGAATACCTGGCGGCGCTTTTAACTTCCGATCAGGGCAACGCTGACCGCATTGCCATTGAAGTGGAAGAGTGTCGGCAATTGGGCATAGAGGTCTTGCCGCCGGACATCAATGAAAGTTTTTCCACCTTTACGGTCGTGGCGGAGAGCTTAAAAGAAAAAAAACCGCGTCTGCGCTTTGGACTTTTTGCTATTAAGGGCTTGGGCGAAAGTATTGTAAAAGCTATTATCAGGGAAAGAAAAGAAAACGGCCAATTTAAAAATCTTGAGGACTTGCTTAGCCGAGTTAAAAATAAGGACTTAAACAAGAGATCATTAGAGGCCCTGGTTAAGGCCGGTGTTTTAGACAGTTTAGGTGAACGCAATCAGCTCCTCAATAATCTGGATCGCTTATTGTTGTTTATTAAAGAATCCAACCAAGCCAGCTTTAGCGGCCAGGATAGCTTATTTGATATAATGCCCCAGATCAGTTTGCCCGGCTTAAAGCTTAATGACGCCCCGCCTTTGAATAAAAGTCAGAAATTGATCTGGGAAAAAGAATATTTAGGCATTTACGTTTCTGAGCATCCGATGCAGGAATTATCGTCAAAAATCAGTGGTTTAGTCGTAAAATGCTCCGAGCTTAAAGTGGCCAAGGCCGACCAATATGTCAAAGTGGCCGGTGTAATCTCTAATCTCAAAAAGATAGCTACTAAAAAAGGCGACCAAATGTTATTTGCTTCCCTTGAGGATGACACCGGTAGCGTTGAAATATTGGTTTTTCCCAAAATCCTTGAGGAGAATCCCCATATCTGGGCAGTGGATAATTTAATTGCCTGCTTGGGCAGATTATCTAGCCAAGCTGATGAGGTTAAGATATTATGCGAAAAGGTGGCGGTCTTAAGTGCTGATAACATTGATGAAGTTTTTTCAAAAGTTTTGATACTGCCGGAGAATGGCAGAAGAAATGGTAATTTTAAAAATGGCTATAATCGGACTAATGTCCCGGCTTTCTACCAGTCAATTAGCCAGGGCTTAAGCCAGGAAATGAAGGTCTCAATACAAATAAGTGAACCAATAGAATATGGTCTTTCCCAGTTATTACGGGCAGCCTTTTCAGCCCACCCCGGCAATTACAGCCTTGAATTAATTATTCTTCGGCAATCAGGGGTTAAGCAAAAAATCAGAACCAGTTTTAAAGTTGACAATTGCCGTGAATTGATCCAAAAAATAGAAAAGATTATCGGTCTTGATAAGGTTGTAGCCAATTGATTTGGCGTGGTATAATACAATAACTGTTTGGCTTGATTAAATTGCCTTTTTAGATCCCAGCTATGCCCAAAATAAACCTTTACCGTAACATTTCCCTAACTTTTATTGCCTTTATGGCGATCATAGCGGTAGTGGTTTTTTTGTTTTTTTCCAGCCAGGCCACAATATTTATTGTTCCCAATCCCCAGAAAATAAATTTGAGTTTTAATTTGGAAGTTAAAAATGAACCAACTGCAGCCGACTTAGCTGAAAAAGATATTGTTGCTGGTCGGATTAGCACCTATGTTAAAAAAGGAAGTTCAACTTTTGAGGTCTTGAGCACCAAAACCGTTGATTCCGAAATAGTCGGCCAGGTAACTCTTATCAACCAAAGCCCCAGGAATCAGACCTTAGTTAGGACTACCCAGCTTCAGGCGGAGAACGGCGTTATTGTCAGAACCAATAAGAACGTGGTGGTGTCAGCCGGCAGCCGGGTGCTGGTAGATGTTTTTGCTAAAGATCCGCCAACTTTTTCAGATATTGAGCCGGGTAAGTTAGTGATAATAAAATTAAATCCGTTATTGCAGGATAAAATTTATGCTTTAGTTGATAAAACTTTGACCAGCAGTCCCAGGGAAGTCAAGGTTTTAGCGGAAAGCGACATCAAAAGAGCCAGGGATGATTTAAGCAATCGACTTTTGGTCGATCTTAAAAAAGAAAATAGCATTATTGAGAGCAGTGGTTTGGTATTGACTGTAAAAAGCTTTAAGGCTGATAAAAATTTAGGCGAGGAGGCGGATAATTTTAATTTGGAAGTTGAAATAGAAGCCAAGGTTTTAGAAATTAATGAAGAGCAGCTGGCTGGCCTGATATCGAAAAAAGTCAGTAATTTGGATCTTTCTGGTCTCTCCATCGGCCAGATTGATGTCCGAGATGTAGCTTATGTGATTATTGATGATGATTTAGACGGTAGCGTCTTAGTGAAAGTCAATTATTCACTCTTAGCTGATATTAGTGAAGCCAATTCTTTATTAAACAAGGTCAATTTAGCCGGTAAAAGCATCAAAGAAGTTGAAGAATTGCTGACTCGGCAAGAGACGATAAAAGAATTTGAAATCAAAATCTCTCCTTATTGGAGGAAAAACCTGCCCCAACAAATCTCAAAGATCAAAATATTAATTAAGAATTAATTAAAACCGAAAATGGATAGCCGAAAAAAAATTCCCCTAATGACCGGTCTCTTGATTTTGGCCAGTATGCTGATAGCCGTGTTTTTGACTATGCTTTTTATTAATTAATAAATTAAAATCAATAATATGAGAAAATTTTTAATTTTCCCGATTATAGTCGTCTTAGCTCTTACTTTTTTAAGTGTTAGTGCTGTTTTAGCGCAAAATAGCACTTCTACTGATGAAGCGACGCTTGATGAAAATGTCACTGCCGAGGATTTGGATATTACCGATCCGAAAATTTTGCCGGACAGTCCTTGGTATGGCTTGAAGAAACTCTGGGAGAATATACAAGAGATTTTTACTTTTAATCCGCTCGAGAATGCTAAATTGCAACTCCAAAGGGCTAATCAGCGAATCCTTGAAGCCCAAAAGCTGGCCGAGAAAACCGGTAATGATGAGGCCTTTGGTCGGGTTATAGAAAATTACCAGAGGCAGATAGAAAAAATTGAAAAACGTCTTGATAAATTAGTCCAGAAAAGAGATGCCAAGGTTGATAAGTTTATTGATAAATTTGCCGAATACCAAATTAAGCATCGAAAAATTCTGGAAAAGTTAGAGGAAATAAAACCGGACTTAGCCGACGAAATAGAAGCGATTAAAGACAGTAATTTGGAAAAATTAAGTAAGGTGCTCTCCGCTGAAGATAAGGCCAGGATTGAAGAAATAATCAATACCGCTCTGGAAAATATCCCAGGCAGTAATTTGAAGAATTTGAAAAATTTGGAGATATTGGAGGCCTTGGAAGAAAAAGTTCCCGAACAAGCCAAAGAGGCCATTCGCCAGGCCCAAGCCAACGCCTTAAAGAGATTTAAGCAGGATTTAACTAATATTCCCGACAGTAGTCGGTCGGAAGAAGTAGAGCAATATATCAAAAAGATTAAAGGTGATAAGGGTAAGATGCGGGAAATTATAAAACAATTAGGTGATCTAAAGAATTTAGCTGATGATGAAGCTGACAACCAAGATAACGATAGTGATGAAGCGGCTGATGATGATACCAGCGCTGACAACGACAACGCTAATACCAATACCAACACTGAAAGCCAAGATTAATTTGCTAAAATCTTGAGTTTATAAAAAGTTCTTCTTGAAAGAGAGGGGCTTTTTTGTTAGAATCATTTAATAAATATGACTAAAAAATATTTTATTTTGGTCTGGGGCTGTCAGATGAACTCGGCTGATGCTGAGAAAGTTGAAGCGATTTTATCTCAATTGGGCTATAGGAAAACGGCTGAAGAAAAATCAGCTGATTTAATTGTAGCTGTGGCTTGTTCAATCAGGCAAAGCGCCATTAATCGCCTTTATGGCCAGGCCTGTAATTGGCAAAAACGCCGAAAACAAGGCCGATTACTGACGATTTTAACCGGCTGTGTTTTGCCAAAAGATAAAAATAAATTGGCTAAGATTTTTGATTTAGTTTTAGAGGTTAAAGATATTAACCTAATACCTCAAGAATTAACCAAGCTGAAAATTTTAAACATTAAAGATTATTTCCATATCAATCCCCGGCGCCAGTCCAACTTTCAGGCCTATGTGCCAATAATGACCGGCTGTAATAATTTTTGCTCTTATTGCGTGGTGCCTTATGTCCGGGGCCAAGAAATTTCCCGGCCAGCGAAAGAAATAATCAAGGAATGCCGGGATTTGATAAAAAGTGGTTATAAAGAAATTACGCTCTTGGGCCAGAATGTCAATTCTTATCATTCTAATCTCCCCCTGCCGGCGGGGGAGATGGCACGAAGTGATAGAGGGGGTGGGAGGAGCCAGTTATGGGATTTTCCTGAACTTCTCAAAACTATTGATAAAATTCCCGGTGATTATTGGCTGCGCTTTTTAACCAGCCACCCCAAAGATTTGTCTGACCAGTTGATAGAAGTGATGGCTCAAGGACAGCATCTGACACCTTATTTACATTTGGCGGTCCAATCGGGCGACAATGGGATTTTAAAAAAAATGAATCGCCATTATACTGTCAAGTATTTTAAATCTTTAGTTAAAAAAGCCAAACAAGCCAGACCAGAGCTAATGATTTCTACCGATGCTATTGTCGGCTTCCCGACAGAAACGAAAAAACAGTTTCAACAGACGGTTAAACTTTTTAAAGCCATCGGCTTTGATATGGCTTACATCGCCAAATATTCGCCGCGTCCTCAAACCAGCGCCGCTAAAATGATTGATGATATTCCTTTGGCTGAGAAAATCAGGCGGCAAAAGGCGCTTAATGACATTTTAGAAAAAACTGCCCTAAAAAATAATAAAAAACTTCTTGGCCAAACAGTCAGGGTTTTGGTGGAAAATTATAAAAATGGCCAAGTTTCCGGCAAAACTGCAACTTTTAAAACCGTGATTTTTACTGGCGCTAAATCTTTAGTCGGCCGCTTTGTTGAAGTTAAAATCACTCAAGCCGGCAGTTGGACGCTGAAAGGGGAACTAATAGAGAGCAATCAATCACCAACTCCTAAATTAATTGTTATTTTAGGCCCGACAGCTACCGGCAAGACAAAAATGGCGGCCAAATTAGCCGCTAAGTTTAACGGTGAGATTGTTTCGGCCGATAGCCGACAGATTTATCAGGGCTTGGATATTGGCACTGGCAAGGATCTTGACGACTATGTTGTCAAAACAAAAAAACCAAAAAGCCAGAAAGCAAAAAAACAAAAAATTAAATATCATTTAATTGATATAGTAAATCCTAAACATGAGTTTAATGTGGCCCAATACCAAAAACTGGCTTATCAGGCAATTGATGATATTTTAAAACGGGGCAAAATACCGTTTTTAGTTGGCGGCACCGGGCTTTATATTGAGGCGGTGATTAAGGGCTATCAGTTTCCACCAGTCAAAAATCCAAAATCCAAAATTAAAAGTTTAAGGGAAAAATTAAATAAATCAACTTTAGCCCAATTATTATTACAGTTAAAAAAAATAGATCCAGTTATTTATCAAATTATTGACAGAAAAAACCGCCGGCGAGTGCAAAGAGCTTTAGAAATTTATTTTCTGACTGGCCGTCCCAAATCTAAACAACTGGCCTTTAAAAAACCAGCTTATGATATCTTGCTTTTAGGGCTTTACCCTGTTAAATTACGCCTAAAATACACTTACACACAAAATGGAAAAATATTTAACAGGGTAAACTTTCCTTTAGAAAAAATCTATCAGAAAATTGACACTCGCCTAAAAAAGAGATTAGGGGAGGGAATGATTGAGGAAGTTAAGAGGTTAAAAAGCAGGGGAGTTAGCTATAAAAGATTAGACGATCTCGGGTTAGAGTACCGCTATTTGGCCAGATATTTGAAAGGCGATATTGATTATCAGACCTTAGTTAATGATCTGAAAAACGCCATTCATCATTTTGCTAAAAGACAACTGACCTGGTTTAAAAGGAATCGAGACATTAGCTGGCTAGAAAATTATCAGATCGCCGAGAAAAAAATTAAAAAATTCTTAAATAACTGAAAAACGGAATCAGCTTCCGTTTTTTTAGTTATTCTCCCGCTGTTTCCATCGGGGCCTTGTTTATTATATCTTGGGCTAAAATTGCCAGATTTTCGTTAATTGAAAAATCCGGATCAGTATCGGCAATATCCAAATAGGTCTGGGCCGCTTCCAAATACGGCTGGTAATCCTCCATTGGTATTTGCCAGGGGTCAGCATTAAAGTCCTTCTTAATTTCTTTGAGTAGCGCTATAGTGGTGGCTTCTTGCTGTTTTTTTTCTTTTTCCCCGCTTAGCTCGGCGCCCCACTCTCTTTCAGCTGCTCCATAATTGCCGCCTTCAAATTCCGGCATAGGTTTATAGTTATTTTTTAAAATCCCAACTTAACGCTGCCGCCTCCGCTTTTCAGCTTAATCGTTGTTTTTATGTTGGGCTTGGGTTTAGAGCCTTTGGCTTGATAAATATCTTCTTGTAATGATTCCATCATCAGCTCTCGGCGCCGACCAGCTATATTTTTTCTTTTTATCGCTTCTTGCTCTAGGTATTTATCTACTAATCGATCGGTATCTGGGCCTAAGCCCGGCAAACCGGCTTTAGCCAAACTGCCAACAGCTTCTTTAGCTCCTTTGATTGATAAGTCCTGTCCGTTGATTATTTTGTCGGCAGTGGAGCGGTCATAGCCCGATGATTGCAGAGCTGTTTTGACTTTAATTATATCGGCTGAACTCAAATCTTTTAATTTCAGGGAATGTTTGTAGAGGTCGGTTAATTTTACTGAGCGCGGAGTATATTTTTTTATTTGTGATTGGCGAAATAATGGCATTTTTTTAAGCTAATTTTTTCTTTAATAATTTCTGAATGGTTTGAGGGTTGGCTTTGCCCTTGGTTTCTTTCATTATTTGTCCTATGAGAAACTTTAAGGCCACTTCTTTACCGGCCCGATAATCGTCAACCACTTTTGAGTTATGATTGATAACGACCTCAATGATTTTTTCCAGGTTCTGTTCATTGTCAACTTGTTCTAAATCCTGCTGCTCCATGATAGCTATTGGATTGTCACCGGTTTGAAACATGGCTTTTAAAACTTTCTGGGCTGACAGATTATTTATCTTATTATGGTATATCAAAGTGATGAATTCAGCGAAATTTTCCGGCGTGATTTTAGAGTCCTTAATGGACATTTTTTCTTCATTCAAGTGTTTGAATAATCGGCTGATCAGCCAGTTACTGATTATTTTAGTCAGTTTTTTGCCTTCTTGAACCCAAATTTCTTCCGCTGTCCCTTCAGTTTCCGGCAGTGACGTCAGCCAGCCAATTAATTCGGATATGACCTGTTCTGTATAATCGGCCAGATTCTTGTCGCTGGTAATGATTTTGGCGTCTTCAGGTTGGAAATTAAGCTGGGCAACGAATCTTTTTAGCTTTGACTGGGGCAGTTCAGGCAGGGTAGCGGTTAGCTCAGCGATCAAGTCCTCGGCAATTTCCAAAGGTGGCAAATCCGGCTCGGGAAAATACCGGTAGTCGGCTGCTGTCTCTTTAACTCGTTGGGAAAAGGTTTTCTGCTTGTCTTCGTCCCAACCGCGGGTCTCCTGGACCAATTTTTCTTTATTGGCCAAGGCCTCACCCTGTCTTTTTATTTCATAGTCCACCGCTCTTTCCAAGGCCCGGAAAGAATTTATATTTTTAAGTTCCACTTTCGGGTTAAGCTCATAATCTAAAAGTGGCTTAACTTCACTGCCTTCAATTATAAATTTACCAGCTGCCTGCAGGGAGATGTTGGCTTCACATCTCATTTGACCCTTTTCCATATCGGCTTCGGAAATTCCCAGGTAGCGCAATATCTCTTGGTATGTTTGGGCGAAATTTTTGGCCTCTTTAGCTGATTTAATAACTGGGTCGGTTACCAATTCTATTAGCGGCGTGCCGACTCGACTCAAATCTATCAAACTGCCATTTGGATTATGAGTCAATTTACCAGTATCTTCTTCCAGGTGTATTCTGGTTAGGCTAATGTCTCGACCGTCAATATTAAGGTTGCCGCCATAAGTCAGTGGCTGGTCGTATTGTGAAATCTGATAGCCCTTGGGCAAATCGGGATAAAAATAATTTTTCCTGTCAAACTTGGTTTTTCTGGCTATCTGGCAATTCAAAGCCAAGCCGACTAAAATCGTCCATTTGACTGCTTGTTCATTGATGGTCGGCAGGGTGCCGGGCTGAGCCAGGCAAATGGGGCAGATGTTTCTGTTGGGTTCCTTGGGCAGTTCGTAGCCGTTTGGGCAGGTGCAGAACATTTTGCTTTGGGTTTTCAGTTCGGCGTGGATTTCCAAACCGATAACTGGCACGAATTCTGACATAATATAATATTGGAGGGGTGGGTGGGGGAGTTAATATTGGATGTTAATTATTTTACAATTTATGTCAATAAAAATCAACCATTGACAGAATTTTTATTTTATGATAAGGTAGGGCAATACCTGATTGACCAGCTCTTTTTTCTAAGCATTCGCCACAACGAATGCTTTTTTGCATTTTAAAAGCCCAGTATTTTACTGGGCGGTATCAAGGTTTTTAAATTTTACGGTTAGTAGTTTTATACCAAGGCAAGCCAGCTACTATTTCAATTTCAAAATCGGCGAAAAGATTGGAATAACGTTCTTGGCAGATTTCCGCTACTTGGCCAAAAACCAATCTGATTTCTTCTTCGGCTGTCGGTTCGGTACGCATTTCTATTACGTGTCTTAGCGCCCGCATATTAGCCGACCAGCCAATTGAAGTGGCCAGGCCCAAAGGAGCCAAGCGGCGCATAGCCGAAGTGATGGTTTTCTTTTGCGCAAAGGGTACACTTTTGTCATCAAGTTTAAAATGTTCGGCTAATTGGAGTTGGAGAGCTTCTAATTGCTCAAAAGTTTTGACAAATATTTGCGTCGCTTTTTCATCTTCTCTAATAACTGTCGGCAGCCACTGCCCCAAATCATCCAATCGCACGAATCTCAAACTTTCTTGAGAGATGGCAGTACCGGCTCGGTGCCGGACTAATTCATGGGTAAAGACCCTAGAAATATCGGCAAAAATGAAATTAACAACGGCGTGTTCCAAAACAGACCCATGTCTAACCCGGATAATATTTTGCAAGTAGTCATAGCTACCTTGGCGCACTTTAGTAACATTAGGGTTGAGTCCGGCTTCAAAGCTGCGATAGCACAAGCGCCCCATTACTTCTATTAATTCTTCCGAGTCGGATAGGGCATCGGTTTTCCAATTTGGCGCTCCCACGTGAGCCAGAAAATCATTTAGTCCCTCGTCAATGATTTTGGTTTCTCCCACCAAAAATACTTTTGGCTTGGTTTTATACATCTAAACTTCTCCTATTAGAACGGTTATTAGCCTGATGATTTCTTGATGTATGACCTCAATGCTTTTAGCGCCGTTTATTATCATAAATCTGTTTGGTTCATCGTCGGCGATGTTTAAATATTCATTTCTAGTTCTTTCAAAAAATTCCCGGTTACAAGTTTTTTCAAAATGCGCGTCTTTGTCGGTTATTTTGCCTCTTCTTTTAATCATCTCCTCAACCGTAATGTCTAAAAAGAAAGTCAGATCCGGCTTAACACCTTGAAGAGCTACTTTGTTTAATTGGCTAATAGTGTCAATCATTTCTGGCTGGCTGAAAAATCTTCCACCGCCTTGATAAGCACGAGTGCTGTCAAAAAACCTATCAACAATTATCACTTTACCTCTAGCTAATTCCGGCTTTATTACTTTTTCCACGAATTCCGCTCGAGCGGCCAAGAACATAAATAATTCACAATAAGCCGATCTATAAAACTGGCTGGCAACATCAATGTTTTGAGGAAAATATTCATGGTCGGCTGAAGCTCTAATAAGGCTACCCAGGGCTAATTCTGGATACTTTAATATAGCTCGCAGGGCTTCGCCATAAATAGTGCCGCCCGGCTCTCTAGTCAGAATAACCGGGATTCCCAGCTGTTTTAAATAAGCGAACAACCTGCTTGATTGCTCGCCCTTACCGGAGCATTCTATGCCTTCAAAAGTTATTAGGCAGCCCTTGGTCTTGGTCATTTAATTAACCCCTTCACTTTCAATATTGATGCCATAATATGTTCAACTTGCCCGTAAAGCTCGGCTAATTCCCCATTATTATCAATATTAAAAGTAGCTCTTCTGGCCATTTCCCCAATGGCGATTTCAGTCGGCAATTGCGAATCGGCTAAAAATTCTTCCCAACTCTTGGTTTGATCGTCGGTGTTTTGTTCCCTAAGGACTAAACGCTGGTATCTTAATACTTGATCGGTTTCAATGCCGATTAAGTAAAATCCAGGCAGATTTTCTAAGAAAATAATATCGCTTTCTAACCTGACATTAGGCAGGCAGATTATTTGGGTCTGGCTGGCTTGAACCATATTAGTAATAACCTTAGCTAAAATATCTTGTCCGAATCGTGCTCCTAAATCTACTCCCAGCCAAACCAGATTCTGCCGGTTTTGGGGCAAGCCCAAAATATTCAGGATTTGTCTAAGGGGTTCGGAAAAACTGATGGTTTGGGAGTGGTATTTTACAGCTAAATAATTGGCGACCGTGTCTTTACCGCTGGCGATTTCTCCAACTAGACCTAAAATGACTTTAACCTTCACTTTTCGTCTCCTTGTTTTTAAGGTACTATTTTGTGATATAAAATTATCAGAATAAAACCGATATGTCAAAACGCTTATAATTAGCGTTTTTAGGAGCGGGATTATTTTATAACTTTGTCTATTTCTCTTTTAATTTCTTCAAAAACATCCTCCTCTGATTTTTCCCCATCAATAACTACAATATTAGGGTATTTCTTGGAGAGCTTTTCGTAGTTGTTCCAGACTTTTTGCAATTTATCTTCCTTTTCAAAGAGTTCCAAACCTAGGCGGTTGGCCTTGATTCTTTTAACTGAAGTTTTAGCCGAAGTTTTTATCAGCAGGGTCAAATCCGGCAGTAAAAACAAATCATTGATATTATAAAGCCATTTGTCATCATTAATGTCTAAAGCGCCATAAGCCAAAGAAGATAAAAAATAGCGATCAGTAATGACATTAAAGCCATTGTCTAAATTGGGAATAATTTCTTTGGCCAAATGGTTAGCTCGATCAGCGGCAAATAAGAGCTGCAAAGAAATGGGGCTGCTTAATTTAATATCACCCTGAACATAGGCCTTAATCAGGCCGCCGATGACACTGATCGTGGGCTCATGGGTTAACCAGCAAGTTTTTTTGATTTTTTTTAGATAAGCTTCAATTTTCAGGGCTTGGGTGGTGGAACCGCAGCCGTCTAAGCCCTCAATGGCGACGAATTTTCCCTTAAATTTGTTTTTAAACATAAATTATTTGATCTTTTTCATTATTTTATCAACTTGAGTATAAAGCTCTTGATAACTGCCGTTATTATTGATTGTGAACTTGGCGGTTTTAGCGATTTTTCTAATTTCTGTTTCGGTGGATAATTGAGAATCTTTAAGGAAGGCCGACCAAGTTTTAGTTTTATCGTCGGTATTTTGCGCTCTTTTAATAATTCTTTGGTATCTGGTTTTGGGTTTGACTTCAATGGCAATTAAAATAAAATATTTCATTTTTCCAATTTCTACCAGATCAGATTTTAATCTGATATTGGGCAAGCAAATGATTTTTTTAGGGCTATTTTTTACTGCCTGGGCAATAACTTTACTTAGCAAATCTTGGCCGAATTTTTTTCTTAAAGCCATGCCTAAATTAGCCAAATTAATCCGGTTTTGCGGCAAATAGAGCCGATCTAAAATATCCCTAAGCGGTTGAGATAAGCTGATGGTTTGTGATTGGTATTTTTTTGATAAATAATCAGCCACCGTATCTTTGCCGCTAGCGATTTCTCCGACTAAACCAATGATTATTTGTTGCTTGGGTTTTAAGATCATGGATATATTTTACCATAAATATCGTCGCTAACAAAAAACACTCGGCTTTAAAGCGGGGTGTTTTTTAGGCTGGTCTGGTTTATTTTGCTAAATCAATCTTAATGCCCGGCCCCATAGAGGTGGCTAAGCTGATTTTCTTAAGATAATTGCCTTTGGTGCTGGCAGGTTTGGCTTTATTCACACTCTCCATTAAGGCGGAAAAGTTAGCCAGCAATTTTTCTTTATCAAATGAGGCCCGGCCAATCATAATATGCAAGTTGCCGGAATCGTCATTTTTAAAGCTAACTTTGCCTTTCTTTAAATTAGTTACAGCTTCGGCGATATTTTGAGTAACAGTGCCATCTTTGGGATTGGGCATCAAGCCCTTGGGTCCCAGTATTTTAGCCACCGGAGCTAATATTTTCATAGTTGATGGAGTGGCTACTAAAACATCAAAGTCAATTTTTCCTTTTTTAATTTCTTCAATTAAGTCGGCTTCGCCGACAAGGTCGGCTCTGGCTGCTTTAGCCGCTTTCTGCTGGTCGCTGTTGTCGGAGATCACTGCCACTTTAATTGTTTTGCCGGTCCCGTGCGGCAAAGTTACTGAACTTCTAATTTGTTGATCGCTTTTTTTAGGATTGATGCCTAATTTTATATGGACCTCAACTGCCGAGTCAAATTTAACAGTGGCAGTGGTTTTAGCTAATTCCAGGGCTTCGTCCAGGGAATAGAATTTTTTAGGATCAATTTTACTTTTGGCTTCTTTAAATCTTTTGGAAACTGGTTGATTAATTTTTTTTCCGCCAGAGGCGCTATGTTTGCTTCTGGCCCGGGGACTGCCTTTAGCGGGCCTATTATTATCCATATTTTTTATTTACGCGGTTTTAGTGAACTAATATTTAGTTAGTTCTCCCGCCTTATTTAGCTTATAGGTTGTAGTTGGTAGGTTGTAGATTAAATTTCTTAATTTAAAATCTGAAATCTGTAATTTAAAATCAAGATTATTTTTCTTCCTCAACATCTATACCCATTTGTTTGGCTGTGCCGGCAATAATTCTGGCCGCCATTTTAACGTCTTTAGTGTTTAAGTCGGGCATTTTAATTTTAGCGATTTCTGCCAGTTGCTTTTGGGTGATCTGGCCGACTTTTTCTTTCAGTGATTTGCCGGAACCTTTGGGTATGCCCAAGGCCTTTTTAATCAATTCGCCGGCTGGCGGCGTTTTTAAAATAAAATCATAAGAGCGATTGTCATAAACAGTGATTTCTACTGGAATAATATCGCCTTTCTTGTCTTTGGTGGCCTCATTGAATTTTTGGCAGAACTCGGCGATATTTAAGCCATGTTGGCCCAAAGCCGGACCCACTGGCGGCGCTGGATTAGCCGCTCCGCCCGGGATTTGCAATTTGATTACGGTTTTTATTTTTTTGGCCATATATTTTAGCTGGTGCTTATTAGCTGATTAGCTTTTTAGATTATTTATAATTTAACTTGTTTTATTAGCCGATTAGATTTTTAGTTTTAGGATGCAGTTTATTAGTTCCTAATAAGCTAAGAAGCTACCAGCTAATAAGCTGATTATATTTTTTTGATTTGCAAGAAATCCAATTCTACCGGTGTTTCTCTGCCGAACATAGAAATAAGGACTCTGACTTTACCTCTAGTTTCATCAATATTAGCGACTTTGCCTTCCAGACCCTTGAAAGGACCGTCAGAAATTCTTATCGGATCGTTTTTAGCCACATCAATCTGGTATTCCGGCTCATTAACCCCCATTCTTTTTTGCAATGATTTTATTTCCTCATCAGAAACCGGAGTAGGCGTAGTGCCGGAACCGACAAAGCCGGTGACATGGGGAGTGTTCCTGACTACATACCAGGATTCATCAGTCACGATCATTTCTACCAGTACGTAACCGGGATAGATTTTTTCTTCAACAATTTTTCTCTTGCCATTTTTGATTTTAATCTTTTTCTCCTTGGGAATAAGGACATTGAAAATTTTGTCTTCCATATCCATTGATTCAATGCGTTGTTTTAGGTTGTGTTCCACCGCTTCCTCCAGGCCAGAGTAAGTGTGTAGGACATACCAGCGCCGGCCCAAGTTTAATGTTTGTTTGGCCATATATTTTTAGTTGGTGGTTGGTAGTTTCCGCTACCCGCTACTAACTTTTTTAATTTAAATAATCTTTTCTATTAATTGGGTGAGAATATAGTCAATAATCCCCAGAAACAAAGCCGTAGCCAAAGAAATGCCGATAACTAAAAAAGTATGTTGTTTAACTTCTTTCCTGGTCGGCCAGGTAACTTTTTTAATTTCGTTTTTAGAATCCTTGACGTATTGAATTAATTTATTAACTGGTGACATATTTTTATGGAAATTAAGAAATAAGAAATAGGAAATTAGAAATTAAGGATTATTAAAGTTGTTAAATTAGGTAAAATTAGATATTTTAATTTGTTTTCTTGTTTTCTTGTTTTCTTGTTTTTTCGGTATCTTAAAACCCCCTCGCGGGGGGAAATCTTCTTCTACTACGGATTATATACTAATGTTAAATAAAAAGCAAGTATTTGTATAAGTCCACCCAACTTTGCACTCTTGAGGCAAATTAAAGTTATTAGGTTGAATTGACATAATGAATTGTAACGGCGAAAGC
>MHIM01000019.1 GCA_001817505.1 Candidatus Buchananbacteria bacterium RIFCSPLOWO2_01_FULL_39_33 | reverse complement strand
AGGTAGGGTCAGTGACAGGGGTGAAGTCGTAACAAGGCACCCGTAGCGGAAGCTGTGGGTGGATCACCTCCTTTCTAGGGAGTAATAGTGGAATCCAGAAATGGATTTTGCTTAAGTCGTCTCGACTTGATTGTCGGGAGGCTCACGTGTTTTTATTGCTTTTCAGTTGTTGATTAAAAAAATCGCCACTGGGCGATTTTTTTGTTTAAAACTCTTGCCAAATCGATATTTTTGTGCTATATTTAGCTAGTAGATTTTTAAGTTAATAGTAAATTGTTAAATGTTAATTGTTGGTAATGGGCATATAGCTCAGATGGTTAGAGCGCGTCGCTGATAACGACGAGGTCTCTGGTTCGAGTCCAGATATGCCCACTAATAACTTTAAAACTTTTAACAATTAACACTTAACAATTTTGTTAATAGTTAATTGTCAATTGTTAATTGTTGTTTAGCCGAGGTAGCTCAGTGGTAGAGCAGAAGACTGAAAATCTTTGTGTCGGCAGTCCGATTCTGCCCCTCGGCACATTAATAACTTGTAACCATTAACTTTTAACTATTAACAATTTTGTTAATAGTTAATTGTCAATTGTTAATAGTTGTTATCGGGGTGTAGCTCAGTTGGCTAGAGCGCTTGGTTTGGGACCAAGAGGCCGAAGGTTCAAGTCCTTTCACCCCGACCAATTAAAAAAGACCTGAACAGGTCTTTTTTAATTTTAAGTGAAGCGAGTGAATTATACAATTTAACATAAAATGCTTTTTAATTTATAATTAAGGTAACCGATTAGACAGATTATTACTTTTAATTGTAATCATTATGCCGTTTTTAAAAACCACTCAAACCCTAAAGGCCACTAACACCACTTTGGTCATTGGTTTATCAATCGCTATTGCTTCGGTGGTAATTATTTCCTTAATTACCATCTGGCAATTAATTGCCTCCACTTCCAGTTTATCGGCTCTTTCTCCCAGCTCCAGCGGCTGTTATAGTTTGCCTAGCGATAAAACGGCCACAGTAACAACCATGCCATCAGGAACCACCGATTATACTCTGGGCGCTTGTTTTGCTTATTACAGTGGCCAGAGTTCTGTCAGTTATTGCTGGGATGATTTCGGTGAAGATGCTATGACCTTAGGGATTTGTAAAAATATTTGGCGGAATGATAACAGTACGCGGCTCTATAAATTTTGTCCTAATCTTACTTGTGGCGGTTCCAGCGCCACTCAAGATTTTACCGTTGCCATTACCCAGCCCTCTTGGGGCAGTGCCGATAACTATCTTTGCCTTAATCAGGCCTACACCTTTAAAGCGCAGGCCTCTGGCCCATATTCCGGCTATACTTATACTTGGACATTCCAAGGCAATGATGGCCAGCCAACCAGTGGCCAGAGCGTTAGCCATACTTTTAAAAGCACTTATACTGGCTCGGTTACTTATTCTTATAGTGTTACTGTAAATGCTACGCCCAGCGGCCAGAGCACGCCAACAGCCGGTCAAATGGCGACTTTTAAAGTAAGCAATTGCAATCCCATCATCACCACAACCACTAAATACTGGTGTAAGAATTCGGGAACCGCCACTGCCGCCTGCGTATCAACAGTTACCGAAGCGGCTCCCACTAATACCGCGACTTATACCACCAAAGAAACTTGCGATGCATCATGCCAACCGGTTATTGATCTTTGTTCCAATATTACTGATGTCCAAAGTACTGTGCCCAGCGGCTATATTCGCAACACTGATGGCACTTGCAGTGTTGATAAAACAGTTAAGTATTACTACTGTACCGGTCCAAGTTCTTGCACTGACGCTGTTACTAGTTGTCCCAGCGGTAAGAAATGCTATTCTACCAAGGATAATTGTAATAGCCGGGCCAGTTCCGATTGTCCGGCACTCTCTACTGTTAAAAGGTGCTGTACTTGGAAATCCTGGTGGAGGTCTTATAGCGAAGTGATGACCGAATCGGAATGCCAGGCTAAGAATAATTATTATTGGTGCAAATATAGCCCAACTTGCTCTAATAATAACTGTGGTCCGGCAGTTACTACCGATGTCTGCTCGAATATTTCTGGTTCGCAAACAGTTATGCCTAGCGGTTATGTTGCTGATTCCAGCGGCAATTGTGTGGAAGACAAGTGTTTAAATATTGAAGGTATCCAAGCCAATTTGCCGACTGGCTACAAAGTTGAAAATGGCATTTGCTCGCTGAAAGATACGGGAATCTCGGTTTCGGGAACGGTTAGAAAATATACCGACAGTACTAATTTTCCCAGCAGTGGCAGCAATGAGATAGACGGTGCCACTGTCAGCCTGTTTTTATCACCAGATAGGAAAGTGGCAGTCGCATCAGGCAAGACATCGGGAGAAGCTTTTTATTCAATAAACAATTTGTCGCAAACAGGAACTTATGGGGTAAATGTTTCAGCCAGCGGCTATTTGACAATATGTTCATCGGTTAATGCACCGACAACTGCTGCCAATTTTACACTTTTACCAATCGAGCAGCCCAACAATGCATTAAACAACAGTACTAGCACTAAACCCGGAGGCGATAATTATTGGGATTGCGACGGCGGTCGCACTGATATCAAAGCTGAACTTCAGTCGTCTTTACAATGCTTATTTGACAGGATTCGTGCCAATACAACACTAACCAACCCCGGTATCAAGTATACCTCTTTTGCGCGGTGTAGCAATCATTCTGGTATTTCCAATGGCAAATATTGCCATGATATTGGATTAGCTGCCGATTTTGTACCCCAAATTAATGGTCAAGATAATTTAAGTTCTACTGTTGTCAGCCAATTTAAAACCATGGCCGGCTCATGCAAATTAAGGGTTTTTGATGAAACTGCCACTAAGGGACATATCCATGTTTCTGCTTGCCAATGTGTTAATGGCACAACTGGCAATGCTGTTTATGATTGCAGTAGCGCCCCCAAAACTTATCAATGTGAATTTTAACTTATCCTTCTGATGATTTTTATCACTAACTTAGCCATTTTTATTAGATGATATTGACAGAATAATATTTATGTGATATAATTATAGGTGTGTAGTTGAAGAGAATAACGGCGTCATAGATGTCATATCGGACGCAGAACAGAGGAGAAAAAATGCGCTCGTTAATGTTTTTTTCACTGATTATGGTGGTGGCGGCTTGTGCGACAACGCCACCAATTCAACAATCAGAACCTGAAATTAAACTCCCACTGTTTGAAGAGAAGGTAATCTCAAGTTTCAGAATTGATGATTCGGTAGTCACTTTTGAAAATCTTGAAGCGGCTGAAGAGATGATACGAGTAGAAATACCATCTTGCTCCAATCAGCCGGTTCAGCTCCGACCCTGTTTATATGGCATTGCCATCTATAAGCGGATCAACGGCCAGCCCGATGAATTTCTGGTTGATTTCCGGACAAAAGTGCCCAAGGGCGAATGGACCTTTGAATTACGCTGAAGATTTCGGGCGTTCCGCTGCCAATACGGAACGCTTTTTTTATTTTTTTGACAAGCCGATTTAGCCGGGGTATAATGAAAATAACTTCACCATAAGAAGCCGGTTAAATTTTAGGTCAAAATTATTTTTCTGGGGATTCTAAATCGGTTTTCGGCCGAGGCCTTAAATCTGCGAGCCCCAAGGCGATATAGCCTGATTATAAAAACTTTTTGAAGTTTTACTTCAAGCAAGCTTCATAAATACAGGTAAGCCGGTTGGCGTATTGCTAAAATTATACTGGCTATGGCGAAGTTTTTTATTTATAATAAGATTGGTTCAATTATGAATTTGACTGCGGTCTAAAGACCGCAGTATCTGGGCAAATTCAAATGAGAGGTGTCGGCTCCGCCGACGTATTTTTACTCACACTGGCCTTCATCCCCTGGCTTAAAAGCCAGGGGTATTCGGCCAGCAATATTATAAAAAAATATGAAATTTTCTCCCGAATCATTAAGAAATATTGAAAAACCCGAAGAGCATTTGGTTCCCGAAGAGAATATTATTGATATAAATCCAACCGAGAAGAAATTTGAAACACCGGTTATCGTCGCTCCCGGCTGGGGCAAAATAGTAGAACCGTTTAAGGAAAATTCTTTAAAAGTTATAGCTGAAGAAGGCCGGCGGATTTTATCATTGGATCATTTAAGGAAAATTGAAATTAAAAATATTCCCGAAGGAGTTCCAGCCGAAGAAATACAAAAAGCGCTGGCGATTTTAGATGTTTTAGACCAAAAAGAAATTGACAGAGCCGATGCTGTTGGCCATTCGGAAGGCGGCCTCTATCTGGCTTTAGCGGCCTCTATCAAACCGGAAAAATTCAGGAATTTGGTTTTTGTGGACCCGGCCGGGATGATCGGCCAGGATTCCTTTTTTGATTTGGCTTATCGTTTTGCCATTAAAGAAGGCCGCCAAAGTAAACTGCCGCCGTTAATGATGTTAAAAGCTATGATGGAATACGTGGGCCAAAATCCGGCTATGTCCTTTAAAGAAGTTAAACAGATGTCCCAGGCCGATATTTATGAGGTTTTAAAATATCTTAAAAAACAAGGCCTGGGCTTGGCTTTTGTCTTTGGTGTAGATGATGTTGTTTTCCCCATGGATCGGGTTCAGAAAACTTATAGTCAGAAAAGAGAAGCCGAAGAAATTGGCAGTTTTAAAGATATTTTGGACGGCTTTTATTCAATTTCAGGCACTCACGGCGAATTTATCGGTCACGGCGAGATGTTAGAACCACAGGTCTTGCCCAAAGCGGTTGGAAAAATATTATCGGCTTTGGAAAAAAAATCGTCAAAAACGAGCCAGTGATAAATTAAGGTCCATGATTTATTATTTTTTAATAAAGCCAATTTCAGCGATATTGGACTTTTTTATTTAGAAAATGTAGGATAATGCTAGTTAAAAAGTTTATAAACTTTTTACTTTATAACTTTCAACTAATATCGGGGTGTGGCGCAGTTGGCTAGCGCGCATGCATGGGGTGCATGAGGTCGCCCGTTCAAATCGGGTCACCCCGATCAAATCAAATTGAACTTTTACAACTTAGGAGGCCAAGTGATGAAATGGCTGGAGAGGCAGAGAAAAATTGAAGAAGCTGTTTATGATACTATCAATGAACTATCAGATGAACTTTCTATACCAATACCGTATTATCCGGAGGTCTGGTGGCTAGGCAGGACAGTAGATTTTGCCGATTTGGCTTTACCCGAATATCTAAGAGATGAATTAGAGAAAAGAAACAGGACAGGTATTAGTTATTACATCGTTCCCTATAAAATAGTGATCATATCAAAGAAAGCCACCGCTCATGCTATCTTGGAAGAGTCCTCACACGCTTTCCATTTAATTATTTCTAAGATTTCTTATTGGGGGCGAAATACCAAGGATTTGGTTTGCCTGGCGGCTTTAGTGGAAATGATGGGATTTTTAGGAGCGAGATTGGTTGGATCCGATTTGGAGAATCCTTATGAAGATTTTCCCGATTTAAGCACTCTAACTCTGGAGTCGCAAATTAGAGTACAAGAATCCATTGCTAAAGTGCTTGGGGAAAATGCCGATTTTAATGAATTCTTTTTCCACCAGCAGGGCTATGGCCTGGCTGATAGGATTTATTTAAAATATTTAACCGGCCAAGTATCTCTTTCTCGTCTGCGTCATTTATTCTTAGCTGATTTTTCTTCAAACAATGGAGCCCTTAGAGAATTTGCACGATTAAAAAATGAATTTTGGCCCCAGCAATCACCGCAAGCCCCTAAATAGCGGCTTGCTTTTATTCTCTTAAACATTTAGCTTATAATTAAGCTATGACCAAAAGATTATTTATTGCTCTTCCCTTGCCCTTAAAACAAATTGAAAAATTAGCCGATTATTTTAAGTCGCTTGATTGGGCTAAGGCCAAATGGACTAAGCCGGAGAATCTTCATTTAACTATTTATTTTTTGGGTGAGGTAAGAGTTGAGGATTTAGAATCTCTCAAAACTAAAATCCAAGAAACGTTAGTTGAGATTAAACCCTTTGTTTTGGAATTTGATCAAATAAAATTCGGCCCATCCGGCCAAAAGCCCACCATGCTTTGGGCGGTTTTTAAAGACAATCGGGAAGATTTTAATTTTCGCCAAAAAATTTTTTTAGCTGTTAAAGAATTTTTAACTTCAGCTAATAATCGTCCGCCCAAATTAATACCTCATATGACTTTAGCTAAGTTTAAGGATGGTGATTATAACAAAAAAATTCAACCCTTGGATTTAGAAAATTTGCGAGTTTTTAAATGCCAATTAATTGAATCCCAATTAACTAAAAGTGGTTCAGTTTATACGATTTTAGCCGAATATGATTTAAAATAAAAAGGACTTGGCAGACCAAATCCTTTTAACTTTTTTAAACGCCATAGTTAGCGTCCTAATTTTTTAGGACAATAACCATTATAACTAAAACTATTGACTGATAGTTATTATCTCTCCCATCAATGATTTTTATTTTGGTTTTTAGCAATAAAAATCAAAGCAAAGACCAACAGAGTCAAAGCAATGGCAAAAATTTCCGAGAAGATTTTAAATAACATGACCCCTCCTTCCTTAACTTAAAATATTCTTGGCCATTAACCCGGACTTAGCTTATCATTTTTATTTATTTTTATCAATGATTAAAATAATTTGGTCTTGATTTTTAATGAAAATTTTAATAATATTAATAAACTGGCGGGTATAGTATAATGGCTTATTATGCTAGCCTTCCAAGCTGGAGATACGGGTTCGATTCCCGTTACCCGCTCCAGGATTAGACTTTCAGATTTTTGACCAACGAATTGGTGGGCGGCACGAAGTGCCGCCCATTGGTTTTGTGGGGGGAAATCAGGACTTATCGGCGCGCTAACGCGCGCCTCTCTGCCCGCCAAGACGAGGTTCGAGCCGAACACTTGTTCGGCAGCAACCTTTTTAGCAAAAAGGTTGCTATCCCTT
>MHIM01000018.1 GCA_001817505.1 Candidatus Buchananbacteria bacterium RIFCSPLOWO2_01_FULL_39_33 | reverse complement strand
ATATCAAATAAATTATAATAACCAAAATTATAAATAATAAACAATCGTTTTGATTTTTAATTTAGTATTTGTGATTTGTTTGGAGCTTGAGATTTTGAATTTGTAATTTATTATATTATGGTTCAATTATTCAATATTATCTTGTATCAGCCAATACTTAATTTTTTGGTCCTGACTTATAATTTTATTCCCGGTCATGATATCGGCTTAGCCATAATATTAATGACAGTTGTTATTAAATTGATTTTATATCCCTTTTCCTTAAAATCCATCAAATCCCAAAAGGCCTTGCAAGATCTTCAACCCAAAATAGAGGCCTTGAAAATTCAATATAAAAATCAAAAAGAAAAATTAGCCCAGGCAATGATGATTTTATATAAAAATGAAAAAGTCAGTCCTTTTTCATCTTGTTTGCCTTTATTAATTCAACTGCCTTTTTTAATAGCCGTTTATCAAGTTTTTGCCAAGGGCTTAACTAATGGCAGTTTAGGCGCTTTATATCCTTTTATAACTAATCCTGATTCACTAAATCCCATCGCTTTTGGTTTTTTGGATTTATCCAAACCCCAAATAGTTTTGGCGGTTTTAGCCGGTTTAGCCCAATTTTGGCAAGTTAAAATGTTGAGTACTAAAAAACCGGTTATTAAGTCGGTTGATAGCCGGGATGAAAGTATGATGACGATTATGAATAAACAAATGATGTTTATAATGCCGATTATGACAGTAGTGATTGGCGCTGGCTTACCTGGCGGCTTGGTTTTATATTGGTTTATGACTACTTTTTTGACTGCTCTGATGCAATTAGTGGCTTTCAAGAAAAAACCAAAAGTGGAAGTTTTAAATAAACCCCAAACTGAGGTTGTAACTCTAACTAAATAACTAATTTAGTGGCTATGTTTTTAAGTCATGACCAATTACTTGGCTTAAAGGTTATAACTAAAAATGGCCAAGTAATTGGCAAATTGAAAGATTTTGAGTTTGATACCGATAATTTTAAAATTACCAGATATATTATTAGTAGCAGCGATTTAGTTAAAAAAATAACTTCCCAGGATTTAATCATTAATCATAACCAGATTATTGAAATAACCGCCAAAACTATAATTGTCGATGATAATACTCTAACTGAAGGCGAGGCAATCAAATATCCAGCTTCAATTTAAAGCTCCTCACATACCTGGCAGACGGTTAAGTCAGAAATTGTATCGTTTAGTTTGGAATAAATTATAAAAATTTTTCCTTATTTATTAAAATAAAGACGCTTAGTAAGCGTCTTTAATTGCAATTTAAAAGGTCCGAGATCAAAAATACCGGCCTTTGCCGACAATTATTTTTAATTTTTTAGGGACAACTATTACCTCGGCTGGCGTTTTAACAATCTTTTTTTCATCATTGATTAAAATCGGTACAGTTTTATCACCCGTTATTTTTAAAGTGGCATTCTTAAAATGGCTTAAAGTAGATTTGGCTTTTCGCAGGAGTTTTTTTTGCACGTTTTCTATGAAGACATCCAGCTGGCTGTCTAAAGGGTCGGTTGGTGAGTTATAACAGTAATTTAAATTGCTGATATTAATGGTATTATTACCCTCTGACAGATTGATAAGATAGTTATTATCGCATTCCAAGGCAATATTTTTGCCATTAATTATCAGATTGGTGAGAAAATAATGGTTATTAATTTTTCCTAAGTCAATTTTTTTGATTATCCGGGAAGAGATGACATCACAAGCCTCCTCGCCTAAGGGCACACCCAGGAGGCGGGCGATGTTATTATCGGAGCCGATAGGAATTAAACCAATAGTAATGTTAAAATCAGCCACTAAATTAATGACTTGTCCGATGGTTTTATCATCGCCGACGATAATAACAGTTTTGACACCTCTTTTTATTTCTTCAAAGAGTAGCTGATTAATATTTTTTAAAAAAGATAAACGATTTATTTTTCCGTTTATCCCTAAATCAGTCAAGCGAGTTTCTATTCTGGCTGTGATATTATTATATTTTTTGTCGCTCAATTGCGGATCATAAAGGTAATAATACATATAAAATTAAGCCATAATTATTTCTTTTTTAAGAATTTTTTTTCAGTTAATATTTCTGGTTCGACCGGAGTTTTTAAATCAATTTTTTCCTGTTTAGAGAAGTCCGGTTTAATTGATTTTTCCTTAAGAGTTCCCATTTGGCATTTGCCGTTGAAAATTGAACCGGCGGCGATTATTAAGGTTCCCACTTTAATATCGCCGAAAATTTTAGCGGTTGATGTCAATTCCAATTTATCATTGATTTTTATATTACCTTGAACTTCACCGGCAATCAAGGCATTTTCTGCCAAGATGTTGGCGAAAATTTTTGATTTTGATCCGACTTTCAAATTTTTTGAGGTTTTAATAGTACCGCAAATCATACCCTCAACAACGACATTGCCTTCGGTTATAAAATCTCCCTCAACTTTAACTGATGGGCCGATAATAGTGTCAGTTTCATTGGTGATGGGGGTTTCTTTAAACATATTTTTAAATTATTAATTGTCAGCTCACTAATTCATTTTAACTCATAACAAACTGCCTTGTCAAAAACCGGTCTGTATGCTATTCTTAAACTAAGAATCTTAAGAATTAATCAATTTATATGCCTATTAAAAAAGCGGCTATCAAGGCTTTGAAACAGACCAAGAAACGAACCCGGCGCAACTTTAAAGTCAAAAAAAATGTTAAGGACTTAGTAAAACAATCAACTAAATTAATTGAAGCTCAGGGAGCCGAAGCCACTCAAAAAGTTAAATTGGCTATTAAGGCCATTGATAAAGCCGTACAAAATAAAGTTTTGAAAAAAAATACTGGTGCCCGCAAAAAATCTCGACTAATGAAAAAACTCAATAAACTCATCCGATAATTTTTAAGCTCAAAAATAATTCCGCTTAGTTAGGCGGAATTATTTTTATTTCGGTTGATCCACCACTCATCATTTTTATCGCCAAACCACCATTGGTCGGAATCGCGGCTAATGATCGCCTTGGCCACATTCTTGGCGCCCTCGGTCAATAATCTTTTTTCAATGGCTGGTAACCAGTCCTTGGCCCGGATGTTGCCGATATCCATTTGTTCTTTAAGGGAGATTAAAAATTCCAGATTGTCAGCGTCTTTGGCGATTTTAGCCTCCAGAGTTTCTCTTTTTTCGTATTCACTGATGATATCGGCGATCTCTTGGCCGAAAGGCAGAGTATTGGTCAGGTCTTTAACGGCTTCAGACTCTTTTTTTTCGGTATATTTCTGATGGACATAATTCAAATCGGATACTCGTGCTTCTGACAAATCATGAAAAATACACATCTTAATAATCTTATCAATATTAATATTTTGGTTTTTAGCCAACCTGGCCAGGGTGTAACCGATATAGATAGTTCGGGTAGTATGTTCAGCAACGCTTTGCTCACCACTGCCCAAAAAGAAAAAACCGCTCCTGGGCGTTTTAGCCAGCATGCCGACCTCGAAAAGGAAATCGGCTATTTTATTGAAATCTTCCATAAATTTAACAGTTTTTAATAATGAATAAATTAAAAAGAAGTTCAGGATTTTTTTCTCCACACTTAAGCTGTTTTTCAATTCTTAATAAATCGCTTAAGATACCGGTTATTTTTTGGGGAGTAAAATTCTGGCCTTGCTTTTTAGCTTTAGTGAAAACGAAAGGGTGCAGATTTAATTTAGAAGCGCTGGCCCAGTTGTCTTTAGTTTTTAAAATGATTTTGAACTGCCGAGCCATCATGGCCAGTATGGCTAAAGGGTGGCTGCCAAAGTTTAATTGCTTAGCTATAAGCTTCAGGGCCATTTTAGTATTTTTATCGCCCAGCGAGTCAACCAAATCAAAAATATTATCGTCAAATTTATTACTGACTGTGGTTCTAACATCATTTTTTGATATTTTTTCTCCAGTTTTCAAAGCTGAAAGCTTAGTTAGTTCAGCCACTACTTGAAACAGGTCATTACCGGCTTTAATGGTTAATTCGGACACGGCGGCCGACTCAATTTGAATTGAATTTTGGCTGGCGTAGCGGGTTATCCAATTTTCCAAATCCCGAATCTTCATTAAATTAAACTCCCAAAAATATTCTTGTTGAGACAGGTATTTGAATAAGACGCTATTTAGTGATAATTTATTTTTTTTATCGGTTTTTGATTTTTCTGGATCAATAAAATCAACAAAACAAATTACATTATCAAGACGATTTTTATTATGTTCTATAAAATCAACAATTTCTTGACTTGTTTTTTTATTAATCAACAGGTTTTTGATCACAATCATTTTTTTGTCTCCCAAAAAAGGCCTAGTCAAAACTTCTTGCTGGAATTGAGCTAGAGTCAATTCCTCACCATTTAAATTAACAATATTTAAACCGGCTTTATCTCTTTTTTGGATAAAGCCAGATTTCAGCTCCTTTAATTTTTCGGCTACCCGATAATGATCAGTGCCAAAAACGGCAAATATCATAATTTTAAGTATAAAATTTGTAAAGTTATAAAGTTCGTAAAGTATTTAATAAAATTTTTATCAAACTTTTAATTTTGTAAGCTTTATAACTCTTGTGTTTCGCCCCAACTCGAGCCGGCGCTGGTTTCAGTGGCAATCGGGGCCCTTAGCTTATAAACGTCGTTCATCGCATTTTTAATGAATTCAGCGACTTTTTTAACTTCTTTAGCCGGGACTTCAAAAACTAATTCATCATGGACTTGCAGAATCATTTTAGTGGCTGGCGATACTTTTGGCAATTTTTGGTGGATCTGGATCATTGCCAGTTTGATTAAATCAGCCGCTGTGCCTTGGATGGGCATATTAATGGCCATGCGCTCGGCTCCGGCTCGGACTGGCTGGCTGCTGGAATTGATTTCTGGCAGGTAGCGCCGGCGGCCGTAGAAAGTCTCTACATAACCCTTGGTTCTGGCAATCTCAATAGTTTCCAGCAAATATTTTTTTACTTCTTGATAGGTTTGGAAATACTTATCAATGAATTTTTTGGCTTCTTGACTGCTAATGCCGGTGCGTTTCGACAGTCCCCAAGACCCCATGCCGTATAAGACGCCGAAATTTATTTCTTTAGCTTGCCGGCGAAGTGAGGGAGTAACTTCCTCAATTTTTAAATCGTTAATAGCCGCAGCGGTCTTGGTATGTATATCAACCTGGCTCTCGAAAGCCGAGAGCATATTTTTATCATTAGCCAATGAAGCCACAATACGCAGTTCTATCTGAGAGTAATCAGCCTTGACTATCTTATAATCTTTTTCAGCAATAAAAATTTTTCTGATTTGCTGTCCGCGTTTAGTCCTGATGGGGATGTTTTGCAAATTGGGATTGGAAGAAGACAGGCGGCCGGTGGCGGTAACGGTTTGGTTAAAGCTGGTATGGACCCGGTGATCTTTAGTATTGATTAATTTGGGCAAAGCATCCAAATAAGTGCTTTTTAATTTAGCCAGTTCCCGAAAGTCCAGTATCAGGTCTATGACTTGATGTTCGCCTCTTAATTTTTCCAGCTCATCAGCAGCGGTGGAAATACCGGTTTTGGTCTTGCCTAAACCAACGGTGGAAATTTTTAATTTTTCAAATAAAATTTCTTTCAGCTGCTGGGGCGAGGCGATGTTAAATTTTTTGCCGACCGCTTTATAGATTTTCTTTTCCAGCAACTCTAAATCCTGATTGGTCTCCTGGGACAGTTTATTTAATAATTTTAAATCCAGCTTAACCCCATTTTTTTCAATATCAGCCAAAACTTCTATTAAAGGCATTTCCAGTTCTTCAAATAAGCCGAACATGCCTTCATTTTCCAGGTCTTTTTTCAGTTTTTGATAAAGCTGGAAAGTCAGGTCAGCGTCTTCGCCGGAGTACCAAGACAATTTTTCCAGTGGGACTTCCGACATATTGATTTGTTTTTGGCCAGTACCGATCAAATCGCTTATGGGTTGCATCTGATAACCCAGTTCAATAAAAGCTAGGGTATCTAAGTTATGCTGGCGGTTGCCGGGATTGAGCAGATAAGAGGCGACCATAGTATCAAAATAAATACCCTTAACTTCAACACCACTTTCTTTTAAAACTGCCAAATCATATTTGATATTATGGCCGATTTTTTTAATTTTTGGATTTTTAAAAATCAAAAGCAGGTCATTTTTAATTTGAGCAATAGCGTTGATTGGCAAATAATAGGCCTGATTTTTCTGCCAGCAAAAACTTAGTCCCAAAAGTTTAGCTGAAAAAGGGTCTAAACCGGTAGTTTCGCTGTCAAAACAGAATTCCTCTTGTTTTTTTAAGTTAGTGAGAAAATCTTTTAAAATTTTCTCATTATTTACTAAAATGTAGTTTTGTTTTTGTGCCTGCCTGCCGGTAGGCAGGTTTTCCGTGTTTTTGTGTTTTTGTACATCATCAAACAAACCGCCTTGTCCACTTTTAATCTGCAGTTTAGAATCTAGATTGGCCAGCTGAGTCATTAATCTTTTGAAATTCAATTCTTGGAATAATTTAATCACTTTGGTTTTATCAAAACCTCCCAGACGGCAATTTTCCAAATCAAATTTTATCGGTACCTCGGTTATAATAGTAGCCAGTTTTTTTGATAAAAAAGCTTCTTTTTCATGCTCTTTGAGCAATTTCTGGTGGCGTTCGCTGATTTTTTTAGAATCCAGATGCTGATAAATATTTTCTAAAGTTTTAAAATCATTTAAAAGGTTAATAGCGCCCTTTTCGCCAATGCCTTTAACGCCAGGGATGTTATCTGACGGGTCGCCGCGCAAGGCCTTATAATCAATTAATTGTTCTGGTTTTAAGCCATTGAATTTTTCTTTAATGACTTGCTCATCATATAAAATTGTCTCACCTAAACCCTTGTGTGGTGAAAAGATTTTAGTGTTATTATCAACCAATTGAAAAGTGTCTTGGTCACCGGTGACGATAATTGTCTCTATTTCCGGCCGATCAACGCTTTTCAGGTGGGCAATGGTGCCGATAAGGTCATCGGCCTCATAGCCGGCCTGCTCAAAAATAGTGACATTGAATGATTTCAAAACTTCTTTAACCAAAGGTATCTGTTGATAGAGCTCGTCAGGCGCTTTAACACGCGTCGCTTTATAGGCCTCAAATTCCTGATGCCGGAAAGTTTTGGCCTTAACATCAAAAGCAGCGGCGATATAATCCGGTCTTAAATCTTTTAAGACCTTTAATAAGATAGCGGTAAAGCCATAGACGGCATTGACTAAGACTCCGTCTTTGGTGGTTAGAGGAGGCAAAGCGTGGAAAGCCCGATGCACTAAAGCGTTGGCATCAATAATGACTAATTTTTGCTTTTCGGTTTTCATAAGGGCATTATAGCATTTTCAAAATCAGCGGGGAATGTAAAAGCGCTTTACTATTTACGTTTTAAGGCGTTCTCTATCCAATAGCTTGGCAACACTTTTGAAGAATTTGGGAAGGAGTTTGTAAGTTAATGCCCAGATGTAATCTTTCTTGA
>MHIM01000017.1 GCA_001817505.1 Candidatus Buchananbacteria bacterium RIFCSPLOWO2_01_FULL_39_33 | reverse complement strand
GAGGATTAACAGTGTAAGGCATATTATTTAAGGGTTATATTTAACCCTTCCATTATACCCCAAGGTGTTGCCAAGCTATTGGCCTATTACGAAGAGATTGACCTTAATTAACATTCATTGTAGAATTAATCAATCTAAATTATTTTAAATTTATATTATGGCGAGAAAGGTATTAGTCACTGGCGGTGCCGGCTTTATTGGCAGTAATATCGCCAAGCGCTTGGTCCAAGACGGACGAAGGGTTATTGTTTTGGATAACTTAGCCACTGGCTCTGACAGCAATGTTCCCCAAGGGGCCGAATTTATTAAAGGCGATATTGGCGATTATGAATTAGTTAAAAATATTTTGGCTGATGAGGTTGAGGTGGTTTATCATTTAGCGGCTTCGGCCTCGGTGATTATCGGCGCTAAGGAGCCGGTTTTTGATTTGGAAAATAATGTCAAAGGCACGGTTATTTTGCTGCAGGCGATGAAGGCTAGGGGCGTTAAGAAAATTTTATTTCCTTCTTCTTCCACAGTTTATGGCGAGAATGAACTGCCTAATCAGGAAGATAGTAAGCTCAACCCTATGTCTCCTTATGCGGTTGGCAAAATTGCTGATGAGTATTATTTGAAAAGTTATGCCAATATGTATGGTTTGGAACCGATTATTTTTCGAATTTTTAACGCTTTTGGTCCGGGTCAAGATCCTAATAATGCCGAACAGGGCATAACCGGTTATCTGATTGGCTGTTTATTTCAAGATAAGGAATTTGTTTTGCAGGGCGACGGCCAGCAAACCCGCGATTATATTTATATTGGTGAGGTAGTTGAGGCCTTTGTCAGGGCCGAGAAAATCCCGGCGGCTATCAACCAAATAATGAACTTGGCTGGCAATACCCGTACTTCTTTAAATGATTGGATCGCTTTAATTGAAGAGGCAGCTAATAAAAAATTAAAAATAAAAACCGGCCAGCCGGATCGGTTAGCCGATGTTAAACACTACCAAGCTGATAATTCCCAGCTCCAGCAGATTCTTAATTTTAAACCCACTGTTGATTTTAAAAATCAACTATTGAAAACCATAAACTGGGCTCGGGCGCAAATGAATAAATAATTATTGGCCTCGGCCGCTAAAAACCACTCTAATGGTTTTGAGGATAACGCTTAGATCTAAAAATAAAGATCGATTTTTAATATAATACAAATCGTATTTCAGCTTTTCCAGCGATTCTTCTTGGGAGCCCCCGTAGGCCGGACCGTTTAACTGTGCCCAGCCGGCCAAACCGGGTTTAACTAACAACCTTTCTTTATAGAAAGGTATTTCTTTTTCTAAAATCTCAATAAATTCTGGCCTTTCTGGACGAGGTCCGACAAAGCTCATTTCACCGCGTACAATGTTTATCAATTGGGGGATCTCGTCAAGCCGGGTCTTTCTCATCAACGATCCGAATTTAGTTACTCGCGGGTCGTTTTTTTGCGCCCACTCGGCGCCATTTTTTTCCGCCCGGTTAATCATTGAGCGAAATTTCATGGCAGTGAAGGGCTTGCCATTTTTACCAGTTCTGATTTGCTTGAAAATAACCGGTCCCGGGCTTTCTAATTTTATTATCAAAGCCATGATCGGCACTGGGACCAGAGCAATCACCAGTCCGATACTAGCTAAAATTAAATCAGCTATTCTTTTAGTAATCTCGTAGAATTTTTTGGAGTGCTCGGCTAAGTTTTCCAAAAACCAACCATGCTCAATATATTCCACTGGAATTTTATTGGTGATTTGTTCGTAAAAGCTGCTGATATTATAGACATCTATTTCTAAAGATAAGCAATCAAATATTTTGCGCGAAACTAATCCATCCTTTAAATCCAGAGCACTGACTAAAATATCAATTTCCAATTCCTTGCAGAATTTATTTAAGTCAGCGGGTAAATTTTCTAAAATTATCACCTGATAACCAAGTTGCGGCCTTCTTTTAATTTGTTCTTCCAGCTCCTCGCTTAATTTATTGCGGCCAATGATTAAGACCCGATTGGCGATAGTTGAGGATTTAATGAATTTATAAAATATCCGGCGCCATAAAAATATCAAGATGAAAACAATCAACAAATCAATTATCAGCACTCTTTGCGGTTTAATGCTGTCAATAAACGGCGCAATGAAGTAGAAAATAACCACCGCCATCACGGCGTTAATAATAAATGTTTTAGCCAACGAATTAAGCAGATTGGTGATGTTGTAGCTTATCTTCAGGTCGTAAAAATCATTGATCAAGAAAACTATTATCCAGACGCTAAAAACTAAAGTGAACGGCATAAAATGCCTGGTCCAAATCCAAGCTTCTAAAGGATAACCATACCTGACTATTAAAGTAAGATAGAGAGCTAAATAGAAAAATCCGATATCGCCGATTAGGAGTATTAACCTTTTGGTTTTAGCTATAAAATCAGACATGGCTTATTTATATAACAAAATTGACTAAAAATCAAACTTTTAATAATATCAAATCGGTAGTATAATTATCTTAATAAGATATTAAGATATTGAATATTAAATATTTTAATATTCAATATTTATTTATTTATGTTTCAAAAAGTACTAATTTGGTTTTTGCTATCGGCATTTTTTTTAACCGCTTGGCCGGTTAGCGCTTATCTGCCTTCAGATCCGTTATATTCAGAGCAAAGTTATTTGGCTTACATCAATATTCCTCAGGCCTGGGATATAGCTCAAGGTGCGGGAGTGACAGTTGCTATACTGGATTCGGGTGTTGATATCAATCACCCTGATTTAAAATTTAATATCTGGAAGAATTCTAAAGAGATTTCTGGCGATGGTTTGGATAATGATGATAATGGCTATATTGATGACACCAGCGGCTGGGATTTTGTTGATAGCGACAATGATCCTTCTCCAGTAGCTAGTCCAGAATACAGCCAGTTGTCTATCAGCCATGGCACGGCTTTGGCTGGCCTTATCGGGTCGGTAGCCAATAATGGTCTAGGTCTAGCCGGCATCGCTTTTAATTCCAAGATAATGCCCTTAAGGATATTGCAAAGCGACGGCGAGGGGTTGGTGGAGACACTGGTGGAAGCGATTAATTATGCGGTTAAAAATGGCGCCGATATTATAAATTTAAGCTTAGTGGGGTTTGAGTATAATGTCGCTTTGGAAAACGCTGTCAGGCAAGCCAACCAGAGCGGCGTGCTGATTGTGGCGGCTGCCGGCAATGCCGAATCCGACCAATCAGCCAAAGATCTTAATATTGAACCGGCTTACCCGGCCTGTTATGGCAATAATAGCGGTGACAATCTGGTGGTGGCTGTTTCTTCGCTGGCTGTTAGCGGTCAAAAATCAGCCTTTTCTAATTATGGAGCGGATTGCATTGATTTGTCAGCGTTAGGAGAAGACATCAGCAGTTTGGCTTATTATAATCCGGCCCAGGGCTTGAATAATTATTATTCTTATAACTGGTATGGCACTTCGTTTTCAACGGCTATTGTCTCCGGCGTAGCCGCTTTAGCCAAGTCCAAAAATTTATCCTTAGACGCCAGCGATTTGACGATTCTGCTTAAAAGCGGAGCGGAAAATATTGATGCCTTAAATCCCGACTTTAAAGGAAAATTGGGAACTGGCCGGATTGACGCTTTAAAGGTTTTAAACAGCAGCTTGCCGGCTACCGGCAAGCTTATCAAATTAAACCAGTCCAGCGCGGTCTATTATTTAGATTCGGAAAAAATTAGGCATTTGTTTCCCAATCAAAATATTTTTTTCAGCTGGTATAACGGGACTTGGAAAGACCAGACCGTTGAAATTGTTTCCCAGGAAAAATTTGATTCTTTTAAAATCGGCCAGAATGTGATTATCAGACCAGGCACTAAATTGGTAAAATTCCAGAATAGCGGGCGGCTTTATGCCGTGTCTTTTAACGGCTTATTACATAATGCCGACAGTTTGACCCTAACTGAACTTTACGGGGATTATGACAGCCGGGTTGTTACTATACAAAATTCCTTTGAATCCGATTACACAAGAGGGGAGAAATTAAGCGGTCTGACCTATCCTGACGGCTCGCTGATCCAGTATGATAATTCCGATAAAATCTGGTACTTAGAAGCCGGCCAAAAAAGGGAGTTGACTGACGACTCTTTGGTTTTAAACGGCTTTAGGTCTGAATATATAATCAAAAATGTCAATTCGGATTTTTATTATAATATTGGCCGGCCGATTAAGAATTTAGAATCTAATATTTTTACCTATTTTTTAACTAAATGATTGGTTTTTTAAGGCAGCAATCGGCTAATTTTTATTTATTTAATAAATATCCGATTACCAAGCAATTTATAAAATTCTGTTTAGTCGGCTTCACTAATTTGACGATTGATATTTTTATTTATTGGTTACTGACCAGAGCGCTGGGCTTATACTATCTAGTGGCCGGGGTAATTTCTTTTGTGGTGGCTGTTAGCTGGAGTTTTTTTATGAATCGCCGCTGGACTTTTCGCCATAACGGCAGCGATACTGCCAGTCAGTATGTAAAATTTTTTGTCGTTAATGTTATTGTGATGATTTTGAATTTGTCATCTTTATATATTTTTGTGGAGTGGTTTGATTTTTATGATCTGGCGGTCAAGCTGGTAGCGGCTGTGATAATGGCCTTCATTAATTTCGGCTTGAATAAATTCTGGACGTTTAAGAAATTGGCAATAGCCAGCCGGCTAGCCAGCGAGGAAATAGGCAGTAAGAAATGATGGAGGGTTATGGCTTTGATTTTTTTATTTTCTATTTCTTATTTCTTGTTTCTGTTTTAATTCCTTGTTTTTTGAGGCTTTGTTTGGTAGACTATATTTATAAATTTAACTTATATTTAAATTAAAAATATGGCGGTTAAAGCAATTTTTGACAGTAAAAATATTTTAATTATCGGCGGAGCTGGTTTTATCGGTTCCCAACTTGCTGACGAGTTGGTCAAAGGGGCCAAGGTTATTTGTCTGGATAATTTTTTGACTGGCGCTGATGCCAATATTTCCCATTTATACCAAAATGCCAATTTTAAATTTATCAATCATGATATAACTGTTCCGATTGAATTGGAAAAGCGGCCGGAACTCCGCGATTTTAAGATTGAATTCCAGGGCCTGCAGGAAATTTATTTTTTAGCTAGTCCCACTTCGCCCCGGGCTTATAATAATAAGCCGATTGAGACCATGATGGTAAATTCACTGGGTTTGAATAATGCTCTTAAGCTGGCGGTCAGATATAAGGCGAAAATAATTTATGTTTCCAGCCCGGCTGTTTACGGGGAAACTGGCAATAAAAAGATAAAGGAAGATTATACCGGCTCTGTCGATCAATTTAATCCTCGGGCTGTCTACAGCGAAGCTAAGAGATTTGGTGAAACCTTGGTAGCGAATTATCGTTCCCGATTTGATTTGGATGCTAAAATAGTTAGGGTTTTTAACGGCTATGGCCCCAAGCTGAAGCTTGATGATGGCCGTATGATTCCCGAATTGATCAGGTCGGCTTTAAATAACAAGGATTTAGTTGTTTACGGCCGGGCTAATGATATCGGGTCTTATATTTATATTTCTGATTTAATACAGGCCTTAGTGGCGATGATGGAGAGCGGCGAATTTGGTCCGCTTAATCTGGCTTCCGATGTTAAATATAAATTTTCAGAAGTGGCTTCAAAGATAGTAAAGCTAACCGGTTCCCGATCAGCCATCACTTACCATAACAGAGAAAGTTTAATGGCTAATCAACCTTTGGCTGACATTACTCAGATTAAAGAAAAGCTTAGCTGGTTTCCGATAACCTTAATAGATGAGGGCTTGAAAAAAACTATTGAGTATTTAAGTGCGCAAAAGGGGATCTTGGAGCCGAAGTAAAACCCAAAAAGCAAAAAAGTCAAGAAAACAAAAAAACAAGAGATTAGTATCCCGTTAGTTAGCATGGTGGGATTGTTTTTTTGATAAAAAATGCTATAATTTGTTTATGAAAATACTGGTTTTAATTCCGGCTTACAATGAAGAATCAACAATAGGCGAGGTGATAAGAGATGTCAGAACTCTCGGCTTTGATATTTTGGTTGTCGACGACGGGTCAAATGATAAGACGGCTGAATTAGCAAAAAATAATGGGGCGGTTGTTTTGTCGCATCAAATAAATAGGGGGCAGGGCGCGGCCATTTCAACCGGAATTGCCTATGCGCAAAATAAAAATTATGAAATCATGGTTTTTTTTGACGCTGACGGCCAAATGAAAGCGGCAGAAATCAAAAATCTCTTACAGCCGATATTATCAGCTGGTTATGAAGCGGTTTTGGGTTCAAGGTTTTTAGGCCGGGCAGAAAATATTCCCTTGGCCAAACTACTGACTTTGAAATTAGCCCTTTTATTCACCAAATTTACCACTGATTTGAAATTGACCGACAGCCACAACGGCTTTCAGGCCTGGAAATTATCGACTTTGGCCAAAATTAATCTAACTCAAGACCGCCAGGCATACGCTTCGGAACTCTTGGAAGAAATCGCGGCCAATAAAATCAAATACCAAGAGGTTCCGGTTACTATTGCTTATACCGTTTATTCGCGCCGCAAAGGCCAGAGTGTTTTCAATGCTTTTAATATTTTATGGGATTTGATTATTAAAAGATGATTTTAAAGTTGTTATTGTGAGTCAATTTTCTCCGCCGTTATTGCCAAGAATAAAGCAATCCTATTGCTAATACGAGATTGCTTCTCCGCTTTCGCGAGGACTCGTTTGGGCTTCCCTGCCTGCCGATAGGCAGGTTTGCAATGACAAAGAAATAACTGTCATTCCGAGTGAAGCGTGGGAATTCCGTTGATTAACACACAGGATTGCCGCGTCGGTCGTTTCACTTCCTCCTCGCAATGACAGTAAAAAATAAAATTAAAAATTATTTAAAATGTTAATTCAAATTATTTTAATCGTTGCCATTATCTTGATTATTTTACGGCTTATTTACAAGTTAAGGGGCCGGGATATCGGCCTGGGGCAATTTTCTATTTGGCTGATTATCTGGCTCATGGCTATTTTAGTGATTTGGTATCCTAAAATTACTTCTTATCTGGCCACGAAAGTCGGCATCGGCCGCGGCGTGGATTTGGTAATTTATATTTCCATCATAGTTGTTTTTTATCTGATGTTCAGATTGCTGTTGAGGATTGAGAAAATTGAAAGGCATATTACCGGCTTGGTTAGGGAGATGGCTTTGAAAAATAATAATCAAGAAAATGAAGAATAACCAGCCGATTCTGATTATTGGCTTGCATCGCAGCGGCACGACTTGGCTGGCCAAAATGCTTTCTTTGCCCGATGAGATCAGGTATGTCTCCGAGCCGTTTAATCCCAATACCGGACTTAAAGTTTTTACTGATTGGCTGGTTTATATTAATCATGATAATGAAGGAAAATATTATCAGGAAATTGCCAAGTTGATGCAGGTGAAAGGCGATTTTCGCTTTACTTTGCCCAATGCCAAGTTTCTGCTTAGCCGTTTCATTCCCGGCCCCAGAAGAGTGATGATTAAAGGCATCGGCGGGTCTATTTTTTCAGCCAATTGGCTGGCGGATAAATTTGATATGCAGGTGGTGGCGATTATGCGCCATCCGGCGGCTTTTTATGCCAGCTTGAAACGCCTGAATTGGCGATTTGATTTTAATAATCTTTTAAAACAAGGGGCTTTGATGCGGGATTATCTTGAACCATATAGAAACTTAATGAAAAAGCCCGATAAAAGTTATTCCGAAGAAGCGGGTCTTTTGTGGCTGGTGGTCAACCAGGTTTTGGACCGGCTTTTGACCGATCATCCGGCTTGGTATTTTCGCCGCCATGAAGATTTATCCCTTGATCCGGTTGGAGAATATGGAAAAATGTATGATTATTTAGGTTTAGAATTTACTCCTAAAATTGAACAGCAAGTTAGAAATTTTTCCAACAGCGGCAACATGGCCGAGGCCCAAACCAATAAGGCGGTTGAACTTAAAAGAAACAGTCGGGCGATTATTACCGACTGGAAAAAGCGCCTTTCTCAAGAAGAAATTAGTGTCATAAAAAATATTACCGGTGAACTGGCATTGAAATATTATCCGGAAAACGAATGGTAGTCGCGATATTAATATACTAATGTTTTATTTTCCATGGAGAATAAAAAAATCACTATAATCATAGTTGCTTATAATTCCAGAATTAAGATTGTTGATTGTCTAGAGAGTATCTATTGCCAAAACTATCCTGAAAATTTGGTTAAAATTATTGTGATTGACAATAATTCCGCCGATAGCACTGTTGGTTATGTCCGGGAAAAATATCCTCAAGTGAAGCTGATTAAAAATAAAACCAATCTGGGTTTTGCCGCTGCCAATAATCAAGGTTATTATCTGGCGAAGAAAAATAAGTCGGATTATTTATTTCTGGCCAATGACGATATTATTTTAAAACCCGATT
>MHIM01000016.1 GCA_001817505.1 Candidatus Buchananbacteria bacterium RIFCSPLOWO2_01_FULL_39_33 | reverse complement strand
TTGAAGATGTCGGTCCCAAAGTGGCTAAGAGCATCAGAGAATGGTTTTCCCATAAGAAGAATCTCAAAATTGTTAATGGTTTAATCAAATTGGGAGTAAAAATCAAAAATCCCGCCCCCAAGATTTCTCAAAAATTAGTTGGCCGGACTTTTGTCCTGACTGGCGAGTTAGAAACTTTAACTCGCGACGAAGCCAAAGATAAAATCAGGCAACTCGGCGGCCAAGTGTCATCTTCAGTTAGTAAAGAGACGGATTTGGTGGTGACCGGCGCTCAACCGGGTTCTAAATATAATAAGGCGAAAAAGTTAGGTGTGCCGATTATAGGCGAGCGCGAGTTTTTGAAGATGCTGTAATTATGAAATTCCTCCCCTTACCAAGGGGAGGAATCGCGAAGCGATGGAGGGGTTGCCGAAAGTTGTCGGCTAACCTCCTCAACCCCTCCTTGGTAAGGAGGGGTCACAACATTGCCAAAACACATTAAAAGTGCTATTATTTTTTCAGTCAATTAAAAGTAAAATTAGTCGATTTAATGGTAAAAATATGAAATTATCTCAAAAAGAAGTTGAGCATATTGCCGGCTTGGCCCGGCTGAAATTAAACGAAGCCGAAAAAGCCCAATACAGCCGGGAACTCTCGGCTATTTTGGATTATGTGGAAAAAATACAAGCGGCTGACACCACTGGTGTGGAAGAGACCTCCCAAGTTACTGGTTTAACCAATATTATGCGAGAGGATAAAATCATTGAATCGGGGATTAGCGATGAATTAATAAACTGTGCGCCAGAGGCCGGCAATAGTTATATTAAAGTGCCAAAAATACTATAGATCGATTACAGATTACAAATTTCAGATTTCAAATTATATTATGGATTTAAATAAATTAACTGTTCTTGAGGCCTTTGAGGGTTTAAGGGACAAGAAATTTTCCAGCGAAGAAATCACTAAAAGCTGTTTAAAGCAAATTGATAAATTTGACGCCAAGGTCAAGGCCTTTATTACTATTGATGAAAAAAATGCCCTAAACCAAGCTAAAACAGTTGATAAAAAAATCAAAAGCCAGGAATCTTTATCGCCTTTGGCCGGCTTGCCAGTGGCTGTTAAAGATCTTTTTTGTACTAAAGGCTTAAAATCTACTGGTGGCTCCAAGATTTTAGCCGATTATGTGCCGCCATTTGACGCCACAGCTGTAAAAAAAATAAAAGATCAGCAGGGAGTGATAATCGGCAAAACCAATTTGGACGAGTTTGCTATGGGCGGTTCGGGCGAAAAATCCGGCTTTTTTCCTACTCATAATCCCTGGGATTTAGAGAGAATCCCGGGCGGCAGTTCCAGCGGCTCGGCGGTAGCGACTGCCTCTGATATGTGTCTTTATTCATTGGGTACTGATACCGGCGGCTCCATTCGTCAGCCGGCTTCCTTTACCAATACCACCGGTCTGAAAGTTTCTTACGGCCGGGTTTCCCGCTACGGCGTAATGGCGATGACTTCATCGCTGGATACCATTGGGCCGATTACTAAAAATGTTGAGGATGCCGCTTTTATTTTAGGGCAATTGGCCGGCCGCGACGTTAGGGACTCTACCACACCGGACATTAAGGTTGACGATTATTTAAAGGAGATAAAAAAAGATATTAAAGGTCTGAAAATCGGCCTGCCTAAAGAATATTTTATTGAAGGCCTGGATGAAGAAGTGCGCCGGATTGTTTTAATCGCTACCAAAAAATTTGAAGAACTGGGCGTGGAAGTGGTAGATGTCAGCTTGCCCCATACTGATCTGGCCGTGGCCGCTTATTATATTATTTGCCCTTCTGAAGTAAGTTCCAATTTAGCTAGATACGATGGCATCAGATACGGTTTGTCCAAAAGAGATGGTGATGACTTATTGGCCATTTATTTAAATACCAGGTCGGCTGGCTTTGGCGTGGAAGTCAAAAGGAGAATTATGATCGGCACTTACGCCCTTTCAGCCGGCTATTATGACGCTTACTACAAGAAAGCTATGCAAGTGAGGACTTTGGTTAAAGATGATTTTGACAAGGCCTTGGGTAAAGTTGATATAATACTAACACCAGTTTCACCGACACCGGCCTGGCTGATCGGGGAGAATATCGGCCATCCGCTCAAGGATTATCTGGCTGATGTTTTTACCATTCCCGCTTCTTTAGCTGGCATTTGCGGCTTGTCAGTGCCAGCCGGCTTCAGCCAAGGTTTGCCGGTGGGCCTGCAGCTTTTGGGCAAGCGGTTTGATGAAAAAACTATTCTGCAGGCCGGTTATCAGTATCAGCAAGCAACTGATTGGCATAAACGGAAATCGAATTTAAAAACCTAAAAATACAAGAATATAAAAATAAAAATTCCCCCCCCTTTTTTTTAGAAGGGGTCGTGCAGCGACGGGTAGAAGCGAAACGAAGTGAGCGTCGCTAAATGCAAAGCATTTAGCGCTACCCGGGAACGGGTTGGGAGGGGTAAAGAGGTTTCATAATTAACAATAAATAATAAATAATAAAAAAATATGAGTGAAGGCGTAAAAAACCAACAATTTCTTTTAGGGCTTTTCGGTGGCATTGCTTCAGTCAGCGTTATCGGGCTGATAATTATGGGTGTTATCCTGCTAAATGCTAAAAATAATGGCACTCCCCAAGTGGCTGGTCAGCAAGAAACGCCAGATCAGAATACTCAAAATCAGCCATTAACTCAAAATCCGGCTCAGGTAGCCGGGGTGTCAACTTTTTCAGAAAAAGCCGGAGCGGAAATCTGCCAGGAAAATAATAAGCCGTTGGTTTATCTGTTTTCTACCACTTGGTGCCCGCATTGCCAATGGATAAAGGATGCTTTTGACGAGGTGGTCAAAAAATATGTTGATGATGGCAAAATCGTGGCTTATCATTGGGATGTGGATATTAATGATAATACTTTAACTGCTGAAAAGGAATCTGTCGTGCCGGCTAAGGACTTAGCAGTTTATCGCGAATTCAATCCCCAGGGTTCTATCCCTACTTTTGTTTTTGGTTGCAAGTATTTCAGAATCGGCAACGGCTATGAACAGCAAGATGATTTAACTGCCGAAAAAGCCGAATTTGAGGCCTTAATTCAGGATTTGATCAAATAGTTTAGTAAAATATGGTAGAGACGGGGCATGCCCCGTCTCTACTTTTTTATGGACAAAATCAATTATTTCAGGTAAAATTTGCTTAGTTTAACGACACCATCAACTTAGAGGAGAAGCAACCATGGTGGTGAAATTCTAACTCTTTTGGCGTTGTGATAAGTGTGGAGAAACAGATTCAGCTAAAGACAGAATTCCCAATAAATATCCTAGATGTCAAAGCGTCAATATTTACAAGCCAGGCATTAAAAAGAGAGGTCCTTTTGATCCTGATTCTTTGAAAAAATATTAAAGTAAATCAAGGCGGCGCGATAATATCAAACCGCTTTTATTGTGGACAAAAACGATTATTTTAGCTATAATGGATAAAGTACGGACATTGTCCGGACGGCGTACGGATTAAATATATGGCTAATTTAAAGAGCACCAGGAAAATCACCACTTCCGGCCATAGCCGGGTTATTACTTTGCCGACTGATTTTTTGCGTAAATTAAAATGGAAAGAAAAGCAAAAAATTTCCATTGAGCTGGATTTGGCTAATAAAAGATTGGTAGTTAGAGATTGGAAGAAGTAGTTTTTTAATTGTTTCCGCCAGAGGCGGATGCGCCTATGGCGCAAAATGTTAATCGTTAATTATTAATTGTTAACAGTTAATTGTTAATCGTTAATTGTTATTAATGGAGAGGTCGCATAGTGGCCGAGTGCGCACGCTTGGAAAGCGTGTAACCTGTAACAAGGTTCGCGAGTTCGAATCTCGCCCTCTCCGCCAATTTTTAAATGTTGAACATTATTATAAAATAACAGCAGTTTGACATTTATCATATAAAAGTTTATGCCAATGACCAGAAGATTAGGAGTTAAATTAGTTAAGCAAATTCCCGGTTATTGCGGCCCGGCTTGCCTTAAAATGGTTTTGAATTTTTTTGGCGTAGATAAAAATCTTAATGAACTGGGAAAAATGATGAAAACGAGGGAGTATAAACATCCAGCCGGCTCAACCGGCGAAAGCATGGTTAAAGTTGCCAAAAAATTTGGCTTGGACGGTTTTGTCAAGGACTGGTCCCAGCTTAAGGATATCCGCGAATATGTCCAGCACAGGAAAATCCCGGTAATTTTGAGTTGGTTTTCCGGTTATGAAAGCCATTTTTCAGTTATAGTCAAGATTGATAACGAATACATTTACCATTTAGACCCGGAGTATGACACTTTGCGTAAAATGAGCTTCAAAAGATTGGCAAGCGTTTGGTTTGAATTTTTAAACGGCTTCCGCCAGCCCCGGCCGAAATTGATTGTTCGCCGCTTGATTGTAATTTATCCTAAGACCCTAAAATTAAGATAGCTTATTGGTCTGAAAAAATAGTTAGATATAATTAGGCCCGGCTGGCGATTTTAATAAGCCTAGCTAAGTCCCGGTCTTTAGACCGGAGCAGTTAACTGCTAAAATAACAAATAATAATTAAACTCATGAGAATTTATGTTTGCCGGATTTGCGGCGAGGTCTATATTGGCGAAGCAATTCCGCCATCTTGCCCGTTTTGCGGCGCGGAAAAAAGATTTATGGTCTTAGGCCAGGTTTGGCAAGATGAAAATAATGTTGAATTGACGGAAGTCAGCCGGAAAAATTTAGAGGAATCATTGAAACTGGAAATCTCCAACACTAAATTTTATAATTGCCTTGAAAATGTCTCCAGCCAGACCGAAATCGCTAAAATGTTCAAAGGACTGCGTAAAGTGGAAAATGAGCACGCTTCGGTTTTTAGGAAGTTATTAAAACCGGAAAAAGATCCTGAAGTTGAGGAGGTCTGTGTTGATGAGGCCATTGTCTCCTTAAAAGATTCTAAGGCCCGCGAAGAGCGCGCCATCAATTTATACGCTCAAGCGGCTCAAGAAGCCACTGAACCGAGAATTAAAGAAGTGTTTTTAGCCATCATGAAAGCCGAAAAAGACCACCTAATCTTAGCTGAAGAAATGCTGGAAAAATATAAGGACAAATAATTTTATAAATGGAAGATACAATTCTTTTACTAATTCAGATTTTAAGCCAATATGGCTATATCATTGTTTTTTGGGGCGCTTTTTTCGGCGGGGACTTGGTGATGTTGGCCTCGGTTTTTTTAGCTTCGCTGTCAGTATTTAATATTTATTTGGTCATTTTGTTCGGCTTAGCTGGCATTGTCACTTCTGATAATTTATGGTATTTATTGGGACGAAAATCTTCTGGCCAGCCGGTTTATTTTCGGAGATATTCCTGGTTTACCGGCCTGAAAAAATATCAGTCCCAAATTGATTTTTTAAAAGATAAGTTTGCCGGTAATTACGGCCAATTTTTAATCGTCAGCAAATTTATTTATGGCGTTAGGATTTTGACTCTTTTAACTGCCGGCTACCAGCGCATCGCTTATAAAAAGTTCTTTATTTTTAATTTAATCGGCAGCTCCCTCTGGCTGGTCGTGATAGTTTTTTTGGGCTATATTATGGGTTTTTCTTGGAATTATTTGGGCCAGTACAGCAATTACGCCCGATATTATGCCTTGTTTGGCTTATTGGCCCTGTTTATGCTAAGATACTTTTTCAAGAAATTGTTAAGCATCAACTACTATCATGAGCGACATTGAAGAAATAAAAGATAGAATAGATATAACCGATTTAATGTCGGAATATATTAAATTGATGCCGGCTGGAGTCAATTTTAAAGCTCTTTGCCCTTTTCATAATGAAAAAACGCCCTCGCTAATAATTAGTCGAGAGAAGAAAATTTTTAAATGTTTTGGCTGCGGTGCCGGCGGCGATATTTTTGCTTTCCTAATGAAAATTGAAGGGTTGGAATTTCCTGAAGCTAAAAAGGTCTTAGCCCAAAAAGCCGGTGTAGCGTTAAGCCATTATGACCATCAAGGTAGCGGGCAGAAAGTTAGATTATTAAAGGCGATGGAACTGGCTAAAAAATATTATCATCATGTTTTGTTAAACAGTCAGGCAGCCCAACCGGCCAGAGATTATTTAACGAGCCGGGGACTCTCTGAAGAGACAATCAGTGATTGGCAATTGGGTTATAGCCCCGATGACTGGAGTAGCTTATACGATTTTTTAAAAAAACGTGGCTTGACTGATGAGGAAATATTTTTAGCCGGCCTGACTATCAGAAAAAAAACCGGCTCCGGTTTTTATGATCGTTTCCGGGGTCGTCTGATGTTTCCCATTAATAATGTCAGCGGCGAGACAGTGGCTTTTACTGCTCGGGTCAGCCCGCAAAATGAAGCAACCGAGACCATGGGCAAATATATCAATAGTCCGCAAACGGAATTATATGATAAAAGCCGGGTTGTCTTTGCGTTTAATAAAGCCAAGGCCGACATTAAAGCCAAAGACAGCGTGGTGATAGTTGAAGGGCAAATGGATGCCATCACCGCCCATCAAAACGGCTTCAAAAATGTGATTGCTTCTTCTGGCACGGCTTTAACCTTGGAACAATTCCAACTCTTAAAAAGATATACTAATAATTTTCTTTTCGCTTTTGATCTTGATTTAGCCGGACAAAATGCCACGGCCAAAGGCGACGCTTTAGCTAAAGCCCTGGATCTTTATGTGGTTGAATCAGCCGATGAAAGAGGCAGGAAACATTCTTATATAGATGCGAATTTAAGCTACAATATCAGTGTTAAAGTGGTGGAAATCAGCGGCGCTAAAGACCCTGACGAAATGATCAGGCGTAATCCACTGGCCTGGCAGCAAGCGGTTAAAAACGCCAAGCCGATCATGGAATACTATTTTGATCTGGCGCTTAAAGGTCTTAATCAAGCTGATATCAATTATCAGCTTAAAACCGCCCGGCAACTATTGCCGCAGATAAGCAAAATCAACAATAAAATAGAAATTGATTATTGGCTTAAAAAAATGTCGCAAAAAATAGCGATTGCCGAAGATATCTTACGGGAAGAATTAGCTAAGATTTTAAAAAATACCGGAGGCTTTAAAGCCAGGGAGGTTGAAAATTTGGGCAGTGAAAAAAAAGAATTTTTGCCCAAGGACTTGCAACTTTTTCGCCAGCTCTTAGCCATTGTTTTGAAATATCCGCCACTTTTGCCGAAAATTATTGACGGTTTAAAAACCGAATACTTATCCAATCAAATTACTCTTGACCTTTACAAAAGATTAGTGTTTTTTTATACTGAAAGTGTTGGCTTAAAACCATATTTATTTGGGGATAACTTGAGTATTGATCTCTATGGTTTAATTAGTGATTTTCTCAAAGACGATAAAGCTGGAAGCTCTCCTTTGGGGGAGGAAAATAATTCTGATAGTCAAGAGTTAATCGGCTTACTTAATGAGTCGTTTTTACTAGCCAATAAAGATTTTGGGGAATTAAGCGAGAGGGAAGCCAGGTCTGAATTAGAAACGATTTTAAGAATATTGAATAATGATTATTTGAATAAAAAAATAAATTTATTAAATCAAGAGCTTAAAGAAGCGGAAACCCAAGACGACCGAGAGCGGACTCTTAATCTTTCTTGGGAGTTGGCGGAGTTATTGAAGAAGAAAGAATGGTAATTTTTAAATCATCGGAACTTCTACTCCCGAAGTTAATTATTTAACAGAGTAGATTCATCTAATTTTCATGACCAAAAAAACAGCCAAGAAGATTGCTAAAAGAGCTGGCCGAAAAATAAGCAAGAAATCTGCCAAGAAAAAACTGGGCCTGGCAAGTAAGAAAAAAACTCAGTCGAAAAAATCGACTACCTTAAAAAAGAAGGCCAAAGTTCTAAAAGTCACTAAAGCAGAAGTCAAACCAGACGAAGAAGCGATTTCCAATCTGATTAAAAAAGGAAAGGCGCGCAGTTTTGTTACTGAACAGGAAATTATTATTGCCTTGCCGGAACCAGAAGAATATCTTGACCGGTATGAAGAGTTGCTTGATGAGTTAGCCCACACCAATATCAATGTGGTAGAAAGCGGGGGATTCTTTGCGGGAGCGGCCAAAAGTCCGTTAGTAGCGGAAAAAACCAAAACTCGCAAGCCCCGCAAGCTGTCGGCCAAGACCCTTGAGAAAATGAAAGAAATTGCCGATATTGATATAAACTTGGGCGATATTTCCACCGATTCAATCCAGATGTATTTAAGAGAAATCGGTCGTGTGCCGCTACTTAAATCCGACGAGGAAATCATGCTGGCCAAAGAAATTGAAAGGGGCAATATTGAGGCCAAGCATCAGCTGATCAAAGCTAATTTGCGGTTGGTAGTTTCCATTGCCAAAAGATTTACCGGCAAAAGCTTATCGCTTTTGGATTTGATTCAAGAAGGCAATATCGGCTTGTTTCGCGCCGTGGACAAATTTGACTATCATAAGGGCTATAAATTTTCTACTTACGCCACTTGGTGGATCAGGCAGGCGATTACTCGCTCTTTGGCCGATCAGTCCCGCACCATCCGCATCCCGGTCCATATGGTGGAGAATATCAATAAATTCCAGCAGGTAGAAAGGCGCTTGGTGCAGGATTTAGGCCGCGAGCCGATGCCGGAAGAAATTGCCGCCGAAATGGGCGAAAGTTTGGAACCGATGCCGGAAGAAATTGCCGCCGAAATGGGCGAAAGTTTGGAA
>MHIM01000015.1:1230-11813 GCA_001817505.1 Candidatus Buchananbacteria bacterium RIFCSPLOWO2_01_FULL_39_33 | reverse complement strand
CAAAAAACCTTATCAGGTTTTCCATCAATTAATTAACAGCGCTGTTGCGCTAAATTCTGGAAACTAAGTTATTATAAAATTAAAAAAATAAAGATATTCCCATGGCTATGTTTTTTTTAGGTTTATTTGGTTTAGTAGTTGGTTTTTTAATGGTTTGGAAACCGACTAAGTTTTTGGAGATGATCGGCGAACCTGGCTGGTCGGAGAAAATCTTTGGTTCTGGCCGAGGCCAAACTGCTTACCAGGCCATTGGTATTATTGTCATTATTGTTTCCATTATAGCGATGACCGGTTTAATTCAAGGAATTATCTTATCAATTTTAGGTCCGCTTTTTAGCGGCTTGAAGTAGAAAAATATTATGGGCCGGTAGCTCATCTGGTAGAGCGCCTCGTTTGCACCGAGGAGGTAGCGGGTTCAAGTCCTGTCCGGTCCACGGATAAAATAAAATTCACCACTTGTGGTGGATTTTATTTTACTCTGATGTGAATCAGAGAAGGACTTGAACGGGTTGGCAGCGATCCGCCCAGGGCGGATCGCGTCGACAAATCCGAGCAAGCGCAGGATTTGACGCCAACCCCGGACGAGGATATTTTTCGCAGAGCGAAAAATAAACGAGTATCCTGCCTGCCTGTCGGCAGACAGGTCCGGTCTACGGATAAAATAAAAGTAGAGACGGGGCATGCCCCGTCTCTACACATTTTTACCCCCCTCTTTTTATATTGATGACTTCCTCTCAATTAATCGTTTAATATAATCATTTAAATCAATTTTTCTAGACACCATCTTTAAAGCATCAAACAAATTAAAAATAACTGAATAAATTTCTTCATTTTTAATGGTTAAAACCAGTTTTTTCTCAAAGTTAATCATCACTACCATCTTTTTAAAAATCAAAATATCCAAATCAAAATCAACCAAAGAATCAGGAGCCACGTAGCCGATAACCAAACGGTTCTCATAAATTTTTAACAATTCAGGCGATAGATCTTGAAAATATGACAATGATTTTTCACCAATAACACCCTCAATAATTATTTTATATTGTCGAAATTTATTTTGGATATTGCTCAAATATAATTTCTCTAAATTTTTAGCCGCCAGCGCCGACTTATTGCCCTGAATAGCGAAAACCCGGCTGTTATAACCCGCTTCCAAAACTTTTTCATAGGCCGATAAAATATTTTTTTTGCCTTTTAAAATCTCTACTCCGATATCCGGCGGTAAGTGAATCATCTTGGCAATATCTTCGGCCATAAAATAGCCATATAAATTACTAATCAATTTATTAATTTTATCTTGGTTATTTATCAGCCACTCATAATGACCCTTAATTTTAACTTTATTAATCAATCCTTGCTTTAATAATTTTATCAATAGAAAATTAACTGTCGTGCGCTTAACCCCAGTTTTTTGAGCTAAATCAGTCGGCCGTAATTGACCGAAATCCTTAAGCGTTTGGATAATTATTATTTCTTTGTCTTCAAGATCTAAGATTTTTAGATCTTTTTTTGATTTTTCCATATATTAACTATATAAAATGACAATATTATTGTCAAAAATAATAACTAAAAATATCTAAAATTAAACAAAAAATAGATAATATTTAATTTTTATTTAAATTTGCCTATCAAAAAGTTATGATTCAGTTGTAGTTAATGATAATTAACCACAAATTACATACAACCAAAAGGAGAGAAGAAAAATGCTACCGATTTTACCCCATGATGAACATCAACGCACATTAGAAGAGGGCCGAAAGATTAATGATAGAATCAGAAGAGAATTTTTTCAGGCCATAGCAGATGCTCGGCCCCAAAGAATAAAAAATGCAATGCGCACATTTTCTTGTAAAGAATTGGAAAGAGAAATTGAAGAAATGGAAAGATATGGATGTTATGGTCAAGCCGAAGAATATAAAGAAGCTCTGAGGCGCAAAAGAGAAGAATAACAAAATCGGATAAAGGAAGGAAGGTGAGTATAATGGCAGTATGTCAATCTTGCGGCGGCAGTGGCACTGTTAAGTGGCCTACCCACACTTACAACTGCGAACATTGCGGCGGCAGCGGTAAATGCAGTTGTAAGGCATGCAAGTCTTACGCTGATTCCGATGACGATTAATTCTATATAAAATCGCGCCAACAATATCAGACCTCGAATAACTTCGAGGTCTTCTTTATTGTTGATTTTGATGATTGATTTAAGAAAACTTATATTTTATAAATTTTCTAACATCCAGAGAGCCGATAATTATAACCATAAATAAAGCAATAGAAATTAAATTACTGTAGCTAATGGCAGTCAAACTAAACTGGTGATTTAGCAGTGGCAAATAAAGTGATAGGAGCAGAAAAATTATCACCCCCAACGTCCAAATATTAATGAGCTTATTAGTCAGTAAGCCAATAGAAAAAATCGATTCCTTATCAGAGCGGGAAATGAAAGCTAAAATAATGTGACCAAACATCCAAGCGGCAAAAGCCCAGGTTTGCGCTTCGGTCAGACCCAAGTTTTGCCATAAGGCATAAAAATAAACTGCAGTTACACCGATAAATAGAAACAGGCCTTTAATAAAAATATCTACAATAGCTGACTTATCAAATAAGTTTTCTTTAGGCGATATTGGTAGCCGGGAATAAATATTTTTTTCTCTCGGTTCAAAGACAAAACCGGCTGAAGCCGCCAAATCCATAAACAATTCTAAGACAATTATTTGAATGGGGGCTAAGGGCAGAGCTATGTCCAAAATTACTGGCAGCAGAAAAATTAAAATTAAAGCAACTTTAACTGACAGGTAATATTTAATGCCTTTTTGTAAATTATCAAAAAATTTTCGTCCCTCAAAAATGCCTTGGGCAATAGTGACATAGTTATCATCAGCTAAAACCACTTCCGCCGCTTCTTTGGCTACATCAGTGCCGCGAAGGCCCATAGCAATGCCGATATCAGCGCTCTTTAAAGCCAGCGCGTCATTAATGCCATCGCCAGTGACAGCCACAATCTCGCCATTTTTTTGCAAGGCCTGGACCAAGCGGTATTTATGTTCCGGTGTGGTGCGGGCGAAAACTGATATTTTTTTAACTGCTTCTTGCAAATCCCCATCGGTTAGTTTATCTAATTCTCCACCAGTTAATAGTTGACCATTTTTATCTTTGATAATGCCAACTTCTTTAGCGATAAACAGCGCTGTTAGAGGGTGGTCACCGGTCACCATAATCGTTCTAATGCCAGCTCTTTTGGCTTGCAAAATAGTTTCTTTCACTCCGCTTCTGGCTGGATCGGCAAAGCTGATTAAGCCAATAAAATCTAAGTTGGTTTCTAATTTTTCCCAACTCAAATCCTTTTCTTCATCTTTTAATTCTTTAACAGCCACTGCAATTATCCTTTGACCGTTTTGCGTCTGTTGAATTAATTCTTCTTCGGCTTCTTCGGTAATAGTTTGGCATTTGCTAAAAACTTCTTCTGGTGCGCCACTTAGGAATAAATAAAAATTATTGCTGATTTTTCTAATAACTGTCTTAGTTTTTCGACCATTGCCCAAATTTCTTTGGCGGATTATTTCTGATGGTTTATTTAAATTTATTTTTTTGACTCCCTGCTTTATAGCTAAATCTATCGGCGAAAGTGAATAATCAGAAATTAAATAATGGCTGGCCTTTAAAATTTCTTCTTTTTTATCTGAAGGATAAAGCGCAGCTATTTTCATTTGACCTTCGGTAATAGTGCCGGTTTTATCAGTAACGATAACTGTCGCCTGGCCCAGAGTTTCTGCCGCTTTGATTTTTTTAACCAGGAATTTGTTTTTAGAAAGGGTGTAAGCGCCCAAGCCCAAAACCATGGTAATGACAATCGGCAATTCTTCGGGAATAGTGGCAAAAGACAAGGATAGACCGGTTAAAATCATAGTTTTTAAATCCTGTCCCCTTAAAATTCCTAAAACGGGAATAAAAACTGAAAAAAATACCGCCACATAAACCAATTGGCCAGCCAGTGATTTCATAGCCAATTGCAATTTGGTCTTAGGCGGTTTAATAAACTTGGCTTGAGCAGCAATTTTACCGATTTTAGTATCAGCGCCAGTGACACTGACTTTTGCCTCACCTTCGCCAGCCACAATTATAGTGCCAGCGAATATTTTATCGTCTGATTTTTTGTCTTGCGGAAATGATTCGCCGGTTAAAGACGATTCATCAACTTGCAAGCTAATGCCTTTCTTAATGACAGCGTCAGCGGCGATTTTTGTGCCTGAAGTTAGGATTAAAATGTCTTCGGGCACAACTTCTTCAGAGTTAATTTCTAAAATATTATCATTTCTTAGAACTTTGACTTTTAAAGCAGCGATTTTAGATAAGGCGGCGATAGCTTTTTTGGCGCGAAATTCATTATAAACTTCGGCTAAAACTAAAGCGGTGATAACCAAAAAAATAGTAATCGCATCATCTAACTTGCCCCAAAAACTATAAACTGCGCCAACCACTAAGAGAAGCAGAATCATCGGTTCGGTGACTTCTTCCTTAAAAATGCCAAAAAAGCTGATTTTTTCTGGTTTAAAAAGTTGATTAAAGCCGAATTTTTTCAGGTTTTTTTGGGCTTCAATTTTAGTCAAGCCCTTAATTGGGAAATTATTCTCATTCATCTTAACTACATTATATAATATTTGTCTGTTTTTAATCTAAAAATTAAATATAGATTTCACCGAGAAATTGAAATTGGAAGATTATCAATGCTTAATCTAGGTCAATAATTTTTAGATGTTTAATACAATTTAATTATTTTTTATTTAGCGTTTTTAGTATTTTTTAAAGTTCTTCTACTCTAGTGTTGACTCTAATTGGTCTTTGTGATAAGTTAATAATTGATTTGCACCTTAAAATAAAGCCAAAACCCAGAAAGGAGCTGCTAATCAATGAGAACCCTGGAAATTAAGCGCTCTATTTTTATCACTTGGTTTGATAATTTATTGCCTGACTCCCAAGAATTGCTATTAGCCGCTAGAAGGGTCAAGCCCAATGCCCAGGCGCCGTATTCCGGTTTTAAAGTCGGAGCCGCGGTCCTGGATGTAGCCGGCTATGTTAGTACCGGCGTTAATGTTGAACGCTGTACTTACACGCAAACAACCCATGCGGAACAAAATGCCATTGATAATATGGTGTCAAAATACGGACCGATGGCCATTAGCGCCATTGCCATTGATGCAGTTAATGACGATAGGCGGCTTTTAGTGGATGAAGTTGTTTTAAATGATCTAATTTTCCCTTGCGGCCATTGTCTGCAAATAATCTGGGAAAATTGTTTAACAGACACAACCCGAGGTGTCACGATTATCAGCTATCTTGACAGTAAAAATTTGGTGGCTTTAGCGCCAATCAGTTCTCTATTGCCGGTCAGATTTGGCCCCAATAATTTAGGCCTTGATGTTTTTTCAAAGCTAAGGGAGGATAGATAGATGCATCACCATATTTCCCGATGTTGTAAAGCGCCGGTACTGGAAGACACTGATCAAACTGGCTTTGTCTGCCAGCAATGCCGGCGGGCTTGTAAGATTATTATGTTTAAATATGATTTATTTCTTAATGGGCCGCCAGATAGATATTCTAATGTACTCTGGAAGGCAGCTATCAAAACCACTTTTCCTGATTTAATAATTTATGATCCGGAAGATGATTCAAGTGAAGATTGGTTCACCCAAGACCATAAACGTAAAAATAATCTTGAGACAATTGAAAGAGCAATTGCTGATTCAACAGCCATGGTTACCTTACTTCCTAATCACCCCTTGCCTCCCGTCGGTCTTTATGCCGGGATGCATTGGCTGCATCATCATTGCCGGGGTTGTCTGATTTTTCTCTGGCGTCAACCGCAAGGGCAAAAAGTGGTTTATGTAGAAGAGTGTTATTCTCATTTAGGACAAGTATTTTACTCTTTAGATGAAACAGTCAAATATTTGGCCCAAATTTTAGGGCTTTAAAACATTGAATTAGAGCGAAGCGCGAAACGGCTTCGCTTTTTTATTTTTTATTTTATTTTAATTTAACTAATTTGACGTTTAACACGCAATAAATTGAAGTCAATTTTAAATATTTTACCAGCGAAGTAATTAACTTACTTCGTTTTTTTGTTGATTTTAAAAATCAAGTAAATTTTAAAAAAATAATTTTTTTTAAAAATAAATTATAAATATTAGTTAAAATTTATTTATTGTGGCAATTTAGATAAAAAATATTTTCCAAAACTGTGGACAAGTGTTGTTGACAAGCTTTTTTTATGGTATAATGAAAGTAGTTTGAAGTAATTTTTTTAATTATTTCAAAATATAATTCTCATTTTGAAAGGAGGTGAACCATCAATGGCAGCCAAGAAGAAAGCTAAAAAGAAAGTTGCAAAAAAAGCAGCTAAAAAGAAAAAGAGATAAAATTTTTCTTAAACAATAAAGCCCCTATCTCCGGAGAGGGGTTTTATTATTGGCTGATGCAAACAAAAGTAGAGACGGTGCATGGCCCCGTCTCTACTAAATATAATTTTATACGCCATCTGCCATTAAATTTCTCCCTGGTCAATCAACTTGATAATCTTGGGTATTTTTTTAAAATCTTTGATTAGAATTTCACGCATACCACCGTGATAAAGAGCCGCGGCCGGATGATAAAGGGCGTAAATTCTAATTTTGCCTAATGCTGGTATGTTTTTGCGCAGAATAGTGCCATGAACCTTAGACATTATTGGCTTGGGAACGAAGCTAGAAAGCGAGTGCCGACCCAAGGTAACGATTAATTTTGGCTCAATTAACTTAATTTGAGCCATCAGCCAAGGCCAAAATTCCTCTTTTTCTTCTGGTAGGGGGTCGCGGTTGTCAGGCGGACGGCATTTAACGATATTAGTGATATAGATATCGTCGCGTTTTAAGTTAATGGCTTCTAACATTTGATCTAAAAACTTGCCCGCTGCGCCCACAAATGGCTCGCCCAATTCATCTTCTTTCTGGCCCGGCGCTTCGCCGATAATCATAATGTCAGCATCAGCTTTGCCAGTGCCCGGGACAATATTTTTACAAGTCAAAAGCAGCGGTGATTTTATTTTATTGGAGAATTCTGAATTGAGTCGGTTTAATTCTTGTTCTTTTTCTTTATTCATGTCAATAGTTTAACATTTTTCATATTATTAAATCAATCTTGATTTTTTTGACAAAAAAAGAAGGCGTTCTCTTGTGAGAACGCCTGAGTTTGTTTTTCCGCTTAGTCTTAGATGGATAAAATCCACCCATCTTCGGAACTAGTGTTCCTACTTTGGACGCCTCTGGCATCCTTACCCCGTAGATGACGGTTTGGACTGATCCCTAATGGGAGTCGCAAGTTGCTTTCTCCGGAAAACCAACAGTTTCAACTAACGCTGACAATTATAAATTGCTTATTGTCCAATATAAAAAAGGACTGATTAACTATCAAGGTTAGTTTTTTACAAAGGTGCTTGCATTGCTTTGAATGCAGAGTCCGGGCGCTGACCTACTTTTCCCAATGAAGAGTATCACCGGCCTGCCATGCTTCTCGGCAGACAAGCCGGTAGGCAGGTTGGCGCTGAAGATCTGTGCCCGCCCTGTTAAATATCGTAATTTGTCTCACTAAACCCGGCATTTACCTACTTTCCCCATTGAAGAGTATCATCGGCACTAAGATGCTTAACTGCTGAGTTCGGGATGGGATCAGGTGTGGCCATCTCGTCAAAAACACCGGGATTAGTGGTACAAATTATTTAACAAAATGTAAAGATGGGGACAGGTGTGACTTCTTCGCTAGAAGCACCCAGACCCTGAATTCAAATCTAAGGTAATTATATCATAAAAAAGACAATTTGTACAGTTATAATCCAATTCTTGTGATTAAACATACGTCAACCATTAGTACTCCTCGGCTGAATGTATCGCTACACTTACACCTGGAGCCTATCAAGCTTGTCATCTACAAGCGGTCTTAATGAAATCTAATCTTGAGGACGGCTTCACGCTTATATGCTTTCAGCGTTTATCCTAACCCGACTTAGCTACCCAGCGATGCCCTTGGCAGGACAGCTGGTACACCAGAGGTCAGTCGTTTCCGGTCCTCTCGTACTAGGAAACGGCCCTCTCAAATTTCAACGCCCATAGTAGATAGGAGACCGACAATTTTGTTACTTTGCCAAACCATTTCCAGATACAACTATTGCTCTATGGCGGTCCGATGCAAATCGGACTCTACATATCGCTATGCAGTTCGGACTATATCTTAATACGCTTTTTAAGCGCATTTTTGGCGTATAGTCTCTGAGGATTCCAAAAAATCTAATAAATCTTCCTTTCTTATTTTTCTATTTTTACCAGAATTATTCATTTGATAAGACAACTTGATGATTTTTTTTACTCCAGTTTTGGTAGTATGTTTGCCTTGATCTAACCACCAAACAATTTGTTTAAAAATCAGGAAACTCTCTTGTTTTTTTGAAAGCATTGGATACTTTTCAAAAAAAGGAATTATTTTTTGCATCAAATCATTTCTATTTCTGACTACGTAGACCAAAGTATCATCACGGTCATTAGTTTTATGATTATGTTTTATATAACCACACTTAAAATAGGTTTTGATTTGCTGCAAAGTTTCTTGTCTTAAATAACTCTGATTGATATGAAATTCAGGAATAATTTTTATTCCATATTTCATCTTAGGATCGCGGTAAATGGCGATATGGAAGGTGCCTTCACCTTCGACAAAGCCGGTAATATACCACGGATTTATATTTTTTGGTCTTTCCTGCTGATTATCTGCACTCATCACATTATCACTTTAGTTTTATTTAATTATACCAAAGTAGTGTGAGATACTCAAGTCCCACTCCCGTTGGGACTTTACAGAGTTTCCAGCATTTAGCCAAATTTATAGACAGCACGGTCTTTTGGCTAAATTTAGCCAAAATTTTCTACTGTCTCACGACGTTCTGAACCCAGCTCGCGTGCCCTTTTAATTGGCGAACAGCCAAACCCTTGGAACCTTCTTCAGCTCCAGGATAGGACGGGCCGACATCGAGGTGCCGAACCTCCTCGTCGATGTGGACTCTTGGAGGAGACTAGCCTGTTATCCCCGGAGTAGCTTTTATCCGATGAGCTTCCGCCGTCCTATTTCGTACGGTCGGATCACTAAGTTCTGCTTTCGCAACTGCTCGACTTGCAGGTCTTGCAGTAAAGCTGGCTTGTGCCTTTACACTATCACTCCGATTTCCATCCGGAGTTAGCCAACCTTTGTAAACGCCTCCGTTACATTTTAGGAGGCAACCGCCCCAGTTAAACTACCCACCAGATACTGTCCCTCTCCCGGATTCACGGGAGTAGGTTAGAATTACAATAGAACAAGGGTGGTATTTCACTGGCGTCCTGGACGAATCCGGGACTCCCACCTATTCTAAACAGGCAATATCGTAATTCAGTACCAAGTTGTAGTAAAGCTTCACGGGGTCTTTTCGTCTAACTATGGGAATGTCGCATCTTCACGACAATTGCAATTTCGCCGAGTACATTGTTAAGACAGTTGCCAAGTCGTTATGCCATTCGTGCGGGTCGTAACTTACACGACAAGGAATTTCGCTTAAATTTGTTACTCTCTTCTTTTATGAAGATAGCATAGTCATTTCTGCCATGCTCTCTATGTCGCCATAGAGTTCGGACTATATCTTTCTCAAAATTATCGAGATTCGGCGTATAGTCTCTGGGGATTCTCCTTATTCAGGAGTCTTTCCTGCTGGTTGTCTGCACCGAAAGAATTATTACTTTTTAAAAAAGTATCTTTGGATACTCCAGATATTCCAGCAAATAGCCGAATTTTACTAAGGCAGCTTTCCTACCTTAGGACGGTTCGCGCGTGTTAAATCTTTTAAGATCCTCCGATTTTACGGAGCTCTATGTCGCCATAGAGTTCGGACTATATCATCCTTGAATTTTCTTTTCTAAAAATTCTCGGTTTGGCGTATAGTCTCTGGGGATTCTCTTTGAGTGAATTAATTACATCACTCATTATGTATTTTCTTTTTCTACCCCCGCCTTCGTTTAATTTTTCTCGCAATTCTAATATTTTATTTAATCCATTTTCAGTAAAGTACTGTTTGGAAAAAACCAAATAGGCAGTTTGACAGAAAATTTGAAAATTTTTCTTTTTTGTTTGTGATAAGAAAGAAAATTTTTCAAAGAACGGAATAACTTTTTCTTGGATGGATAAATTATTAGTAACACTGTACATATACAGCCCATCTGAATTACGTTTTATTAACTTGCCGCAGCCCAAAATCTTTTTATATTGCGATAAAATATAACTTTCCTTTTGGGACACGTTAAAACATAAAACAATTTGCCAGCCAAGATTATGATCATCCCGTTGGCGAAGTGAAACATTAAAGCTTCCTTCGCCATCAGCGAAGCCGGCCAGATAATTGCCGATTCGCGGATTGATTTTAGATAACCAATCAGACATATATTTAAAGAGTCTTTCCTGCTGATTGTCTCGTAGCTATTTTTATTTAAAATAACTTAACTAAAAAATTTTTACTGGTTGCGACTCAACCGAGTATTTTT
>MHIM01000015.1:0-1211 GCA_001817505.1 Candidatus Buchananbacteria bacterium RIFCSPLOWO2_01_FULL_39_33 | reverse complement strand
AAAAATTTTTACTGGTTGCGACTCAACCGAGTATTTTTAGTTTTAACGAGGTGTTCCAGCATTTGGCCAAATTTATTTAAGTAACTACAACCGTTATTTCATAGTTACCGCCGGCGTTCATCTGCGCTTCAGTTTGAGGCTTCATGCGCTCCGCTATCGCGTCGCTAAATTCAAAACTTAAAAATCAAAAGTTAAAACTTAAGTATCGCTTCGCGATAATTTTTATAAAAAATCATGAGTTAAGCGAATACTTTATTTTTGAATTTTTAATTTTGCCTTTTGAATTTAGTGCTTCGCGATAGCGAAGCACACTAACCCCTCCCTTTAACGTTCAGACACTGGCCAGGCATCAGCCCCTATACATCACCTTACGGTTTAGCAGAGACCTGTGTTTTTGGTAAACAGTCGCTTGGCATCTTTAGCTGCGGCCCCGATAAATCGGGGCGGACCTTATTCCGAAGTTACGGTCGCTATTTTGCCGAGTTCCTGAACAATGTTTCTCTCGTACACCTGAGGCTACTCGCCTCGTCCACCTGAGTCGGTTTGCAGTACGGTTGCCTTGATCTTAACCCTAGAGATTTTTCTTGGCACTAACTTTAATTGAATTGAGTCCACCTTGCGGTTTTCTCTTCTGCCAATTCAGATGTTAATGATAAACGGATTTACCTGTCTATCGCATCTTAAACCAGCAACGCCTATAGCCAAAAAGCGCTCAATCTCTGTTAATGCGTCCTCCCCTTGGAAAATCAAGGTAGTGCTGGAATATTAACCAGCTTATCCATCGACTACGCCTTTGGGCCTCGCCTTAGGACCGACTAACCCTGGGTCGATTCTCGTTACCCAGGAAACCTTGGACTTACGGTGTCAGGGACTCTCACCCTGATTTTTGCTACTCATGCCAACATTCTTACTTCCAACCAGTCCACCGGCCCTCGCGGGTCCGACTTCATTCCAGTTGGAATACTCCTCTACCAACCAGCGCTTCGCGCTGGAATTTCCAATTTTCAATTCCTGCCTACGGCAGGCAGGTCCAATTTTCAAATTTTTATTTAAAAAATATTTGAAATTTGTAATTTTGAATTTAGAATTTCCAGTGCAAAGCACTGGTTCCGCATCTTCGGTACCATGTTTGAGCCCCGAACATTTTAGGCGCAAAACGACTTGACCAGTGAGCTATTACGCTATCTTTAAAGGATGGCTGCTTCTAAGCC
>MHIM01000014.1 GCA_001817505.1 Candidatus Buchananbacteria bacterium RIFCSPLOWO2_01_FULL_39_33 | reverse complement strand
CAACGAAAGCTAATGCCTTGTCTCGGCAATGGGACAAACTTATCTTCACACTCAACTTCTTAAAATTTTTATGCCCACAAAATCTAACTTGCGGCGCCCCTCTGTCATTGTTAAAAATTTCTATCGTATTATGACCGACAAAAGGTAGACCTAAACCGCCTAACGCTTTTAAAACAGCCTCTTTGCCAGCAAACCTAACAGCCAGATGCTGAGCCGGAACGGCCTTCCAGAAACAATAGTCCAATTCGTTTTTGGTGTAAACCTTTTTCAAAAAAACCCCACTATTTTTTTGGTCAAGTTTCCTAAACCTGCCGATGTCCTCAATATCAACCCCGACACTCTCATCAATTTTATTCGCAGTCATAATATATCTTTAAGGTAAATTCTCCACTTCTGTCACGAAGGCCTTGAACATATTATCTCTAGTTTCTTGTTCACTGACCTTTGATTTCTTGGCGACAAAAACTTCCGGGGAGCCGTGTAAAGCAACATTATCAAAACACTTCAAATAATAAATCATTTTTTGTTGATTTACTTTCCAACCATTATTAATTTTATCAAGGGCGGACTTACATAATTCAACGCTATTTACCCTAAACAATTCCGGGCAATCTCGGTACCATGGATAACCGAAAGCTAAAGTTGGTTTTGAACGGAGAAGCGCTTCCCAACCAGCGGTACCCGTCGCCACAGCCACTGCCTGCGCTTTATCAATTAAGTTATAAGTGTTAGTAGTAATAGGAACTAATTTAACATTTTTTATTTTGGCAATTCGCCGATAATACCCCTTATAACGAGCGCAAGAATAACGAATACCACTTCTTAACCACCACTGGGAAGGATGTTCTTTTACATAAATAATCCAATCTTTAGGCAAAGACGCGGAGATAGTTTCAATCATTAATATCTGATCAACAAACATATCCCCCTGCGGACTGGTGGTGCGCTCTGGCTGAAAACCAAGCGGCACATATACAAACTTTTTTGAAAAATCCGGTAAAATAGTCAGTTTTCCATATTCTCTTTCTAAATTTGGGCCAAACTGTCTTATTATAAAAGCTGGAACTTTCTTAAAAACCGAAAAATCTTTTATGCTATTTTTCAAAAGATTAACCCTAAATATAATGCGATTCAAAGTGGAATGCTTTTTTTTCCAATGCTTCATATAAACCGGCGTTGAATCTTGTTTTGGGTTAGTTTGATTTAAATAATACTCTTTCAATCTTGGACTTAAATCATCAAGTGAAAAGTTCTTGCCTTGATTTTTTTTAAGTTCCATTAAAAGCGGTTTGTTTCCTTCTTTAAAATCAGTATACATAAGAAATCTCTCTGCCACCCAAGGATCTTCAAACATTACAGTTTTGATGCCTATTTTTTTTGCCAAAGTATAGATTATATAATTATAAACAGTGTGGGGAACACCATGAAACCCCACGACATCCGGTCTGTATTTTTTTAATATGCCATACCAATAACCTAGCATGTTGTAATAAATATGCCGTCGTTCATCAACACAGATACCGTCATATCTCTTGTTCATCATGGTCAAAATTAACGATTCCGTCTCGTAAAATTCTTTGATCAAATCGGCGCTAGGAGGAGGAAATTCGGATGGGTCAACGCTTTCCGCCGACACATTGTCCCAAGCGGCATAATGATCGTGATAAATAACATCCGGAACCTGACTTCGGTCACCCGGCAAGCCGGTCCAATAAACAATCTGGTGACCCCGATTGCGCAATGTCAAGATTTCTTTCATCCTTTCCGGACTACCATCGGCCCAATTTAGAAATATTCTTTTGCCTTTTTTCATAACTTTTTTATTTTTAATTCCTAATATTATAAACTTTGTGAAAATAAGATTCTTTATTTTTCAAAAGCGCCTCGGGCGTTCCTTGCTCTTCAATCTTGCTGTGTCGAATGGCGATAATTCGGTCAGCACCAGCGATAGTAGAAAGACGATGGGCAATTACAATAACTGTTAACTTGCCCTTGAGTTTCTTGATAACATTTTGAATTTTCACTTCTGATTCATTATCCAAAGAACTGGTGGCTTCGTCAAAAATGAGCAATTTGGGCTTGCGCGCTAATGCCCGAGCAATAGCAATTCTTTGCTTTTGCCCACCGGAAAGCAAAACACCCCGTTCACCCACATTGGCATTGAAACCGTCTGGCAGTGAAATAATAAAATCATAAATATCAGCCATCTTAGTGGCTTCCTCAATATCTTTGTCGGAAATAGTATCATTATAAAAACGGATGTTATTGCAAATGGAATCATTGGTCAAAAAAACATCCTGGGAAACATAACCAATATTCTTCCGCCAACCAGCTAAATTAATTTCACCACAAGACACGCCGTCAAGAAATATATCTCCGGATGTTGGGGAAAATAACCTAAGCAAAATATCCACTAAGGTTGTCTTACCAGCGCCCGAAGGGCCAATGACGCCAATCATTTCACCTTTTTTTATGGAAAAATCAAGATGATTCAAAACAGATTCTTTTTTTGATTCATAAACAAATGAGACCTTCTCAAAAGACAACTCTTTCTCAAAAATGAAAGGTTTATCACCTGTCGCCAATTCCTGCGCTCCGCGAGCCGCCTCCTCATATTCAATCAATGAACGCACGAAGGGCATTGTGGCGCTAAGTCCGATAAAAAGTGTTTGTAATTGCTGTAAATAAACAAAAATCTGTTTAATAAGATAAACCACAGCAATTAAAGAGGCAAAATCAAAATTGGCGGTCTTATAGGAAATGACAAAAACAAAAGCGATAAAAATCACGCTAATCGGCTCAACCAAAATGCTGGTTAAATTATTTATGACATTGGTGTGGATCTTAAGCCCTTTAATTCGCCGAAAGTAATTTTCCGCGATTCTGGAAACCGCATCACTCGCCGAAAACGCTTTAACTGTTTTCATACCAACAACATTCTCATTTATATGATGTGACAAATCGCGGTTGATTTTATCTTGCTCGTAAGACATAGAGCGTAATCGCCAAATAAGTGGTTTAAGAAACAGAAACGAAAAGCCACCCAAACCAAAAGAAATCAAGGTAATTTTCCAAGAGATGGAAAAGGCGACAGCAGTATAAGCAAACAAGCTGGTAACCACCATAATGGCGCTGCTTACTTGCGAAAATAATCCTTGGCTATATTGGATATTAGTAATCAAAATCGTCTCCAAATGACCCAATCGTTGTTTAAGCAAGTGTGCCCATCTTGTTTTAAGCACTATACGAAAAAGCTCACTCCGCGTCTTTTCTTCATAGCCCGCGAGAATGCGAACGGTGATGTAAGAAAAAATAGAGAGAATGATCGCCTTGACCACAAAAAGAATCACCGCGAAAATAAGCAGGAACTTCAAACTGAAATCTATGTTGAAATAAAGAAAGACCTCTCTGATAAATTTAGAAATTGGGTCGGTTACAACCGCTTCGGGATTAACGATAAAAGAAAAAATCGGAATTAATATGTTGATACCGATACCACCTAGAATACCGCTAAAAAAACCGAGCGCCGTCAAAATCAGCACATCAAATTTGTAAGTACCAAAAACTTTATAGAACAAAGAAACAAAAGAAACGATTTTTTTTATTATTGAACTTACCATTTGTTTATTTTATCCACTATTTTTTTCTTTAAACCAAGATATGATTTGATAGCGCCTTTTTCGACTTCCGGGGAAACTAATCGTAAAATTTCTTTACCAAAAATCCGATATTGACCTCCAACCTTATTCGCCCTTAAGAGACCTTTTTTCAAAAGCCGTTTGATAGTGCTGGAACTAACCTTGAGAAATTTCTGGGTTTCTCCGGTAGTATAAATCAGATTGGGTTTAATATCATCATTCATGCTAATTGATATAATATATTAAAGTATCAACAGATGTCAAATGATATCAACAGGTATTGACAGAAAAATTAACCCGACTATTATTATGTAATATGACAACCTTAAAAGGCAAACGAATACTCATCTTACAACAAAGGGGGTGGAGTAGGGCTATCGGACGATTTTTAGCGAGAAAACTTGCCGGGGAAGGATGTTCGCTTGCAACTATAACTTTTCAGCCAGCTGCACACGAATTTATCATTAATCAAAAGGAGGTTAAATACGAAATGATTATCAGCAACGACGAAGTAATTGACAATCCTCTAACCTATTTGGCTGGGGATAATTTTTCTTTGAAAGAAATCTGCGCCGAGCTTGGTGTGGACTCAATCTGGCCAATGGTTTACGCATTGAGACATTTCGTCAAGTCCTATAAAGATAAATACTATTTTAGCTTCAAGAAGAGCAAGTCCGACGAAGAAATTATTGACTATGTCAAAGCAACATACAAATACATCCGACTGATATTTGAAAAATTCAAGCCAGATATCGTTATCGCCGCAAACTTTGTTTCTCTACCTCATATTATGATTAACCTTTATGGCTTGAAACATAATGTGCCGATGTTTGGCGTGATGAATAGTATGACTAGCGGCTATTATATTTTTGTTAATGATTATTTGGGAAGCCGGGGCGATTTTCATAACCGCATTGACGAACTCAACCTTCAATCAAAAGAAAGTCCTAATCAACAAAAAGCAAAAAAATACATTGGGGAGTTCCGAGAGAATTTCAAACAACCAAATCAGGGCACTTATTACACTCCCGAAAACAAAAGTTGGATAGAAAAATTAAAACACGAATTACTGCCCTATCGAGAAATCTTAAGGTGGTATTTAAAAAAACGGACAAACTTTGTAAAAAACATTGGTATATCAATAGATTATCGGCCACCGCGAATTGTTCTGCGCGACCATTATTGCGAAAAACATTATAGAAAATATATGGAAAATTTAGATTATTATCCTCTTGAAAAATTGGGTAAATTCGTCTATTTTCCACTTCAATTTCAACCAGAAACAGTTATTGACACAGTATCACCCTACTTCAGCAATCAAATTGAGACAGCCCGTCTGGTGGCGATGTCTCTTCCCGATGATTACACTCTTGTCGTCAAAGAACATCCCGCAATGATTGGAGTAAGATCACCGTCATATATAGAAAAATTAATCAGAACTGTAAATGTAAAAATGATTGATTATAGAATCCCATCGGAAACGATTCTCCGTAAAACCGATCTGGTGGTCAATGCGGGTGGTACTATTCTTTCCGAGGCAGCTATGTACAAAAAACCAGTTATTCAACTTGGCAATATGGGGACAACCCTAAAATTACCTAATGTCTTTAAGCATACCGACCTAACAACTTTAACCAAAAAAATCAAAGAGGTGTTAGCTATTAACTTGAACACCGAAGAATATGAGAGAAAATTAGAAAATTATGTGACCGCCGCCTTTGACACCGGCTTTGGTTTCAATTATGTTGCCGCTTGGGAAAGGGGTAAAGGCGATATGGAGGAACTTTGGCGAATTTATAAAAAAGAATTGGAAAAAAATTTTCTAAATAAATGTTTTTGATTACAAAAATTAAACGGAAACTGCAGCATAAATATAATTTGCTTATTAGACCATTTTTTGGACATGACCTAAATATTCTTTACCGAGCGTCAAACGAAGATTATCCATTCGGCGCTTGTTCCAGCGATATCCATCTAATGAACGCGCTGTTATGGCTTGATACAGTCAATAAGAAACTTGCAGGGCAAGTTTTCCCCGCCAAATTTTCTGTCGGTTCATCTTACGGTATGACGAATTCTTATCCGGAAACAACCGGCTATACTCTCTCAACTCTCCTAACGATCTTCCGCAATCAACCTTGGAAAAATTTCAATTACAATATTGTCAAAAACCTTATTGAAAATTGTCACAATTATCTTTTGACGATGCAATTGGAAAATGGCGCTTTCACTGGTGGCAGAGAAGGACAAGCGGGCTTCGGCGAGCCGAGTGTCTTTGATACCGGACAAATTCTTCTTGGACTTTCCGACCTTTATGAAGCATCAGAAAGCAAAACCCTGGACAAGAAAATATCCATTGACCGCCCAAAACTAAAAATCGTCATTGTCCGCGCCGCAGATTTTTTACTTTCGCAAATTGACAATGATGGCGCCTTCAAACCCGCCCACACCTATTTAAAAACAAAAAAAACCTACTACACTCGCGCCGCTTACGGTCTTTTGCGTTCGGGAATTGTCCTTAACAACGAAAAATACAAACGGCGGGCGCGGCGAAATTTCGATTATGCTCTGTCGCAACAAGAAACGAGTGGTTGGATAAATGGCGCCGGCTTTAATGACAATTTGCTAGTGCTTCACACGATTGCTTATACTTTGCGAGGATTAGTGGAAGCCGCAACTTATTTTAAAGAAAAAACTTATTTGCAAGCCGTCGCCAAAAACTTTGATTTTCTTTTAGATTTTAACCGCGAAAATTTCCGCTATCCGAAACTCTTACCGTCACATTATGCCGCAGACAAAACCTATTTCAATGATTTGTGCATTACCGGCTTGTCGCAGATCGCCATTGTCATAAAAAAATACAACGCTATTCTGCCAACGCCGGATAATCGCTTGGAAAAACTTTTTAGTGAAATTGTCCAAGCGACCAAACGTTTCCAGATTCGCGGTATGAAAAATCCTTGCTTAAACGGCGCCATGCCCGCCTCTTGGCCCATCAACGGCAAATATCAGCCCTACAATCTTATAGAATGGGGTGTGAAATTCTTTATGGATTCACTACTTCTTGATATGGGGATATCATCCGGTGAAATTAAAGGATAAAATAATAAAACTATGAAAATTGTTATTACCAGTAATGTCGGACCAGAACACGAATATCTCTGGCGAAAAATAATGGAAAGCGGCCATGATGTTTTTATTTTCGCTCAAACCCACCTAAAACCAATTGCAGCGATAAAGACACCTTTCGTTTCAAAAATCAAACGCCGAATAAAATTCTTAAAAACCTTAATAGAAAATCCACATTTCGCTATAGAAAAAAAACGCGCGGAGCGCGGCTTGTACCGTTTTTATCTTGCCGCCCTTAATTCTTACTTTCCCGCAAATCCAAATTTACTTGAAAACCTGAAACAAACAGGGAAATATTTTGAATTTGAAAATATCAATAGCGTTCAAGCGGTGGAAAAAATAACGGATATCAGACCCGACTTGATTGTCGTTCATGGCGGTAAAATTCTCAAGTCGGAATTTTTTGGCGCCTCGCGCTTCGGCACTATTCATCTGCACGGCGGCATCGTCCCCTGGTATCGCGGCGGCAACACTTGGTTTCCCAACATTATTAACAATGATTTTCATTATATCGGTCCAACGGTACAAGAAATTGATGCCGGGATTGACACCGGAAATGTCATCCACCAACACACGATTGTTTTGGATAAAAATGACACGCCCTGGACCATTTATTGTAAGACGGTTATTGTTGGAGTAGAGATTTTGCTTGCCTGCATCGCTCTAATCGCGGCCACTCGCTCTAAAATCACTTCAACACCCATCGCCGCAAAGGGTTTTAATTATTTAAAGGGCAAACGGATCAAGTCCTACGAACCGATTATTGTTTATTCGACATTCAAAGAGCGGATTGCCAATCATCTGATTTCCCCCCTTACTTTTATTCCTTCCTTGGTCCAACAGAAGGAACTTATGATAAATCATTCTTTTATTAAATATTAATCATAGTCACAAATGAAAACCGGAAAATTAAATTCGTTACCGGAATTTTTAAGAAAACTCTCTGTCAGAGCGGCGCTTTTTCGTTACCCGCGTTATCAACCAGTTTTGTTCAGCGGCAAAGAATACACTGGCAACGACCGCGATTGCGAAAGACGCTGGCAAACGATTAGAAAAGAAATTATTGCCAGTGATTCAAAAAATGTTTTGGATTTGGGCTCAGCCGAAGGGTTTTTTGTTCTAAAATCCGCTGAGGAATTAAAAACTTTTTCCTTGGGCATTGATTTTGATTTTCGCCGGCAATTTTTCGCCGTCAATCAAATGTTAGAACAAAAACCCATGGGCGCCGGTTTCGTTTCGGCAAAAATTACTCCCGAATTTTTAGAAAAATTGCCAGCTTTTGATGCGGTGATTTTTCTTTCAATCATGCATCATATTATCAGTGAAAAAGGTCTTGATTATGGCAAAGAGTTAATGAAAAAAATCCGAGAAAAAACCAAAAAAATCTTGTTTTTTGAAATGGGTCAATCGGACGAAAATATGCCTTGGGCAAAACATCTGCCCGATATGGGTGATAATCCTCATCAATGGATAAAAGACTTTTTACAATCATCAGGTTTTTCAAAAATAAGAAAAATCGACGAAAGTTCTGGGTATTCTAAAGATAGAAAACGCGCCATTTTTCTAGCAGAACCTTAAAAAATATGAATGTCAATAAAATTTCTAGGCCCTCAAGAAATCTGATTTTCCCTATAGGAAAATTCTTTTTCAAAATACCGACTTCCATAACGGCATATAAGGAAAATGTTGTAGAAAAAAATAAAATTGAACTGATAAAATCCGATGATCACTTTTCAAAATATCTTCCGAAGTTTAATTTTATGGGCGGCATAATTATTTCCGAGAGATTAAAAAGAATCGAGATTGGTTCTCCGCTGATAGCCAACTACTTCAAAAAAGCTTTTGGGATGCGCGATTCTTGGCCAGAAAAATCTACCGCTGAATTTTTAACCATAAAAGAATTAAAGGGAAACTATCAGACAAAACCTCTGTTCAATGAATTGGCCGCTAAAATGAGTAAAATAAAAATCCCAACATCTTCCATGCACGGAGATTTTCATAAGGAAAATGTATTGCAAAATGAAAGCGGAAAACTATTTTTCGTGGATTGGATAAGATACAGCGCCCAATCTTCAAGATATTTTGACCTCATAGATTATTATATTTTTAATTCCGATAAGTCCACTGGCTCATGGATGAATGCGTGGAAAGATATATGCTCTAAAGATATTAAGGAACTCTATGGTGTAAAGATAAGGAAAGAAATGATTTTCTCTTATGGGTTATGGAAAGCGCAAGAAGAAATAAAAACTTTATTTTTTAGAAAAAAAGAAATGAATGTGTATAAAGACAAAAAATTCACCGACTTTTTCAGGTTTATGCGTGACAGATTTGATGAAACCAATTTTGCCACTAATCAATAATTATCCAAAAAAAATGAAAATCCTTTGTTTTTCGCCCCACACCCCGCCAGAAATTCGGCCACAGGCAATTCTTATCGGGAAAATGGTGCCAGAATGGAAACGACAAGGCATTGAGCCGGTAATTTTAAGTTTGCCCGGCGAAGAATGGAATATTGATGTTCCAAAATACAAAATGCCAAGATTCAAACCGAATAAATTTTTGGCAAAAATCCCGGGCTATTTTCGCTTGGCTGAATTTTTTTATCATCGCCAACTTGTAAAACTCTGTCTGAAAATTATGGCGAAAGAAAAAATTGAAGCGATTTTTTCTTTCGCCAACCCCCAAGTTTGTAATATCGTCGGCGCAATGGTTAGAAAACAAACCGGCATTCCATTCATCGCCCATTTCAGCGACCCCTGGTATGACAGCGAATATCAAAACCTTTCTAAAAGACAAGCGAAGAGAATCCTAAAAAAAGAGACGGCAATTATGGAACAAGCCGACCGAATAATTTTCGTCAGCCAAGAAACTTTAGATTTGGTGATGAAAAAATATCCAACAGAAATTCGCCAAAAAGCCCGCGTCATTCCCCATTGCTATGATTTGAATGATTATCCAAAAGACGAACCAAAAAAAGAAAATAAATTTGTCATCAGTTATATTGGTGTATTTTACGAACAGAGAAATCCAGGAATTCTATTCCAGACACTTTCAAAAATCACCGAGGAAGACGAAACATTTTTGGAGAAAATAAAAATCGTCTTGGTCGGCAGTGTTGACAATTATGCCGGCTATACTTACGAAAAGATTGAAAAAATGCTCCGGCAATACGGCTTGGAAAAAATTACCGAAATTTTACCACGGGTAGAATTCAAAGAAAGTTTGCGCTTAATGAAACAATCGGATTGTTTAGTGGTAATTGACGCCAATTTTGGCATCAGCCCCTTCTTGCCATCCAAAGCCATTGACTACGCTGCTTCCGGTAAAATTATTTTGGGAATTACTCCAACAAACAGCACGATTTCTAAATTCCTTGACAAATTAGGATATAGGTCGTTTAATTATGAGGAGACCGAAGAAATGGCCGCTTATTTAAAGGACTTGGCAGCTGGAAAGATTAAACATCATTTAAACTGGGAATTTCTGAAAAACTATGATGTTAAAAACACTACGGCCAAGTTAGTAACTATCATTAAAGAGATTATCTAATGAAAATCGCTATCATTCTCGGCACTAGGCCGGAAATTATCAAAATGTCTCCAATCGTGCGCGCCTGCGAAAAACAAGGTGTCGGTTTTTTCATTCTTCATACCGGCCAGCATTGGAGCCCGGAAATGGACAGAAAAATTTTCACCGATTTAGAACTACCCAAACCGAAATACAATTTAGGTGTCGGCGGCGAGCCCTATCGCAAACAAATCGGCTTTATGACCAAAGAAATTTCTATTATTTTGGCAAAAGAAAAACCCGATGTGGTTTTAGTCCAGGGCGACACCATTTCCGTTCTGGCCGGCGCGTTGGCGGCAAATAAACTTGGCATCAAAATCGGCCACCACGAAGCCGGCCTCCGTAGCCATGACTTAAATATGGTGGAAGAAACCAATCGTGTCATCGTGGACCATATTTCCGATTTTCTTTTTGTGCCCACGCCAGACGCCTTGAAAAATCTTCATCAGGAGGGACGCGACCCGGAAAAAATTCATTTGACCGGCAATACTATCGTTGACGCCATTTTGCAAAACATCAAAATCGCCGAGAAGAAAACCGACATTCTTAAAAAATTAAAACTCAAAAAGAAAAATTATTTTCTGGCGACAGCCCATCGCGCAGAAAATGTGGACAAGAAAGAACGATTGGTCGGAATTATCGGTGGCTTAGCGGCAATTGGCGAAGAATTCTCCGCCCCGGTAATTTTTCCAATGCATCCGAGAACCAAAGCTAGAATTGAAGAATTTCAAATCAAAATCCCTGTCAGTGTTAGAATTACCAAACCGCTTGGTTTTTTGGAATTCCTAATGCTTCAAAAAAACGCCAAAATTGTCTTGACTGATTCCGGTGGTTTGCAAGAAGAAAGTTTCATTTTACGAGTGCCTTGCGTCACTTTGCGCGATTCAACCGAGCGACCGGAAACTGTGGAATACGGCGCCAACATTGTGGCCGGAACGGAAACGGAAAAAATTCTTGGGGCAGTCAAAAAAATGTATGGGAAAAATCTCAACTTAAAAAAATGGGACAATCCTTTCGGCGACGGCACC
>MHIM01000013.1:1978-37695 GCA_001817505.1 Candidatus Buchananbacteria bacterium RIFCSPLOWO2_01_FULL_39_33 | reverse complement strand
TTAACTTGGGGGAATTCAGCTTTTACCATTTGAGCTGTCTTATCGCTGGAATTATTATCCACCACAAAAATCTCCAGATTTAAACCGTCTAGGTTTTGATAGATTGAATTAAGGCATTTTCTCAATAGGTCTTGAGTGTTCCAAGAAACAATGATTATTGATAAATCCATACTCTTATTTACAACACATCCGTGTTTTTAATAAATTTCCATTTACCTTCCGGCAAATTGCCCAGTTTCAATTTGCCAATTCTAATTCTTTTTAAATCATTAACATAATAACCGCGTCGGCCCATCATTTTCCTAATCTGCCGGTTAATCCCCTCTTTTAAAATCAATCTAACTCGGTAGCCGCTGACCAAGGTTACCTTGACGGGCCGTAATTTATATCCGGGTAATTTTAAGCCGGCTTCAAAGGCCTGTTTATCGGCGTCAGCCAATGGCTTGTTTAATTTTACCTCATATTCTTTGGCACAGCCGTAGCTGGCATGAGTTATTTTGTTGGTAAAGTCGCCGTCATTGGTTAAGATAATCAAACCGCTGGAATCCTTGTCTAAGCGACCGACCGGATAAATTCTCTCCCTAATATCCACCAAATCCAAAACCGACTGGCCTTGATCATTCACAGCACTGGCAATATAGCCGACGGGTTTATTTAAAGCAATATAAATCTTAGCTGATTTTATTTTTATTTCTCGGCTGTTATATTCTACTTTATCATTCTCGCTGACTTTAGTTCCCAATTCTCTAATCACCTGGCTATTGACTTTTATCTGGCCGGAGACAATCAGTTCTTCGGCTTGACGACGGGAAGCCACGCCGGCGTCAGCTAAGAATTTTTGCAACCGCATCATAATCTTATAACTTATTTAAGTTAATGTTTTTTAAGAATAATATCCTTAGCCTTTTATAGGCTCTTAAAATTATCAAAAATTTTAATTATTAATAGCAAGTATCACCCAAGAGTGAGTATTATGAAGCAAGGAAGTATCTATTTCATAGCCGTTAAATTTAAATAATCCAGCTGGCAAACCTTGTTTTATTTCAGGAATTTTTCCATTTGGTAAAACTGCTTCATTAAAATTAATTAATTCAGATACAATAATCCCAATATTTTCATTATTTAATCTTTTTTTCCATAATAATTCATTTTTTCCAATAGGAATAAAAGCATTTTCAAAAATATAATACTGAGAAAAATTATTTTTAAATAAATTATTGATTTCGTCAAACGAAAAACCATGATTTTCCAACAATTCAGAATTTGGAGTACTGATAATAATTAAACCATCATTTTTAGTAATTAGTTTTAACTGATTTATTGCTTTTTGCTCCAATTTATATTCCTTGATATGTTCCAACACTTCGGAGCAGATTGTGATGTCAAAATTATCATCAGGCGCCACCTTCATATCAGTGATAGAAGCCAGATTAAAATCGCCATAATCACCAAAATTTGATTTTGCATATTTAATACTTGATTTTGAGATGTCATAACCGTTAATAGAAACAGCTCCATTTTCTTTTAAAATTTTACTGCCATAGCCACTGCCACAACCAACATCCGCAACCTTTTTTTACTGACAAATTGAGCCGAAAAACGATAAAATTTGCAATGATTTAAAAAATTATTCAAATCATCTTTAGTTAAACTTCTTTTTTTACCAAAATAATTAAATGTCAAACCAGCCGGATAAACCCTAACATAATCTTCAAAATAATATTTTCCGTTAATTTTTCCCATCAAATGTGTCAAATTATTTAATATTTTTTTAATAATTTTTTTCATAACTTAAAAAACTTTATTATTTATTTTTTTATTGATTGGCTTACAAGCAATAACGCTCCAATGCCAATTAAACCAATTAATCAAAGGAATTTTAACTAAAACAGAATCCGTAACAACTAATATTTTTTCCAAATAGCGATTAGTAGAAAAATCTTTTCCCAGCATCTTATTTAATAATCTTAAACCAGAATCATAAAATTCGCTTAAATATTTAGCGCGTTTTAAAAATAATATTTCCAAACCGGCATTTTTAAACACTTTTTTAAGCTGTTTTTTGGTGAATCCCCTGGTGGTATCATCGGCCACAGAGCTGAATTTTTTCTGATTTATTTTTCTTATAAAAATTTTTAACGGTTTAAGGAGTATAAAAATCGTAAAATAAGGCCAAGCATTGGGTTCAACTCCCAAAATAATTAATCCGCCGGGTTTAACCACTCTTTTCATTTCCCTCAAAGCAACTAATTGATTCGCCAAATGATGAAAAGCGGCAGCCATAAAAACGCCGTCAAAAAAATTATTAGCAAAGGGCAAATTTTCAGCATCACAGGTTAAAAAAATACCTTGTTTTTCCAAACCCAAATTCTGATAAATTTTTTTGGCGTTATCTACCGCCACTTGCGAAATATCCGTTTCATAAACAGTTTTTCCACTAATAGCGATTTCTAGGCCGTCACATCTGACACCGCAACCTAACTCTAAAATTTTACTGCCGGCCGGTAATTGTTTTAGAAGATTTTTAAAATTATTATGATAAGACAAATCGCGATTAATGGAATAATTACCAATATCAGTCGAATAAAAACTATTCCAATATCTTTTCTCGTTGTCTTTAAATTCCATGCTTATTTTTGATTATCTCCTTGGCTGAATTAAATTTTTCTATTTCTTTTTTTATTTTTTTTGGCTGTAGTGGCAAATAAAAAAATATTTTTGGAAACCAATTGCTCATCGTCCCGCCGCTAACAGCCAAAAATAAAATTTCATTCAACCATATTCCCTTGCCACCTTTTTCGCTTATGGTCAACCACAAATCCCAATCCTGAAATTTTTTAAGCGACTGGTCAAAACCAGAAAAATAATTTCGGCGAATCAACGAAGTGGTTGGAATATAAGGCATCTGTTTCAATTTAGCCAAATCAAACGGCCAAAGTTTAAATGTCTTCCAGCCAAATTTAAATGAAGAATAAACATAAGCCAAATCTTTATCCTTATCCAATACCCAAGACATTTTTTCCAGCATTGTCGGTTTCATAATAATATCAGCATCGCAAAATATAATATATTCTCCGGAACTTTTTTCAAAACCGAAATTTCTGGCGGCCGGCGCTCCTTTATTTTCTTGATTAAAAATTTTAATTTTGTCTTGCCAACTTTCCAAAATTGACCAAGAAGAGTCAGTTGAACCGTCATTTACAACTATGACTTCAAAATCTTTGAAGGTCTGATTAAAAATGCTTCGCAGGCATTGATTAATTGTTTTTTGAGCATTATAAACCGGTATAATGACGCTTATTTTTGTCATAGTGCTTATTTCAAAATTTCTTTTATTTTATCAACTTGGTTTGACCAATTAAATTTATCCCTTACTAACCTTCGGCCGGCTTGGCCATAAGTTTTTCTTTTTTGCTTATCGTTTAATAATTCAGAAATCGCCTTTTTAATCTGCTTTAAATTATCCGGTTCAACTAAAATTCCCGTTTGCCGGTCTATGACTGCTTCAGCGCTGCCGCCAAATTTAGAAGCGATAACCGATAGTCCGCTGGCCTGGGCCTCCAAATAACTGATGCCGAAGCCCTCGCCGATATTGGAGACAGAAACAAATAAATCAGCCAATTGGTAATAGACCTTTTTATTGTCATCAATATTATCAACTGGACCGACAAATTCAACCCTTGATTTTAAATCTAATCTGGCTGTCAAATCCTTTAAATTGCCGAGTTCCGGCCCATCACCGGCAATGACATATTTCAAATTAGGAAAACTTTTTAATAAATCAGGCATTGATTTAATAATTGCCTCAAAATTTTTCTGCTTAATGAGCCGTCCCAAGCTCAACATCACCAAATCATCCTCTTTAATGACCAATTCCTGTTTTTTGTTTAGCAACAGTTCTGCTTGACTTTGAAGAACCGAATAATTGACTCCCGGATAAACCACCTCCACCTTGCTTTTATCACCGACTATTTTATTTATCTCTTGGGCTAGATACTTACTATTGGCAATTATTTTCTGACAATTCTTATAAACTTTTTTAAAAATAATTTTCTGCCATAAATTATTTTTAATTTGTTTGACATCAGTGCCATGGACAAATAAAAAATACGGCAGACCAAAATAATTGCCTAAAACCGCCAAAGGATGAAAATGGCCGAAGACCAGCTGTTTGATCCCCTCCTCTTTAATAATTTTACCGATTTGGCGTTTGAGCGGCCACCAGCGAGGCGGCATTAAACCGCCAAAAAAATCAGTGCGGTAAATTTTATACTTTTGATTACTGTCAAACTTTTCAGCTGTCTGATTATTCTGGGTTAAGACCACTAAATCAGCCGCCGGTAAATTAGCGCTTAAGTTCAGATAATAACTTTCAATGCCGCCAATGGCCGGCGGAAAAAAATAAGTTACTAAAAGCGTTTTTTTCATGACTCCAAGTTAAGCTCTTTTTAACACCAGATCTCGAAGCTGAATGACATCATTCTTAGTCAAGCCGCCGATCAGATAAAGAACAGCTAAATAAACTAAGGCGCCTAAAGGAATAATTAGAATAAAATGAAAATATTCTTTAGTTAAAATAATCACCAGTCCCATCGCCAAACAGCTAAAAAATATTTTTAAAAAAGAAACTGCCAGATAATATTTGTCGTATTTGATTATCTTATTGACTGTAAAAATTCCTAAACAAAACAATAAAATATAACTTAAGAGAGTGGCTAAAGCCGAGCCGACATAACTGAAAAGCGGGATTAAGACCAGGTTAGCCATGATATTAAAAATTGAAATTATGCCCAAATAAGCGGTATTGGTGCTTTGTCTATTGGTGGCGTTTAACATGGCGCCAACCGGAAAAGTCAAAAAAATCATCACCAACGCTACCATCATGATTTGCAAGGGCAGGATTGAGGCCTGATACTGATAGCCAAAAATCGGGCTGATAACTTTATCGGCAATGGTCATTAGGCCCACTGACAAAGGCAGGGCGATTAACAGCAAATAATAAACGGCTTTGGTAAAACTTTTAGCCAATAGCTCCTGGGAAGAAACAAAATATTTGCAGAAAGCCGGATAAATGGCGGCTGAAAAAGCTACGCCGATAAATTGTAAAGCAAAAGCCACTTTATAAGCCACGCTGTAAATGCCCACCGCCTCATCATTGGTTAACTTGGAAAGTAAAACCACATCCATATAAGAATAAAGGCGGATAAAAATACCGGCAATAGCAAAAGGCAAAGACAACTTGAATATTTTTACCACCATGGCTTTGGCCACTTGCGGCTTGGGCCAGACCTGGTATTTAAAGCCCAAAAGCGAGGCGGCATAAATCAAGTTGAATAAACTGCCAATAAAATAAACACCGATTAAAATAGCCAGCCCCAGCTTAAGTTTTAAAACCAATAAGCCGATGATTAAAATTATTATTTGATTTAAAATAACGCCCCGGCTTTCAAAAATAAGATTTTGCAAACCGCGTAAAACCGAATAAAAAATCAAGCCGAAAGAATCTAAAACCATCACTAAGCCGGAAACATAAACCAGTTTTTTGGTTAAAGCCGGATAACCCATTAAGTTGACAGTTACCACCACTAAGAGATAGACAAAAATTGAAGCAATAAGCTTGATGCCCAAGACATTGGAAAGGTATTTTTGGGAATTATTTTTGTCGCGTGCGCTTTCCCGCACTAAGACCTGCGCCATGCCAAAATCCAAAAACATAGCAAAGATGGTGGAAAAGCTAAGAGCAAAAGAATACTTGCCCAAATCCTCCACGCTGATTGCCCGGGCAATAAAAATAAAATAAACAAAAGATATGGCTTTCTGGATGGCCAAAGCTAAGGTGAAAAAGAAAGTGTTTTGGACTAATTTTTCCTTGCTCATATGACCTAATTATAACTGAAATTTGACAAGAAAAAAAGCTCTCGATTGAGAGCTTTTTAATTGAACTTTGATTACTTTCTCATCTTATTATATATTATATGAAATTTACCGTTTGCTCCACTGCGGTGATTTTCTGGCTCTTTTTAGACCCGGTTTCTTTCTTTCCTTGACTCGCGGATCGCGAGTTAAAAACCCTTGGGCTTTTAAAGCCGGCCTTAATTCCCCATCTAGGGCATTTAAAGCTCGCGCAATCCCATGGCGGCAAGCGTCAGCTTGGGCTGTCAAACCGCCACTATGAACCCGGACAGTTACATCAACGTCTTTTAAATGACCGGTTAATTTAAGCGGACTTAAAAACACCTCCTGCAGGTTTTGGGTCCTAAAATAATCTTTTAATTTCAGGTCGTTGACTTCAAAATTACCTTTGCCTTTTTCATACAATCTAACTTGGGCAATGGCAGTTTTTCTGGCTCCCTTGCTATAAATATATTTTTTATTGATAACTGACTTGGCAGCCGATAAATTTTTCTTGGTTTCAGCCATATTATTTTATAATCAATCTCTTAATCATTGAGTCACGCAATTTATTTTTAGGCAGCATACCGATGACAGCGTGTCTTAAAACTTCGCCGGGGTTAGCGGCAAAAACTTCTTTGACTTTTTTTCTTTTCAAACCGCCGGGATAATTGCTATGGGTAATAAATTCTTTCCGTTCCAATTTCTTACCGGTGAATTTTATTTTGTCGGCATTGACTACTTCAACAAAATCACCGCCGTCAATCTGCGGTTGAAAATCCGGTTTATTTTTTCCGCGTAAAACCACTGCCACTGCCGTGGCTAATCGGCCCAGCGGCTTATCAGTAGCGTCAATTTGATGAGTTGGTCTTTTTATTTCTGACATTTTATTTATAGATTCGCCATTAATTTGCAGAATTATTCAACTAATTCCAGAACAGCCATTTTTGCTCCATCGTTTTTTCTGGGCGGTAATTTGACTAGTCGGGTATAACCGCCCTTTCGGCCTTGATATTTCGGACCGATTACTTCAAATAATTTTTTAACAGTAGCCGGCAGATATAATGTTTTCAAGGCCTGGCGGCGATGATGCAAAGTGTCAACCTTGGCTAAAGTGATTATTTTTTCAACCAATGGTCGTAAAACCCTGGCTTTGGCTTCAGTGGTTTTTATTTTTTCATAAATAATAAAACTAGTTACCAAGTTTCTTTGCATGGCTTTTCTCGGCCCTTTTTTCCGGCCTAAAGTTTTTCCCTTCTTTTGATGCCTCATTTTATTTTAGCTTATTAGCTTTTTAGCTTATTAGGGTTTATTTATATTATTTTTTACAAATGATCCCTAATAAGCTAAAAAGCTACAACCTACTATCTAATAATTAAATTATTCTCCCGCCTCCTCAATAGCCGATTCTTTTTTCTTTTTAGTGATCTTTTTTTCCTCTTCTTTCAGCAAATCTTCAAAACCCTCTCTAACTCCTGATAATTCAACCGGCCTTTCAACATCAACTTCGGCCATAGTCAACTCCCCGCCTTCCATAATCCAGCTGAATTGATTGGCCAAAATTTCCGCTGCTTTTTGAACAGCTTCTTTGGGAGTAATCGTGCCGTCGGTTTCAATATCTAAAATAATTTTGTCATAATCAACTTTTTGGCCAACCCGGGTGGCGGCCACATCCAAGCCAACATTAACTACCGGTGTAAAGATAGAATCAATCAAAACTATCCCGATTTCACCTTTTTCTTTGCTATTGATTTGTTCTTCAGACGGCACATAGCCAATACCCTTGGCAACTGTAATTTGCATATTAAGTTTAGCGTCTTGACTGGTTAAAGTGGCAATAACCTGGTCTTTATTAATGATCTCGGCATCCGAAGACATTTCAATATCACTGCCAGTAATTTTGCCCTCGCCTTTGGCAGATAAATTTAAAACTACCGGCTCATCACTGTGGACTTTGACTCTTAACTGCTTAAGATTAAGTATGATTTCCACCACATCCTCGGCTACTTTATCAATGGCGCTGAATTCATGACCGATGCCTTCGATTTTTACAGCGGTAACTGCTCCGCCAGGCAAAGATGATAAAAGAACCCTTCTTAAAGCATTGCCTAAAGTCAAACCATAACCAGGAAAGCATGGCTCAATAGTGATGATGGCTTTTTTATTTTTTTCTACTTCTTCGACAATAAATTTTTTCGGTAATGAAATGTGTTTCATATTTTTTATCCTCCTATAACCGCCGGAACCTTGCCTGTACAGGCAGATTTAGCTTAGATAGGTTTTGGTTTTATAAAATTAATTTATTTTACTTAGAATAAAATTCAACTATGCTTTGCCAATCAATATTTAAAGCAACCTCGGCTAAACTGGGCACACCGGTTACCTTGCCTTTTAATTCTTTTTTGTCTAAAGACAGCCAGGGTACCAAATCCTTTTTTTCCAGATCTGACCTGATATTTTCAAAGAGTGGCGATTTCATAGATTTTTCTTTGATTGAAATAAGATCGCCGATTTTTACCTGATAAGACGGGATATTAACTCTTTGGCCATTGACTTCAATTAAGGCATGATTAACCATCTGTCTGGCCTGATTTCTGGATTTAGCAAAACCCAGCCGATAAACAGTATTATCTAATCTGTTTTCCAACAGACCAAATAATAATTCGCCGGTTTTACCGACTTTTTTGAAGGACTTTTCAAAATAATTCCTAAACTGCTTTTCTCTTAAGCCATACAGCCTTTTAGCTTTTTGCTTTTCAGCTAATTGCTTGCCGTAATTGGTCAGCCGTTTAAAACCCTTATTGCCATGAACGCCGGGAGCAAAATTTCTTTTAACCAAAGTACACTTGGCGCCCTCGCATTTTTCGCCTTTTAAAAATAATTTTTCACCGGCCCGGCGGCATTTTTTGCATTGTGGATCTTGATTCTTCATTATATTTGAATATTGACTGATCATTAATGATGATTAAACTCGACGCGGTTTTTTGGCTCGGCAGCCGTTATGAGGAATCGGAGTCACGTCTTTGATGTTGTTGACATTAAGGCCATTGGCATTTAAAGCCCTGATAGCCGCTTCCCGTCCGCCGCCAATACCCTTAACAAAAACCGACGCTTCCTTTAAGCCGTATTTTTTAGCTTTCTCATAAGCATCTTTGACAATAATACTGGCGGCATAGGGAGTAGATTTTTTAGGGCCTTTAAAACCGCACTGTCCGGCTGAAGACCAACTCAAAACATTGCCGTTTTGATCGGTAAAAGTGACAATGGTGTTATTATAAGTGGACTTAATATAAGCCCGGCCGGAAGAAACTTGCCGGCTAACGCCCTTTTTGCTTCGGCTCTTAGTTTTTTTAACAACTTCTTTTGCCTCATTGGCTTCAGACGAAGCAGTCGTTGGTTGGGCTATATTTTTTGATTCTTCAGTCATTTTCAAAATTTAATTTTGTTTGGTTTAGGGATTAGGTTTTTTGCCCGGTTTCTTTTCGGCCGGAACCCATGGTTTTTCTGACATTACCTCTGACAGTGCGGCTGTTGGTTTTGGTTCGTTGGCCTCTAACTGGTAAATTTTTAGCATGCCTAAGGCCCCGATAGGACTTGATTTCTTTTAATCTTTTTATATTGCTTAAAACCTCTCTTCTTAATTCGCCTTCAACAATATGCTGCTTTTCAATAATGATTCTTAGTTCATTGGCTTGGTCTTCGGTTAAATCCTTGACGCGAATATCGGGATTAATCTTGGCTTTCTTTAAAATTTTATTGGCTAGCGAACGGCCAATGCCTAAAATATAGGTCAAACCTATTTCTACTCTTTTATCGTTAGGTAAAGTTGTACCAGCAATTCTGACTGCCATAATTTAGTTATAAAGTTTAAAGTTATAAAGTTTAAAGTTAAACGTAAAATATTTATAAAAAACATTCAACTTTAAACTTTCAACTTGCAACTGTCCTAGCCCTGCCGCTGTTTATGCTTGGGATTTTTACAAATAACAACTAAGCGTTTTTTTCGACGCACCACCTGGCAATCTTTGCAGATCTTTTTAACTGATGATCTTACTTTCATAATACACTTCTAATAACGATAGGTTATCCGGCCCTTAGTTAAATCATAAGGAGTCATTTGCACTTTGACTTTATCACCTGGCAAGATACGGATGTTAAACATTCTCATTTTGCCTGATAAATGAGCTAAAATTTCATGGCCATTATCCAACCTCACTCTAAAAGTGGTGGCTGGCAAGGATTCAATCACTGCTCCGTCAAGTTCCAAAAAGTCCTTGGACTGTTGGGCATTTCCTTCCAGATTTGGCATTAAATACGGATATTTTATTATAAAATAAAATTCTTGGCAACTAAACTCTGTTTGCTTAGTTAGCCCAGAATTTAAACTTAATTAAGATAATTTTTAGGTTTTTTTCTGCTTTGGTAATTATAGCAGATTTGAATTATTTGTCAATACAAGTTTATCTTAACTCTAAAAAAGACACTTGTCAAGAAGTAATAACTTTATTCTAAAATTGCCTTGATTCTTCTTACACCTGAACTGCTGGACTCTTCCTTTTGGATTTTAAAATGCCCCAGTTCACCGGTTTGGGTAGCATGCGGGCCGCCGCAAATTTCTTGGCTGAAAACCTGTCCGCCTGGGACAGAATCGCCAATGGAATAAACCTTGACTTTTTCACCATACCTGGCCTCAAAGACGCCCATAGCTCCCCGTTTTTTAGCTTCGGCCACCGTCAGCTCTTCTATGGTTACCGGCAGATCTTTAGCTATCTGTTCATTAACTAAATCCTCCACCCGCTTTTTTTGTTCATCAGTTAATTTATCAGGATGAGAAAAATCAAATCTTAACCTCTCGGCGGTAATATTGGAACCTTTCTGATAGACATGGTTGCCCAAGACCCGCCTTAAGGCCGCCAGCAGCAAGTGAGCGGCCGTGTGCAGCGAAGTGGTCTCAATTGATTGGTCAGCCAAGCCGCCTTTAAATTTTTGGCTGGAGCCCTGCCGGGAAATTTCCCGATGTTTTGAAAATTCTTCTTGATATTCTTTTTCAGCTACTTCCCAACCGCGCTCTTTAGCTAATTCTACTGTCATCTCATAAGGAAAGCCATAAGTAGTAAAAAGTTTAAAGGCCTCGCTACCGCTGACTTTTTTATTCTGACCAATTTTTTCCAATTCTTTCAACCCCTTTTTCAGGGTCTCGTTGAATTTCTCTTCTTCCTTTGCCAATTGGCTAATTATAAAATCACGATTAGTTCTTAACTCTTTATAAAAACCGCCCATTTTGTCAATTACTACCTCGGCTATTCTGGGAGTAAAATTTTCAACCAGGCCTAATTTCTGGCCATATCTAATCGCCCGTCTGATCAAACGGCGCAGGACATAGCCCTGCTCAACGTTAGATGGTTCAATGCCTTCGGCTAAAATAAAAGTGGCAGCGCGCAAATGGTCGGCGATAATTCTAATAGTTTTTTCTGTTTCTAGACCGGCTTGATCAGCTAAGTTGAGATCGCTGACATATTCCGGCGCTAATTCCAAATCCGACATTAAAGAAGTTATTTGTAAAACAATAGTTGATAACGGCTCAATATCATAAACACTTTTAAGATGGCTTAAAACCGCCGCGGTCCGCTCCAAGCCCAGACCGGTGTCCACATTTTTTTGCTTTAGCTCCTCATATTGGCCGTCAGCTGTTTTATTATATTGCATAAAGACATCATTCCAGATTTCTACCCAGTTATGATCATTAGCCGGATCAAAATTTTCCGGCACCGGTTCATTACCAGTCCAATAAAACATTTCCGTATCAGGACCGCAGGGCCCAGTTTGTCCGGCTGGACCCCACCAATTATCAGACCGGCCTAAAAAAGCTATTCGTCCTTTTGCTAGGCCCAAGGATTGCCAGATTTTAGCTGATTCATCATCTGGCGGAATATTATTTTTTTCCTCGCCTTCAAAACAGGAGACAGCCAACTTTTCAACCGGAATACCCAATTCTTGAGTCAAAAAATCAAAGCTCATGGTAATGGCTTCCGGCTTAAAATAATCGCCTAAAGACCAATTGCCTAGCATTTCAAAAAATGTTAAATGCCAAGCATCGCCAACTTGGTCAATATCGCCGGTTCTGATGCATTTCTGGATATTGACTAACCGCTGGCCGGCTGGGTGCTTTTCGCCCAAAAGATAAGGCACCAAAGGATGCATGCCAGCGGTGGTAAATAAAACAGTCGGGTCGTTGGTCGGCAAAAGAGAAGCGCCAGAAATCAATTTATGGTTCCGGCGTTCAAAAAAAGTCAAATATTTTTCTTTGAGTTCTTTGGTAGTCATGGCTGGTTTATAGTAAATAGCTATGGTCTATGGTTATAATTTTAATCAAAAAATTGAATTTTAGCAAGAAAAAGCAACCCATAAAGCGGGTTGCTAATTAACCAGAGCTCAATAATCAATCAAGGCCTAGAATTTTTTTAACTGTTGCCACTTCCTCTTTGTCGAGCGGAATGAGCGATTCAACACCAGGAGCTATAATCTTATCAGTCATCAAGGCCACTAGTTGCTCGGTGCGGTTATTGGGAAAAAGCGGCAGAAGATTAACTAACTGGCGAGCTTTTTCACCCTCGGCAATAACGTTCAATAGTTGCCTCAATTTATAATGGAAAATTATCTCGCGATCCTTATCATTTTCCAATAACTTAACTGGAGATACTAAACCGCATATTGAACATTGCCCTACTTTAACCCTATCACCAATCTCAACCCTATCCCAACTTATATCAACCCTTCTGACAAAAGAAATATCCATTTCCAGAGAACAAATCGGGCAAAGGATGATTTGTTTTGATTGCTCTGACATATCAAGCCCTTTCTGGTATACGGGTTAGGACTTCTCTTTGGTCAATCCTAAAAAGTCCTTCAGGAAAATCATTTGAATAAAACTTGCCATGAGAATCTTTTGCCTTACAACAAAACTCCTGATAAGCTCTTAAAGCTTCCTGATCACTATTAGCAAAAAATTCTTTAGTCATTGGCTCTGATTTATCTCCAGCTAACCTTGTAAAACAAATGCGGTATTCCATTAAAGACCTCCTTTGGGGTTTTGTTTTATTAAAGTGCGAGATAGACATCATTATTTAACTGTCCTTATAATACAAAATTATTTGGTGTTTGTCAACCACAAAACATAAAACCTGAAACTTGAAACATAAAACAAATTTTTATTTTGTCTACCATCTGCCTCCGCCAGTTGGCTGATCGCGGAGAGGATTGTTTTCTTATTTTTTTGCTTTATTGCTTTTTTGTTTTCTTGCTTTTTAGTTTTTTAAATTATCACTCCCCCGCCTAAAACCTCATCACCAGCATAAAAAACCACCGATTGCCCGGGTGCAATAGCTCGCTGGAACTTGGAAAATTCCACTGTTAAAATATTATTTTTCTTTCTAACCAGACATTTTTCCACTTGACCCCGGTATCTGATTTGCGCTTGGCATTTAAGAGGAAATTTCGGTTCGCCGCTGACCCAGCTGATTTTATAACATTTCAGCGACTTGGAAAATATTTTAGATTTATTTTGGTCTTGAGTGACTATCAGTAGATTTTTATTTTTATTTAAGCTCGCTACATACCAAGGGCCGCCCGAGAGACCCAAACCGCTTCTTTGGCCAATGGTATAAAGCGGCAAACCCTGATGTTGACCTAAAACCTCCCACCTCTCTTCATCCCCTCCCTGAACAGAAGGGGACTTTTTTAAGGCGACAATTTTCCCCGGCTTCAATTTTAAATATCTTTTTAAAAAATCATAATGGTTGTGGCCGACGAAACAAATTTCCTGGCTATCTGCTCTATTGGCAACTGGCAGCTTAAATTTCTTAGCCAGCTGCCTAACTTCTTCTTTTCTATATTTACCCAAAGGAAATAATAAATGTTTCAGTTGGTCCTGTCTTAAGTTATATAAAAAATAACTCTGATCCTTATTTTTATCCTTAGCTTTTAATAAATTATATTGTATTTTGGTTTTCTTGTTTTCTTGTTTTCTTGTTTTCTTGACTATCACATAGTGCCCAGTCGCCAAATAATCGGCTTCAAAAACAGTTAAAACATTTTTTAAGAGCAAATCAAATTTAATGAATTTATTGCAAGCCACGCAAGGATTGGGGGTTTGAAACTGGGCATAATCGCTTAAAAATTCATCAACGATTTTTTCTTTAAACTGCCGACCGAAATTCAGCTTGTGAATTTTAAGGCCCAAAATATCGGCTGTTTCCTTAGCTAAGTTGAATGACTCCAAACTGCAACAGCGGTTTTCACCGTAAATGACGCCGGTCGGAAACCAAAACTGCATAAAAACGCCGATCACCTCATAACCCTGTTTTTTTAAGAGAGCGGCAGCGACTGCTGAATCCACTCCGCCGGACATCGCTACCACCACTTTTATTTTTTTCTTTTTTATCATCTTATTTTTTAACGACTATCTTCAGGGCCTTGGGCAATAATTCCACTTCAATTATTTTCGGTAATTTAATATAATCTCCATCAAGCTGGCAAGAATTAGTAAGGCGCTTTAAAATTATTTTGAAATAATTATTATCCAAAGCTAAAACGTAACGAGGCGGCTGATGGACAAAGATCATCAATAAAAAAGCTTCCAATATAGACAAGAATGTCTTACTGGTAAAAACATATAAGTTAAAAATACCATCAGAAAAACTTATGGACTTTTTAACCTTCAGCCCGTAGTAATTAAGGGCATTAAAGATTATTAAGCTATTGCCTTTGATCCAGAAAGTGCGGTTTTTGGTTTTTATTTCAAATTTTATTTTTCTGATTTTAATTTTATTAAAAATAAAGGTGAACAAATAACCAAAAAATCCCAGGCGGTTCTTTAAATGCTGGCTGGCGCCGATAACCACTTTAGAAACATAGCCGATAGATAAGCCGACTACAAAATAATTCTTTTTATTCACCAAGCCGACATCAATAGGCATGGTTTTTATCGGCTCATCAATAAGTTTTAAAGCGTTTTTGATATTCAGTGGCAGACCAGCCGCAATCGCAATGACATTGGCCGAGCCATAAGGGATAATGGCCAGCGGACAATCAAGTTTTTTTTCAATAATAGTCCTGGTCGCCACTTTGACTGTTCCGTCTCCGCCCACTGCTAATAGCAAAGCCAAGCTGTTTAAATCCAACTTATCAATCTCATCCTCAAAATAACGGTTTAAATATAACAAATTAACTCCGTAACCGAGGTTAGAGAGTTTATGACGAACGATGCCTTCCACATCAATTTTACTTTTTAAGCCAGCTGTTGGATTAAAAATCACCAGCGCTTTCATATGATTATAGATTAAAAATTACAGATTGCAAATTAAAGATTAAAAATTTAAAATTTTAAATTAATTTTTGTTTCTTTGCTTTTTTGTTTTTGTGTTTTTTTGATCTTACCACCAGACCTTTTTAAAGCCGATAAAATAAGAAATTAAGTTAGTTAAAGGATGGAGCGCTAAAGTAAGAAAAAAAATAGTGATAATAATTTCTATTGGCGGCTGGGCAATAAAATAAGTAAAAAATAAAAAGCCAGCCACAAAATCAAGCTGGTCAAAAACCGGCCAGCTAACTCCCGAGGGCAGACCCAATCGCCTTTTGAAAAAACTTTTGACTAAATCACCTAACAGCGCCCCCCAGCCGCCGACTAAGCCGAATAAAATAAAATTATTCTGATAATTAATAATGGAAATATTATAAAAAAATACATAACCATAGAGCCAGGCCTGTAAACTAACAACCATCAAACTAAAAATAGCGCCAGCTATCAATCCTCGCCAAGTTTTAGAAGAACCAAAAATAAATTGAGAGCCAATTTTTCTGCCGCCGTCAATTGGCTGATTGAAAAACTTTAGAATTTTTAATTTATTAAAAATAACCGGTGCCATATTGGCCAAGTAAGCCGGCAGAACAAAATAAAAAGCTTTGATTATCAAATCTAACATCTCATTCTTTTTTCAAATCAGAAAGTTTTAGAGTTTTAATATCCTCGGTTGGTTTGGCAGATGGTTGAGCTGACAGGATTTGTCTTTCTTTTCGATTTTTAGCCAAACAATCCTGGCAAAAGACCGGACGCTTACCGTCGGGAAAAAAGTTTATTTCGGTTGGAGTACCACAGGCAAAACAATCAACAATATAATTATTTTCGTATTTTTTTTCAGTTCTTGGTCTTGGCTTATCTTTTTCTGGCTTGGCTTCTCCCGATTTTTTATGTTTTTTGACTTGCCGGTCTCTTTCGGATTCAAAATCAATTTTACCCTCGCTGGTCGCCACCATTTTTTCGCTTAAATCCATGCCGCTCCAGCGATTTATCTTGTCTTCTACCGATTCGCGGGAATTAGCGTACCTTTCACGAGACACTTTAATGACTTTGGCCGTGCTCTTAGACCGGTATTCATCAAATAAAGGCGGTAGCGTATCGGCTGAAAACGGATCGGATGATATGCCATCAATCATCAGTTTCAAATAAATACTGAAAGCCGGCAAATTAACCAAATCCTCTTCTAAAAATATCGGAGTGAATTCCTTGACTAATTTTTCTGCATCAGCCGCGCCGACCCGAAAACAAATCAGGGTGCCGATATTGCCAAAAACAGCGGCGGCCACATTTTCCGGCAACTGTTCAATAAACTGATGGGCCATTATCAGATTCAGGCGGTATTTCCTGGCCTCGGATAAAATATCGGCAAAACTATCAGTGGCGAAATTTTGAAATTCATCAACGTAAAGATAAAAATCCTGTCTCTCTTTTTCCGGAACATCCACTCGGCTCATCGCCGCTAAATAAAGTTTGGTAACAATCATTGAACCCAAGAGTTGCATCGTATCTTCGCCTATCCGGCCTTTGGATAAATTCATAATTAAAATTTTTTTATTGTCAATCACTTCCCGTAAATCAAAAGTTGATTTCACCTGGCCAACCACATTCCTGATTAGAAAATTGGATAAAAACTGGCCGACTTTGTTTTGAATCGGAGAAATAACTTCTTGCAAAACCCGGTCATTCCATTTGGTATATTCATTGACCCAGAACGATTTGACTACCGGATCCTTGATTTTTTCCACCACTTTTTCGCGATAAACCTTGTCAACTAAAATTCTCATAATACCCAAAAGGGTGCTGCCGGGATAATCTAAAAGGGCTAAAATGGCATTGCGCAAAATATATTCCAGTCGCGGGCCCCAGCTTTCAGCAAATTGTTTTTTAAAAACGCCGACCAAGCCGGAAGCTATCAAATGCTTGCTCTTTTCATCAACTGCTTCCAGGATATTGAAAGCGATGGGAAATTCAATATCGGCGGGATTGAAATAAATAACATCATTTATCCGATTGGGTGGTATAAAATCCAATATTTTTTCAGCCGTATCGCCATGAGGGTCAACATAACAGCAGCCCTCGCCTTTGATGATATCAGATAAAATCATATTTTCCAACAGGGTGGTTTTGCCCATGCCGGTTTTGCCGATAATATAAACATGGCGGCGGCGGTCATCGCGTTTTATGCCAAAGCGTTTTTTTTGATTGCGAAAATTAGTTTCGGCAAATAAGGTTATCTCGCTGTTATTTTCCATTTTATAAAACTTTTAACTTTATGAACTAACTTAAACCGTTGGCAGATTGGCCGGTGGCATTGGCCGGCGAATTGCGGACGGCGATTTAATTTCAGTTGAAGTAATTTTAATTTCTTCAGCCGGTTTGGCAGTTGTTATAACTCGCCTGGTCTCATAAGGCAAACGAGAAGGGGGGACGGATCGTTTAGAGCCAATTTTTTCCACTGTCGGCGCTTTTACGCTCATAACCGGGAAGTGCCATAAGGAAGCCAACTCCTCGCTGCAGAAGAACATATTACTGACCTCGTCGCCATAATAATTGTTTCTTTTTACATAATTTTTAAGAAGTCGATTTTGTCTTTGAATTATTCTCTGCTTAACCCGAAAATAATCGGCGGCTGTTTTAGTTCTGGGACCAGGTTTGAAACCGTTGGAATCAGCGACATTAAATTGTTGGATGCCAGCCATCACCGAAGCTACTCCCCGGCCCTTATTGAAAACTGCTTTTTCGGCCAGATAAACAAATCGGAATTTTAGCCTGAAAGAATGCTGGGAGAGCTTTTTCTGGACATTTTCAAAAACCAATCTTTCTCCCGGGGAAAGTCGAAACATCCGCCACTGATCTTCTTCTTTTTTGGAAGACGGTTCAGTCGGACCGAAAATTTCACTGGTAACAGCTGTCGCCAATTCGCCGATAAAACCAATGGGTTTTATAATTTTATCGGTCAATGTTTCAGGCGGAGCATAAGTTTCGCCTTTCATTTCTTTTAGGACCTTCTTGGCTTTCTCGCCCCAACCCGGCTTTTGCGGAGTAACCACCAGTTGTAGCCAGACCTGTTCGCCCAAACCGATGCGACTTAACATTTCCAATGTGCCAGCCATGGGGTCAATCAATTCGCCGCTGAGCTTATGTTCAAAATCGGCATAAGTTCTGATAGGAAACGGATAATCTTTAGCCAATACGAATTCAGTCCCCCAGAGATTATATTGGTCGTTGGGAAATCTGATAGCCTGGTAAGTCAAAGCATAATCATCAACTTCGGTGATTTCCGCATCCGGATACTGGGCATAAATAGCCGCTTCTATTAAATCCCGGAAATGTTTGGGCGTCCTGACTAAGAATTGGATATACCCTTCTAAACTGACGATTTCAAAAGAGAAACTTTCCTGAACTTTGCCCTGCCAATAAATGTCAATCAAATTGCCCGAACTTTGCGCTCCCGCCAAAGCGATAAAAATGCTTTCCACCGCCTTGGGCGTTTGGATATTATTTTTCGGTATATCAATAGCCAATAAAACATGCTTCCATTTGCCGGCAAATTGCCCTCTTTTGTTATCTAACCAAACAGTATAAAGGCCGTAAATAAAAAGTAATAAAAAAATCACCCAACCGCCATCTAAAAATAATCTCAGCGCTATGGTAGTTGGATTCTGGGCGCCAAAATCCAAAATTTTGTTCCAAATTGATAAAAAATCAATTTCTATTTCCAAACCGTTTATCCCCATAAAGTTGTCACCTTTTTGAGTTGGTCAACGTCAGCCGCCAATTTTACGGCAACTTAGTTACTGGTTGCTCTTAGCTTACTCGGCCCGATTGGGTAAGTTAAGAGGCATCAGAAACTAAATCATTATTAAATTTCTCTGGCTTGATTAGGCAGCGTTATCAGCGTCATCTTCCCCAGTTAAGACATATTTGCCGTCATCAGCTTTCTTAATTTTATCATTATTCATCAAAGATAAATAAACAGTTGATTTTTTGACATTCCTTTTGGATAAAACATAGTCAATAATTTCATCTTTAGTTCCCGAACCTTTTGCCCTTAAATACTGCTCTATCACTTCAGCGACATTACCGGGCTCGTAACCCCACTCCTTAAGAGCATAAATGCCGCGGCCGATTAAAACGTATTTGTCATCTAAAATCAGCTCGTTATGGACTGTCGGGGCATAAGCAATTTTTTCATCAAACTTGATTTCGTTGATGGCCTTGGCAATATCTACAAAATGCAGCGGCTGGCCAGCTTTCTTTAAGACAATATAAATTTTATCATTGATTTTTTTCGGCTGAACCGTGCCCCAGGCGATTAAGCCCCATTCGTTAAAGAGGTTGGCTTTCACCCGGCGGCTGACTCTTAAATAGCTTTCCAAGACCTTATCAATGTCTTGTTCGGTGGCTTCCAAAAAAGTAGTAGCTGATAAAAACTTCTCTTTGTTGCTTAAATAATAATCGGAGTTTTTGAAGTTTAAGAGCAACTCTTCCAGCTTGATCGGCCGGCCGTGATTTTCAATCAAAGACACCATAGCAGCAATCATCTCTTTTAAAGCATCAGTGTCTACTGAACCGATTTGCCATAAATGGTTGAAATCCTTGTCTTGCTTGACCTTGTTAATATTATCGGAAAATATATGGTCAGCCAAAAATAACAAGGCATGTTCGCTGCTTTTATTGGCGTCCAAATAGTTTAAGATATTTTCTAAAAAGAATTCTTCTTCCATGACGCCGCCATATTGCTCTAAAAGCTGGACAGTCACCTTTTCAGCCGTTAAAATCTCGTCTTTTAATTCTTGAAGTTCTTTTAATTTTTTAATGCTTAAGTTTTCAATCTGCCTGACTCTTTCCCTGGTAATGCCATAATGTTGGCCAATTTCTTCCAGAGTTTCCTTTTTCTCAGCCGATAAGCCAAACCGACGCTTAACCACATCCTTTTCTTTTTCTGTCAGACGTGAAAGCAAAACATCAATGGTTTGTAGGGGGTTAAAACCGGCGATATTATCTTGAAATTGAGTTTTTCTGACTTGATCTAATATGGACATAAATTAAAGTGTTATAGTTCCCTACCAGCACGGTGATAATAACTAAACTTTAGCTAAAAATAGCTAAAAAGTGATTTATTAAATTTCTCATCTTAATTATATCAAGAATAATTCTATTTGTCAACGCGAAGAGCAAAACATGGTAAAAATCAAAAAACAGTCATTTTAAAATACCTGGTAAACCAATGATTGCCAGGGATTAATGAATTTGACTGCCAACGGGCAGACCTGTCTGCCGGCTTGTCTGCCGATAGGCATGGCAGGCAGGTCTTATTTCCAATTTTTTAATTTTTTACTTCTTGATTTATGGCTTTTTTTTCAAGCGCTTGCTCCAATTGTGCCAGCTGACAATCAAAGTGCTGGCGACAAAAATTGAAGAATAAGTGCCGATAATTATGCCGACAATCAAGGCCAAAACAAAGTTAGAAATGGTCGAACCACCAAAAATATAAAGAGTAATCAAAACCAATAAAATAGTAACCGAGGTATTGATGGAACGGATCAAAGTTTGGTTGATGCTGTCATTAACCACTTGGCTAAAATCGAAACTGTAATGTTTGGAGAGATTTTCTCGAGTCCGGTCAAAAACCACGATGGTATCGTGAACCGAAAAACCTAAAATAGTCAGCAGGGCAGTGATAAACAAGCTATCAACTTCCACTCCGGCCAAGTGTCCTAAAAGCGAGAAAGTGCCGGTCACAATCAAAATATCATGAATCAGAGCAACTACGGCGATCACACCAAATTTCCAAGAAGCCACCGGCTTAGAGACCTTTCTGAAAGCGTAAGCGATATAGCCAATAATCATAATTGACGCTAAAAATATCGCCAACCACGATCTGTCCCGTAATTCCTTGCCGATAATTGGACCAACTGATTCAAAACGCTCTTCTTGAACCACTTGGGCCGGATCTCTCTCATTTTTGAAATTATCCCTAATTTGGCTGATTATTTTCTGATGCGTTTCCTCATCAATATGCTTAAACCTTAAAATTATATTTTTTTCTCCTGACTCCTGGATTTTTAATTCACCCAAATCCAAACCGGTTAAGGCCTTTTGAATATCGCCGGTCGCTGGCCGACCAGCCATAAAATTTAATTCCAAAAAGCTGCCGCCGGTAAAATCAATGCCCGGCTTCAGGCCCCAAGCGATTAAGCTCAAAAGACTGATTAAAAGCAGGGTGCCGCTGAAAAGATAAAAATATTTGCTATTTTTAATGATATTTAATTTCATATTTACCCGGTTATTTATTTAACTGGCTGGATTCGCTTTTAACGCCATAAAGCCATCTGACTCGACTGATTTTCCACTTAGCAATCAATCTTAAAAATTGGCGGGTGATGGTAATAGCCGAAAACATGGAGACCATAATACCAATTGCCAAAGTCAGGGCAAAGCCCTTAATAATACTGCTGCCAAACCAAAATAAAATAGCACAGGTGATCAAAGACGAAATATTAGAATCCCTAATAGAGCTCCAAGCTCTTAAAAAACCTTGAGTAATGGCGGTAGTGGCGTCCCGACCGGCGCGCAGCTCCTCTTTCATTCTTTCAAAGATCAAGATATTGGCATCAACCGCCATGCCAATAGACAGGATAAAACCGGCAATGCCGGCCAAAGTCAAGGTAACAGGAATCAGCTTGAATAAAGCTAAGACAATCGCCACATAAATCAAAAGGGCGATAACCGAAAGAAATCCCGGCAAACGATAAATAAGCATCATAAATAAAGCGATTAAAACAAAGCCCCAAAAGCCGGCTACCAAACTTTTGATAATTGATTCATTGCCTAAAGTGGCGCCGATAGTTGTTTGGGAAATCAATTTAATCGGCACTGGCAAAGCGCCGGCATTAAGCCGTTGAGCCAAGGTCTTGGCTTCCTTAATGGTAAAACTGCCGGAAATAACCGCTTGCCCCGATAGAATCGGTTCATTGACCCGCGGAATGCTAATGGGCTGGCCGTCTAAAAAAATAGCCAATAATTTACCAGTGTTTTTCTTGGTCAACTCGGCAAAAAGATCAGCGCCTTCGCTGTTGAATTCCAGAGCGACTTGCGGTATGCCGGAACTGGAATTGAGATCAACGCTAGCTCGCTTAAGCTGTTTACCGGTTAAAGACGTGGTTTTCCATTCCGGTTCCAGAGCCAATCCGATATCAGCTGCCGTCTTGGTCTTGAATAAAATGTGGCGGGTATCAATTTCTAAATCATCACCCTCGCCCCGGACCGTCTCTTTCTTGATTATGTGATAGCCGAATTGCGATTGGACCAACTGGGGATAAATTTCCCCCGATTTCATCTTATTAAACAAAACATCTTCATATTCAGGGACAAAGACCCCTCTTTTAATACCACCATAAAATCCGCCGTTGTCCTGACTGCCCGGATCTTCTGAATATTCCTTGGCTAAAGCGGCAAAATCAGCTCCGGCTAAAACCTGCTTTAATATTTTTTCGGCTTGGTCCTTAGCCCCTTGGTTTAACTCATCTAATTTTGTCTTTTGTTCAACTGTCATTTGGCTGGCTGCCGGATTTTCTTCCTTAAATTCCAAAAGCGGCGTTTCACCGATCATTTTTATGGCTTGATTAACATCAGTCACACCGGCTAATTCAACAATGACACGCCAATTATCACCAATCTGATTGGTTTGGACAACCGGCTCGGAAACGCCTAAGATATTAACTCTCCTTTCAATCACATCCCTGACTCCGGCCAGTGAACTGGCTCTTTCTGAATAATTAATTTGAGAGACATCGGCCTCATAAACCAAATGGGCTCCGCCCAGAAGATCCAAGCCCAATTTAAAGGGCGGACCGTAACTGTCTAAATCAATTTCTCTGATATTCTTAAAATTTAAATTTTTACTGTTATCAGCTTGGCTTCTTTCTACTAATGGCCAAACTTTCATATCTTTAACACCAGGCAGAGAGCTTAAAACGCTGTCCAGATTATTAGAAATTATATTGCTAAAGCCGATAATATCAACAAATAAGGACACTAAAAACATCGCGGACACTCCAAAAACAACCCAGCGAAGCTGGCCTCGCGGACCGGGAGTAAAAAAATTTTTAAATATATTCTTAGCCATCTGTGAATATAAGGTTTAATTACTTATAATTTATCAAAAAAACTGTAATTCTGCAAGGATCTTAGCGCAGTTGCTTAAAAATTAATATTTTGTAATAATAAATACAAACAATGATTAGTCCCTTAGCTCTTTCTAAGCAGGAGAAAAAACATGGCTCAGAGAACGCCAATAGACGGCTATACGCTGATAACTTTTGCGCATGACGAAAGTTTAATGCGTATTTATCTTGAAAATCCCTTGGCTCTACTCCCCTTCCAAGTTGAAAGCTTGGAAAATTTCTTTAAAAGAACGGTATTTTATTGTGAAAATGGCACTGATATTGATTTGATTGCGCAAAAATTAAAAGATGGAGATATCAGTATAATCGCTTATTTTTACAATAATAATCAGGATTATGATTATTGTGGGATATTTGATGATGTTTTTGTCGGTCTTCATAATGCTTTAAGCGATTTATTAAATATCAGTATTATTAACAAATATAATCGCTTATCTATGGGTTATGATAATGATGATTATTATTATGATGATGAGGAAGAAGAAAATATTGCCTATGAAGATCTGGACGAAGAAATAACAAGAGCTGGAGAAAATCAAGATTTTCAAATTCCAGGAAAATACTCAAGAGAGGACCTGACTGATTTAGGCAGAGCAGTTGATAAAATCTTTGAGGATAAGGAAGAAGACAATTAATCGCCGGTCTAACTGCCTGGCGATTTTTTATTTATTAAAAAACAGCGTTGTTTAAAAGCAACGCTGATAACAGCTAATAGCCGATTTTTAAATCTTGCCGATGCAGGGCATTAAACACGCTTGGTTCAAACCAACGATATAACCGAGAATTATATAACTTGCTTAATTTCGGATTTAAAACCTCATGTTGAATTGGAATTGAACTGAAAGGTCGACAGCATTTCAAACACTTGTACCGCCGTCGGTAATCTTTGGAGCTTTTATCTAAAATAATTGCCCCATCACAAAGAACAAATTTCGGAGTTATTTTTTGTTCTTTTGACAACAGATATTTACCCAGCCAACATCTGATCAAATGGTAGGGCAGGGTAAATTCCCAAAACAGATAAGCCCCAATCACTTTACAATAATAATACCACCGGTTATCAAACAGCAGGTAGCCCCGGTAAGATTTGAAATTGTCAAACGACATAATCAAGGGTAAAATAAACACCCCTAAAAAATGAACTGACATTAGCCACAGCCAAACAGACATCGGACTTTCCTCCTTTTTTGGCGGTTAAACCAACTACCCTATTAGCCTACGATAAATTAAGGAAAATAGCTAATTGGCTAAAGCCATTTCTACCAACCGGCAAGAATAAGCCCATTCATTATCATACCAGGCCAAGACCTTGATCAGATTGCCCCCGACAACGCGGGTGAATTTAAGATCAACGATGGCCGAATAAGTGGTACCGATAATGTCAGAAGACACCAGCTCATCATCGCCCTCAGCGATAGTTAAAACTTTCTGGTAGAAAGGATTCTTGGCCGCTTTTTTAAAGGCCGCATTAACTTCTTCTACAGTAGTATTTCTCTTTAAAACAGCAGTGATATCCGAAAGCGAACCGCAAATCACCGGTACCCGGATAGCCAAACCGTCAAACTGGCCTTTTAATTCCGGCAGGACTAAAGCCACGGCTTGAGCCGCGCCGGTGGTTGAGGGCACTAAATTGGCGCTGCCGGCCCGGCCTCGTCTCAAGTCCTTGGCATCCGGTCCGTCAACAATTTTTTGGCTGGCGGTATAGGCATGGATGGTATTTAAAATTGCTTTTTCAACGCCGAAATTACTGACTAACACTTGCATGACCGGCGCCACGCAATTGGTGGTGCAAGAAGCATTGGCCACAATTTTTTCTTTGCCAATATTGGCTTTAGTGAACTGGGTGCCAAAAACCAAAGTCAAAAACTCATCTTTGGCCGGAGCGGATAAAACGACTTTTTTGGCGCCGGCTTGTAAATGCCGATCTAAATCGGCTTTCTGGTCAAAAACCCCAGTGCATTCTAAAACCACATCCACGCCGATTTTTTCCCAAGGCAATTTAGCCGGATTTTTTTCAGCCAGAACCAGGATTTTTCGACCGTCAACAATCAAATTATTAGCGTCATAAGACACCTGATGATTATAGCGGCCATAGACCGAATCATATTTCAATAAATAAGCCAAGGTTTTGGTATCGGTCAAATCATTGACCGCTACGATCTTGGCGCCTTTATTCTCCCAGGCAATTTTAAAAGCCGACCGACCGATACGGCCAAAGCCATTAATCGCTATTCTCTTCATAGTATTAGAAATTAGAAATTAGAAAATAGAAATTAAAGCCAAAGACCTAATTTCCAGTTTCCATTTTCCAGTTACCTTTTTATTATAGCAAAAAATTTATAATTAAAAAACCACTGCTTTGACAGTGGTTAGCCAGTATTAGCTGACAGAAATTTTTTTAAAAAGATCAATCCTTCTATGGTAGATTTATCAACATGAAGCCAAAACATTTTAGTACAATTTGGACATTGAATAATTATCGTACCAAAAGCAGCAGCTGTTGGTCGGCTCAGTGATGGCAATACAATATTGGTATAACCAACTATCATATCTCCCCAATTATCTAAACTGGTTGAACAACGATCACAATAATATTTCTCAACCCATTTAATATCGGGGGCTAATTTGACACCCCAATCGGCCGGAGGTTTAAAATCCTCACCCATCAGCTTATTCTCCTTGGTTATTGATGATGGTTATCTGTCTTGTCCTCCGACTTCTGCTAAAATCTCCTGACCGCAAACAAGACATTTATAGTTACCATAGGAAATTCTTGGCCCTATCATGCTTTGATATTGAGCAGGAACATTTATACACTTGTGCTTAGTGACAATCTGACAACTATAACAAAAAAAATTCTATTATTTCTCTCCTTCTGGCAGTGTAGAATTTAGCCATCACTACTCCCCTTCTTAGCTTACGTTTTTTCAATGTACGTACCGTGTACGTACAGCGTCCGGACATCCAATAAATAATAAGCCATCTGCTATAAGCTACTGTATCGGCACTTCTACCACTATTTTTCTCTCGCCGTCTTTTTCCGAATCAATTTCCACCTCAACGCTGCCGCGCAAAACATGCCAGCCGACAATCTTGCCCCGGCCGTGCTTGGTCTTGACCCGAGTGCCAATAGCCGGCAATTTACCGGCTAACTCCTCATAAAGATTATTTTCATAAGCCAAACAGCATTTTAAGCGACCGCAAATGCCAGAGAGTCGTTCGGAGCCGCGATGAGCCACTTGTTGGTTTTCGGCGTAGTCGGAAGTAACATTGCCCAATTTTTGTAAATGGCCACGGCAACACAAATTCTGGCCGCAAGAGCCGATATCCCCATCTATTTTGGCCTCATCGCGCACACCCAATTGATACAACCTGACTGATTTTTGAAAATGCCTGATTAAGTCCTTAACTAAACTCCTGAAATCAACTCGACCGTCAGCGATGAAGGCAAAAGTCAAACGGTTGTTATCAAAAGAAAAATAGCAATCAACTAATTTCATCTCCAAGCCGTATTTTTTAATCATCTTATGGCAATAATCAATAGCTTGCTCTTTTTTATAATAGCTATTGTTGGCAGCCAAAATTTCCGAGTCCTCGCGAGCCACTAGCCTGTTTATTGGTTTGATTTCCCCCAGGTCAGCTAATTCTTCTTTTGGCAAATCATTGAATTCTATCACTTTGCCGATATCCATCCCCTGGGCAGTGGTAACCACGACAAAATCACCTTCTTTAACCATTAGATCCCGTGGGTCAAAGGCATAAAACTTATCCCAAGAAATAAATTGTACCATAGCCAGTCGCATATATTTACGATTGTATCCGCTTGCCGGATTGCTGATTTAAAATTAAAGATTGTAGATTAAAATTTCAAATTCAAAATTACAAATATCAAATAAATTACAATGACCAAAATTATAAATTAAAAAGTTTTGGATTTTGAAAATTATAATTTGAGATTTATTTGGAGCTTGAAATTTTGAATTTGTAATTTAATAAAAATTACTATTTATCAATTACCAAATTACACACTGAACTTTCTAAACTCTTTAATTACCACGTCTTCACCAGCTTCTTTTAATAAATCAGCGATTTTTTTAGTGTCATCTTTAATAAACTGCTGATTCAATAAGCAAACTTCTTCGTAATACTTGTTGAGCTTGCCCATAATTATTTTTTCCCTGATTTCTACCGGCTTATTTTCATCTTTCATTTGAGCGCGATAAATCTCTTTTTCTTTAGCCAATTCTGCAACCGGCAAATCTTCCGGCCTAAGGCATTTAGGCGACATCGCCACAATTTGCATGGCTAAGACATTAGCCAGTTCCTCATTGCCGGAAACCAGAGAAACAACAGCGGCAATTTTTTTATTGGAATGAAGATAAAAACCCAAGGTCTCGCCTTCCAAAAGGCCAAAATCATCAAGATTGATATTTTCGCCGATTTTTAAAACCAGATCTTTTTTGATATTTTCTTCAGCCCAATTTTCAAAACCCGCCTCGCCCATGGCCAAAAGTTTATTGGCATATTCAGAAGCGGCCGAAATGAAATTCTCATTTCTGGAGACAAAATCGGTCTCACAAGTTAAAACTATAACAGCTGTCTTAGTTTTATTTTTAGCTATCGCCACTACGCCTTCATGGGTGGTTCGGTCGGCCTTTTTAGCGGCTTTGATTTCGCCTTTTTTTCTAAGAATCTCAATGGCCTTGTCTAAATCGCTGTTGGCCTCTTCTAAAGCGCTTTGGCAATCAGCGATGCCGGCGCCAGTTTGGTTTCTAAGTTGAGTGATTATTTTAAGATCAATGGTCATAAATATTAATTTTCAATTTTTAATTTTCAATTTAAAAAACAATTAATTAATTCTTAAATTTTAAAATTGTTTAGAAATTAGAAATTTTTAAATTCTTAAATTATTAATTTCGCTTTCCCTTCTTGGATAGCTTCAACCGCTAATTTGGTTATCAGTTCAATGGATCTCACCGCATCGTCATTGGCTGGAATCGGATAATCAAAAAGCTCGGGATTGATATTGGAATCGCAGAAACCGACTACCGGCACTTGCTTTTTTCTGGCTTCAATAATGGCGGTTTTTTCTTTTTTGGCGTCTAAAATAAAAACTGCATCGGGGATTTTCCTTAAATCGCCCAAGCCGCCAACGAATTTCTTCAACCTTTCAATTTCCTTATTAAAATCAACCTGCTCTTTTTTGGTGTATTTGGCTAAAGCGCCGGCTTCTTTTTCTTCTTTAAGCTTGCGGTATTTTTTTATAAGTTTGCCGACATTGCCAAAATTAGTGAACAAGCCGCCGATCCACCTTTCAATGATATAAGGCATACCGGCGGCTTCGGCATATTTTTTAATTATTAGCTGACCTTGTTCTTTGGTGCCCACAAATAAAACCACGCCGCCGGCTTGCGCTGTCTGGCGCAAAAAATCAACGGCTTCCTCCAGCTTAACTAAAGTTTTTTCCAGATCAATAATATGCACTCCGTTTCTTTCGGTGAAAATGTATTCTTTCATTTTCGGATGCCAGCGGCCTTTTTGGTGGCCAAAATGGACTCCAGCTTCCAATAACTCTAAAATTGTCGGCAAAGTCATAATTTAGTTTCCTTTCTGCCTCTACTTTCCATTTTATTTTCGAAATATATCGAAAACAAGGAAAATTTATAATGGTTGTTATAACGACCCTTAGGAAAGTATGAGAAATTAATTAGTAGTATAACGGTTATTAATTTAACAAATTATAGTAAATATGTCAAATATTTTGTGGTAATTAGTAATTAGTCATTGGTAATTCGCAATATTTTTCCACTATTTTGATTTCTAATTTCTATGAATTTAATATACAATATAAGACATGTTTAAGGGAAAGAAAAAAGAAAATATTTTTTTGACCGCCTGGTCCTGAAAGTCATTCTTAATTTTTGGACAGTTTTAACGATGGCTTTTTTTATGCTGGATTTTTTCTCCAGCCATGAATTTGATATTGCCAGCAGCGCCATTAGTATAATTTACATGGCGATTTTAGGCATTTATACCAGCGAAAAAGAATATGAGCGTTGGAAAAATAGATTCACCTCCCAATTTGCCGGCGAAGGTTTTGTTATCGCTTGGACAATTATCATGGCCATTTTTGTTATCATGGCTCCCTTCTCTGACGGGCTTTATAAAATTCCTGAAGAATCAGCCGTTATGTACACGGTGGTTATTGGCGTTTTTGCGGTTTCCAACCATTCCAAAAGAATCCACAACAGAAAATAAGCTCTTCTTGCCAAAAATAAAATAATGTGCTAAGCTGGTTTAGAAATACAAGAATATAAAAATATAAAAATAATGAAAAAAAATATCCATCCTAAATATTTTAAAGAGGCCAAAGTCACTTGCGCTTGCGGCCAGATCTTTACCGTTGGCTCCACTTTAGAAAACATTGCCGTTGAAATCTGCTCGGCTTGCCATCCTTTTTACACCGGCAAGCAAAAATTGGTGGATTCGGCCAGGCGAGTTGACAAATTTAAAAAGAGAGTTGAAGTAGCCCAAAAAGTCGGCAAAAAAACTTTAACCAAGAAAGCTAAAAAAACCAAGCAAAAAGCCAAACAAGCGGCTAAAAAAGTTAAGATTGAAGTCGAGAAATAATTTATATGAAAGCCCCGCTACTTGGCGGGGTTTTTATATTTCAACTAAACTTTCTTCGATAATATCGCGAGGCAGCAAGACAGATAACAGGAGCCACGACACCGTTAAGCAATGTAATTAATTTTTTTATTCAGCGCTTCTTTTTACAATTTCTTGATATACCTTATCATTTTTTAAAAGTTTCTCAACAGTACTGCGTATTCCATGACTTCTGGTAATATAACCTATATCCATTTCATCACGGCGTACTTGCTCAATATATTCAATAATCTTGTCTGGAGTATATGATCTGCCAGTTCCTTCAATATCACCTAAAATTTTTAACATTTCGTATAAATCTTCAAATGAAGTAGCTTCTTCTATGCCAATTTTTTCATTTTCTTTTGGATTGGGAAAGTTTTCTATATTCATATAAAAATATTATTTATTTTACACAACGTTCTCGTGTATGCAAAGTTGCTGATTTTCCGCCTTTATTTTATCAGAAATAAAGAAAATCGGCAATTTAAGCGAGTATTCGGCGTTAGCTGAGCATGAAGCATTAATAGCGGTGAAATGATGGTATTATAAAACGTTTCCGTTTTAGGCGGAGTCGCGCCGGGCGCGGCGCGATATAATTTGACAAAGTCAATCGCGCAAGCGACCAAGCGATTACGTCTAAAACATGTTGTGTGATGTACATTTTTATTCTTATATTCATTTTACCAATACTCTTATATTAAATAAAGAATTTGATTTTCCACTTATGCGAGCGACAGAGGGGTTTGGGGGTGAATGCCGCGAACTAGTCAACAAATATTGTTTAAATTAGCTAAATTTTAGGATATCTTTAATTTTATTTGACTAATTTGACATAATTCAGAATGTATGGTATATTAGATTGTTAGTTCTTTTTAAATGGTTTAATATACTTACAAATGTGTAGTCATAGCTAAAAGGTACTTAAATCCTAGGTGATTTTTAGCTATGACTACTATTGTGGTAGTCCGCTAGCAAACTTCGTGTAAAGAAGAAGTAAGGGAGGATGACGCCGATGAACACATCATCGACCCCATCAACGGAAGTGAAAGTAACAGAAATGAGGGTAGTGGTGACAGTAAATCGAGTCGACCGCACCCGCAACCCCCAGCAAGTGCTCGACGCCACCGGCCGGCGCCAGTACACGAACAGTGCCGTGGTGGCTGCTATGCCATCCGGCGGCACCGGCGTGGAGGAGAACGTCATCATGGAGTTCTTCCGGGTCGGCAAGAACGCCAACGATGACGAAGTGGCCAAGGCGTATGAGGAACGCGGCCTTGTACCCGATCCTTATGCTCAAGCCGCGGTCAACGAGGCTGACCCGGCTTTTGCCGACGAGTATCCCAACGGCACCCATTGGAAGGATGCCGACGGCAACTGGTGTTACGCCGCCTTCGGCCGCCTTGACGCTGAGCGCAACGTGAACGTCCGCCGCCGCGGCGTCGACGTCTGGTATGACGACTGGTGGTTCGGCGGCGTCCGCCAGTAAGGCGCTTAGTCACTTTGGCGTTTAGGACTTAGAGTCCTTACGTCACTTGCGTTTCAAGTCCCCGCATCAACTTTCTGAAACAAGGAAGAAGGTGTGGGGATATTTTTTTATAACAAAAAATGTGGTAAAATAATTTTGGATAGTAAACGACACAGTCTGCGGTTACGGCTGCAGGCGGTTGAACTCTGGGATAACGGGCAAACCGGAATAATCGGCAATACGTTGCCGTTAGAGTGTTTTCCGTTATTTGAAAAATAAAAATACTTGGCGCAACGCATTGGTGGATTTAAAAATCCCAAATAAAATACAGCCTCAAGAGTATTCAAGGGGCAGTGGCACAGATAATGCGTTGCATATTTCTCCGCTTGTTACGCCGCCTTCAACCGCAATAACGATGAGCGCAACGTGAACGTCAACCGCAACGACAACGACTGGAATGACAACTGGTGGTTCGGCGGCGTCCGCCAGTCTTTTTATTCTCCCCGAACTATTTTAGGCGCCGCCGTTATGACGCCGAAAGCGAAGCGATGACGTCATAACGTTCGCGTGTATGCGATGTCCGCCGACTTAAGCGGATATGGGAGAGTATTTAGCGGAGCCAAGCACGAACCGCATACACGCTGTTATCGGATGTAATTAAAAGTTTTAATTTTGCCTTGTGGCAAAATTTTATTTGGGGTTATTTTTATTTTTTTGAATTCAATTCTTTCACCATTTCATCTATGGCTGATTTAAAAATGTTTTCTAATTTTGTGTAATTATGATTGTCGGCTAATTGCAACGCTTTAACATAATTTTTTCTGCCAGCAGATGTTTCTACTTTTAATTCAATTGGCGGAAGATTTAGATTTAGCAAAATAATGTTAATCAGTAATCTGCCAATACGGCCGTTGTAATCATGAAATGGATGAATCCAAAGAAATTTATGATGCGACCACGACAAAAGAGAAATTAATTCGTTAATAAATTTTTCGTCGTCTATCTTAGGTAAATGTTTTATTCTGATTTTTAGGTCTTTGGTAAAATTATCCATTTCCTGCGGCACAAGATAAAATTTTGGAGGAATATGTTTGGAAACGGTGACATCAATTTTTCTAAATTTTCCGCCCAACTCGGGAAAAATCCAACCAAAACCGATCTCATGAATCTTTTTAAGAAAGTTCGGAGTGAGAGGAAGCTTATTTTTGATCTTTTTCTTTAAAACAAAATCCCACGCTCTTGTAATTCCTTCAATTTCCAGAAGAATAAGTTTTGATCGTGGGATAATGCCAAAAGCTGTTTCTTTGTAGCTTGTTTCGCCTAGGCGTTTGGCCATATTGTTTAAGATTTGATTTTAAGAAAAACCCTATCCACCATTCCTTTGGTTACTTCTGGATTTTCACCCTTAGTTGTGCGATAAGCCATTCTTTTTTCGAACATACTGAAATAACCTCGGCGTAATTTGCTTTTTGCCGGAGATTTTTGAAAGGCCTTTAAAATTGTGGTTATTTGTTGTTTGGACATATCTTAATTATGTCATAAATTTATAGTTTTGTCTAATTTCGGTAAAATCTTGCGGTTTTAGCTATTTTTTAAATTCGTCAATTTTGTTTTGTATATCTTCTATGTTGTTATCGTAATCAAGCATAAAATAAGTAAGGACTCCAATGCATAAAATCAATAAACCTAAAATTATAATATCTGTTTTAACGCCAAAATATCATAATGCGGCGATAATGACGGCAATTATTATTGATGTTTTTACTGCCTCTTTTCTATTGTTAATTTTTCTTTTGTCGTCATGTCTCATAAGATTGTATTTTTTTGTATTTAAAAAAATAAAAATAACCCCGAATAATTCCTGCGAAGCAGGAAAAAACTTTTAATTATTTCATATAACGTTTAAGAATAAAAGAAGTCCCGCGCCCGTATTCATGCGTAAAACTTATTTTATCCTCAAAACTTGTTAAAATGCACTAGCTCTATCATATCATAATCGGTGCGGGATTTGGAAAAATGCCGAGCCGAGGCATTTTCCTTTTATTCTTTGTTAGGCGAAGGTTCATTTTGGCCTTATTGTTATTTTATCAAATAAAAGTCAAAAAGAAAGCGTAGCGTCCCTTTGAGTTTGACGAAGTAATTTTAAATTTTTCTTCATTGTTTATTGCCCTTTTTGATTTTTTATAATTTTTCTCTTGACAATAAGACTCGAATATGCTTAACTGTTTTATAGAACTTTAACAAATGGAGGTGTCTAATGACCAACAAAGAATTTGTATTTTTATATCCCATTCCGGAAATAATCAACTTTGAAGTCAAAAATCATGGATGGCATGAGAAAGGAGGCGTAGAAGCGTTTAGAAAAAAATACGGCGACATGCTAAATAAATGTATTGACCAACGATATCGCCAAAAGGGCTTTGGCATAAATTGGGCGATTTTTGACGATTGTGCGGTTTCTGAAATTATCGAGATTCGGTCTTCAGATCGGATTATCAAAGTTGGGCTTGATTTTAAAACTCACACTACCAAAAAGGTGTATCCGAATCAGGATAATATTTTAAGTCAAATAAGTGGAGTGCGAGTAATCAGAATTGCTGGTTTTCACATGTGGGATTGTGTGGAAAAACTGGCAAAGCGAGCGTATGAAATAGGATTGGATACGCTTGTCGATGAAGATCTGACAGAATTTTTTTCATGGAGAATAAATGATCGAGACTTTACAACCGATAAGTATCCTACACACAATCCAAGAAAAAAAGTGTCTATAGATTTTATGCGAGCAAGAAAACAACGACCCTGGCTTTGGCAAAACTACTGAGGCAAGAATTAATTTTCTTACCTCTTCTTTTTGTAAAAATTATAAAAAATCAAAAAGGACATTCTTTATTAAAAAGAAAAAATTTTAAATTACTTCGTCAAATTTCGCCTAACAGCGACGATAGGCGCCGCCGTTATGACGCCGAGAGCGAAGCGATGGCGTTATAACGTATCCGAATAAACGAAGTTTTTCTGAAACGTAGCGAAGAAAAATTTGCGAAAAGTCCGAGCCGAGGACTTTTCCGTTTATTCGGTGTTGTCCGAGGGTTCTTTTGCCCCTCATTAATGTAATTATATCAGATATAGGGGCAAAAGAAAGCGCAGCGCCCCCTTGAGTTTCAAAAAACAAATCTTACCTTAATTTAAGAGCTCTTTTGGGATTTTTCCTATTCATTGATTATTATGGTTGTTTGTGCTAAGCTAGTTTAAACAAAAAATGATCTTTTACATAAGGAGGAACAGACAATGAATGAGGAACAGGCAATGAATCCATACATTGGCATTACTGATTTTACTGACTTTGAACAGGTTCGGGAAATGTCCCGAGTGTTTTCCGCTCACCGACCGCAGGGATCAAGCCGAGTTTTACATATCGGCGTTATGATGAGCTACAAAACACTTCACGGCATTCAGAGTAAGTGGCAAAACGCTTTTCCGCAGAAAGAACAAATCGCGGAGATCTTTTCCTCGGACGAGGTGTATAACTGTTTGCACTACGCAGACTATGACAATCGCCCCGAGCTTTGGAAAAGTCTCGCGACAGCAATTTTCTATGGTGGAATTGGCATTCAGGCCATTCAACTCGATATGGTCTGGCCTGATCCAGGAGAAATCGCTAACGGAGTTCATATTTCCCGCAAACAGATTGAGGTTATTCTGCAAATTGGCAAGAATGCGCTTGAGGAAGTTGGCAACGATCCGCAAAGAGTTGTTGAGCGTCTCAGTGACTATGAAGGTGTTATCCATCGAGTATTGCTCGACAAAAGTATGGGGAGGGGTCTGGGCATGGATGCCGATGGCCTCATTCCATATGCGCGAGCGATTAGGGAGAGTTTTCCAATGCTCGGAATCGGTGCCGCTGGTGGCCTCGGACCGGAAACTATTCAATTAGTTGAGCCACTCACCGCAGTATTCCCGGACTTAAGTATTGATGCCCAAGGACGACTTCGTCCGAGCGGAAACGCTCTAGATCCTATTGACTGGAGTATGGCGGGAAACTATCTCGTCAAAGCTCAACAGCTTTTTTCCTAAATCAAGCCCCGAGTGAGATCTTCACACGGGGCGTTTTCTTTTCTAAAATCCCAAAAGAGCTCTATATAAAATATAAAAAGATTTGTTTTTTGAA